>JBKCOY010000122.1:0-39951 GCA_046309555.1 Chitinophagia bacterium
CTGATCACGCCTATGTAACTATCAGATTCAAAAACTGGTAAATATCGGATATTATGATTGGACATGATCTCCATGCATTCTTCTGTGGTTGCATTCAAGTTGACCTTGGGTAAGTATTCTGACATAACTTCCCCTACAGTAAGGTCACTTGAACTTTTACCATGCAAAATAACTTTGCGGGCATAGTCCCTTTCCGTGAAAAGACCCATATATTGATCATCACGCATTACCACCACTGAACCAATGTTCTTGTCTGCCATCAGTTTGAGGGCATCCAGCACCGGAGAGGTTACATCAATTGAAATATTCTGGGTACCTTTTCTTTTGAAAATGTCTGAAACCTTTTTCATAAAACCTGTTTTACAAGTTTAATTTAAGAAAAAGGAGGCAAATTTTAAAATTATTGAGCCGTCCCACCGTTAAATTCGGCTTCCAATCCTTTCAATTGTGCTTTTCCGTATTTAGACACTATTTTTCCTCTGTCTAGATGGTAAAGAGTTGGATTTGATCTGGCAGCAGTTTTGATTGCAACCAGGTCTCCTTTCAAGATTGGCAAATTGATACTATTGTTTTTGAATATCCTTCCCAGGCCATCAGCATCAGAAGTCACTGCCATGAATCTGATATTGTTCTTAGCAGCCAACGCGGCATAATTACTGATCTCTTTTATCCAGTCCTCCTTATCATTATCAATAGATTTTGCAAAAAGTATCCATTGAGGATCAGGATCTGTGAGCACTGCCTGTGTGGTATCATTTCCGGATGGAGCAATGATCACAAAATCCTTTATCGGCGGCTTCGCATCCCCTTCGCGGATCAATTTATCATATCTCCTCACAAACGAGTATAGACTATCGTTAAAATCATTCGGAAAATGTTCAGCATCAAACTCAACCTCTTTTCCATCTTTTGCATAAACAAAGGTGATTACTGTACTATCAGGAATTGCTCCAGCAGGTATTTTCATTTGTTCCTGGATGGTGAGTCCCACTTTGTAGGGCAGACAATCTACTATTGGCAAATTCTTCAGTACATAAAATTGCACCCAAAATGATGCAATGGTGACGATGAGTAGAATGCTAACTGAAAACTTTGTTGAAAACAAAGAACCAATGCTCTTTCTCTTGTATAGCAATAAACCCGTCATTACCAGCAGGATAAGATCCTTTGCAAAGGATTGATCTGCTTTCAGTTTGATGCAATCACCAAAACATCCGCACTCTTTTATCTTGCCCGAGAAAACAGCATAGCCAGTTAAGAAAGTAAAGAAAATGATCAACAGGAAAAGCATCCAGCTGAACAACTGGAATTGCCAGCCTACGAGAACTGCTACACCCGCTATGATCTCAAATGCGATCATGAGAATTGACAAAGCAAGTGTATAATCATTCAGGAAGTCCATGCCCCAGATCTCAAAGAATTCCTGCATTTTATAGCTCAGTCCCATGGGGTCATTGGCTTTGATCAAACCACTGAAAATGAAAAGAACACCGACAAAAATTCTTGTAAATCCTAATGTTATCCGCATACGAATGTTTTATGAATGATGACCCGACTTTCCTTCACCAATGAGAATGAGGCCAAAAACTGCATAATTGATGATATCAATAAAATTGGCATCGATGCCCTCACTGATCATGGTTTTTCCATCATTGGAAAGTATCTGCTTGATCCGACTGAGTTTGGTGATGATCAGATCTACAAAACTCTCCTGACTCATATCTCTCCAAGCTTCTCCGTAATCATGATTTTTGTCCAACATAGTCAACTTTGCTTCATTTACATGTTGGTCGTAAGAGCTTTCGGCAACTGCAATTGGCATGTCTTCAACAATGGCATTCCCAATCGACAACTGAATGAGCCCAATGATGCCATAGTTCACGATTCCTTTAAATTCAGCTGCAATATCATCTCCTACTTTCTGTACTTTTTTCTCCTGGATTGTTCTGATCCGCATGGCCTTGATGAAAATCTGATCCGTAATGGAGATGATCCTGAGCGATCGCCAGGATGTTCCATAATCAAGGGTTTTCTTCAAGAAAATATCCTTGCATTCCTTAACAGAATTGTCATATTGAGAAAGTGTTGCAGAACTCATGGTTACCCTATCCTATTTAAATGTTGTAATTATGGCAAATTAATTCAATTTTGCCTGAGGTAGCAAAAATAAACAAAGCCCGAAAATGTTGACGTTACGATCCAATGGTAAATTGCTCAATCTCGACAAGCCAAAGGTCATGGGAATCCTCAATTGCAATCAGGATTCTTTTTATGCTGCCAGCCGAAGTGATACAGAAGCCACAACAAAGGATTTGATTGATGGAATGGTAAGATCGGGAGCGGCCATCATCGATATTGGAGGCATGAGTACTAAGCCCGGAAGCAAAACTATTTCAGCTGATCAAGAGATCAGCAGAATTGGATACGCCATCACTTACCTCAAGGATCAGTATCCGGATATCTGGATTTCTGTAGACACTGTTCAATCTTCTGTTGCTTCTTATGCAATAGAAGCAGGGGCTGACATGATCAATGATGTTTCAGGGGGATTAATGGATCAAAACATGCTGAATGTGGTAGGCTCCTATGATATTCCGTATGTATGTACACACATGAAAGGAACGCCTGACAATATGCAGGACAATCCGCATTATGAAAATGTTATTCAGGAAGTAAGTCATTACTTTGAAGGAAGAATTGCAGCCTGCAGTGCAGCCGGCATAGGTCAGCTCATCCTTGATCCCGGATTTGGTTTTGGTAAAGCAATTGAACACAACTATCAAATCCTTGATCAGTTGGAATCCTTGCATTCTTTCAACAAACCGCTTCTTGCAGGTTTTTCAAGGAAATCCATGATCTACAAATTACTTGGAACAGCACCAGAAGATGCACTCAATGGCACTTCCATCCTTAATACAATTGCTCTTTTGAAAGGTGTTCAGCTATTACGGGTTCATGATGTAAAGGAAGCGGTAGAAGCCGTAACACTGTTTGAAAAAATGAGAAATGCATAAAAAAAGGAGCCATTTGGCTCCTTTTGAATTTATTGGTTTCCTCCTTGAGGCATTTGCATACTGGGTTGTGGAGTTTTGGGAAGATCTTTTACCTCAACCACTTCAATGTCAAAGATCAGGTTTTCATTAGGTTTGATGGCCGGGGCCATGCCCTGAGGTCCGTAAGCCATGCTGGAGGGTATGAACATTTTCCCCTTGCTTCCTTTTTTAAAGGCAACAATTCCTTCCAACATTCCTTGAATAGCACCTTCCATTTTAGAAACAAAAAAGAAAGTATCCAATCCATGAGGAGCGGATTGCTTGGCTGTATCAATATTTGAATCAAAATAATTCCCTTCAAAATTGTAACCATTGTATTTGATACCAACCAATTGCCCTGAGTCTGCACGTTTACCGGTTCCTTCCTGCTCAATTTGTACATAAACTGAGTTATTTACATTGGTGGCAGATATTTTCTTGAGGGAAAGATATTTTTCAATGGCTGCCATTTCCTTGGATCTATAGTTGTCAATTTCAGCTTTGTATGCTTCTACAGCCCAATCACGTGAGGATTTACCATTTTTGTTCTTGTACACGGCAATGATTTTCAGTGTTGCCTGAAGTTTATCTCCTTTTTTCATGAAGGGAGGAACGCCAAATTGTGAACCTTTCTGAAGCGAATCATAATGTTGAACAACCACAACGCTATCCCCTACCTTGAGCTTGGTCATGATCTCTGAAAAATCATGGTACCTGCCAACGCTGTCGATCTGATCAAAGGCAGGCATAAAATCATAAGTATTCATGACAAGAGAGTCCTTGTAAGTAAGTCGATATTCGAATTTTGCGAAATCCCCATGTTCCAATTTTTCGCCTTTACCGTCACCTATAATTTTATATTCCAGGCCTGTCTTTGTTTTTTCAAAGCCAATGTTATTACAAGCGTTGAACATCAGGATGAACAATGCACCGATAAGAATTGCAGATTTTTTCATTTTTATTATTTAGGATTGTTTTTGAACTCTTGTAAAGCTTTTTTAAAAAGTTTGACATTTTCTTCTACTGATGCACTGCTCCTGCCTCCGGAAGCATTGTAATGTCCACCTCCCTCAAAATATCTTCTTGCAAACGTATTACAATCAAATGACTCTTTGCTCCTGAAAGACCATTTTCTTTCTTCATCCCTGTCTATCAGCAAAGCAGCCATTTCTATACCCTGAATGGACAAAGGATAATTTACAAGTCCCTCTGTATCACCGGTTTTGATATGAAATCTTAGAATATCTGATTTCGGAATGGCGATCAGGGCAGTATTGTGTTCATAAAGAACCTCAAGTCGATTTGATAAGACATGGCCAATGAATCTCAACCTGTTTTCCTGAAAATTGTCATACGTATTGGAATGAATTCTGGGATGGTCAATACCATGCCCTTGCAATTCGGCTACCATGAGATGAACTGAAGGAGTAGTTGACGAAAATCTAAATGAGCCGGTATCTGCCATAACACCAGCATATAGACAGGTAGCAATCTCTTTGTTGATCTTTTCTTTTCTGCCGGACAAGACTATAAAATCATAGATCATCTCAGCGGTGGAACTTTTGGTAATATCACTCACCCCAAAATCAAAGGATGCTACCTGCGGTTCTCGGTGATGATCAATCAATACTTTACTGCAGGAGATCGACTCCAGAAGAGATTGCATGTGTCGGGTTCTGCTAAAATGATTGAAATCCAGACAAAAAAGCCAGTCTGATTGCAACAATACCGATTTTGCTTTTTCTGGATTAGATTCGTAATCCATAACGGAATCAGCACCAGGCATCCACTTGAGAAAATCAGCCCAGTTGGTGGGGGAAATGACGGTAACATCATGACCTAAGGCAGTTAAAAAATGCCATAAAGCCAGAGAAGATCCCATAGCGTCGGGATCAGGCTTTTGGTGCATGGTTATTACCACCTTTGAATGGTTGGTCAGCGCTTCAAAAACTCCGGAAATTTCTTTCATCATCGGCTGCAAATGTAAGCCCTTTTTCTTGGTATCTGTGAAGGCATGACATACCTTTGCGGTCCATAAAAATAAAATCTATGAGCAACAGAACTTTTACCATGATCAAACCTGATGCTTTTGCCGCGGGAAACACAGGCTCTATCCTCAAACATATTGAAGCTGCCGGTTTCAAACTGATAGCCATGAAACTTACTCGCTTGAGTGCTGAAAAAGCTGGTGAATTCTACGCAATACACAAGGAAAGACCTTTTTATGGTGAATTGGTTGATTTCATGAGCAGTGGTCCCATCGTGGCAGCTATTCTTGAAAAAGACAATGCAGTAGAAGATTTCAGAAAACTGATTGGTGCTACCAACCCTGCAAATGCTGAGGAAGGAACCATAAGAAAGCTATATGCGAAAAGTGTAGGAGAAAACGCCATCCACGGAAGTGACAGCAATGAAAATGCTGCCATCGAAGGAAGCTTTTTCTTTTCTGCCTTTGAAAGGATCTGATAGCGGCATCACAGAACCTTGAACTCTCCTTTGCTGTTATCCTTGCATAACATCACATTAAAATGGCTTATCAATCGCTGGAAGAATGCTTGTTGGACCTGGAGAAAACAGGACAACTAAGGAGAGTTAAAGAGCAGGTTGACCCTTATCTTGAGTTGGCCACCATCCATCATCGTGTACATGAGGCAGGCGGACCCGCCTTACTTTTTGAAAATATCAAAGGGTCATCGTTCAGGGCAGCTTCCAATATTTTCGGAACACTTGATCGAAGTAAGTTCATTTTCAGGGATACTCTTACTGCAGTTCAGCGTCTAATAGGGATTAAAAATGACCCGGTTTCTGCTTTCAAAAAGCCACTTCAACATCTTGGGTTGATCGGTACAGCATTGAATGCACTTCCCCTTCGCAATCCAATCCGGAAACCGGTTTTGTTCCAAGAGATATCCATCAGTGATATTCCCCAAGTGCATCACTGGCCAATGGATGGTGGGGCTTTTGTGACCCTGCCACAAGTCTATACAGAAGATCCTGAAAATCCGGGAATCCTGAATGCTAATTTGGGCATGTATCGTGTTCAATTGTCGGGTAATGATTACCTACAGGATAGAGAAATTGGTCTTCATTATCAATTGCACAGAGGTATTGGAGTGCACCAGACCAAGGCCAACCTACTGAATAAACCCTTAAAAGTAAGTGTTTTCATTGGTGGTCCTCCCTCCCATACAGTTGCTGCAGTTATGCCACTTCCGGAGGGGCTGAGCGAAATGTCTTTTGCCGGAGTATTGGGTGGCAGGAGATTCCGGTATCAGTATGAAGATGGCCATGCTGTTAGTCTTGATGCTGATTTCGTGATAACAGGGGAAGTATATCCGGGAGAAAACAAGCCAGAGGGACCATTCGGTGATCATCTGGGTTATTACAGTTTACAGCATCCATTTCCATTGATGAAGGTGCACAAGGTATATGCCAGAAAAAATGCCATTTGGCCCTTCACTGTTGTCGGCAGACCGCCACAGGAGGATACATCCTTCGGACAACTCATTCATGAAATGACCGGAACTGCAATTCCAAAAGAGATTCCGGGAGTAAAAGAAGTACATGCTGTAGATGCAGCAGGTGTACATCCGCTACTGCTTGCCATTGGCAGCGAGCGATACACACCATACTTACCGGCCACCAGGCCATCAGAACTCCTGACCATTGCCAATCACATTTTGGGAACAGGACAACTCAGCCTTGCCAAATTCCTGTTTATTACAGCCGATCCTCTTCAACGCTTGAGTACACATCATATTCAGGAATACTTTGAGTATATCCTGGAGAGAATACATTTAGACAGGGATCTGCATTTTCATACACAGACAACGATGGATACGCTGGATTATTCCGGAACGGGAATTAACAGTGGAAGCAAAGTTGTATTTGCAGCCTATGGTGAAGTGATTCGTAAGCTGGATACTTCTTTGTCGACTGCATTTTCATCAATATCAGATTTTGTAAAATGTAAATTGATCATGCCAGGTGTGGTAGCTATTTCTACTGGCAAATATTCAGATGCAACATCCTGTGCCGAGGAATTGGAAAGGATCAATAGTCGACTTTCAAATGCAGATCTCAATGGAACTCCCCTTCTCATCTGGACGGATGATGTAGATTTTACAGCGGCAAGCATCAATAATTTTCTATGGGTTGCTTTCACCAGAAGCAATCCATCACACGATATACACGGTATTAATTCTTTTGTTGATAATAAGCACTGGGGATGTAAGGGACCATTGATCATTGATGCCAGAATAAAACCTCATCATGCCCCTGCTGTAGAACTGGATCCTGCATGTCTAGCCAAAACGGATCATCTTTTTGCCAAAGGCGGAAGTCTTGAAGGAATATTAAAATGAACTGTCAATTTCTTGAAAACAAAGTATTCAGACAATTGGTCTTAACCCTACTTAGTTCTTATCTTTGATTCATCCAGGTATAAATATTGAATTGCAACGTTTTCAATGAGCAAAAAGGTCATCATAATTGGCCCAGCATATCCTTTAAGAGGAGGATTAGCCAGTTTTAATCAAAGACTGGCAGAAGCATTTACGCAAGAAAAGTACGATTGTTCGATTTATTCATTTTCATTACAATACCCATCATTCTTATTTCCAGGTACAACACAATACTCCAGTGATCCTGCTCCTGAAAATATCAAAATTCATACAGTGATTAATTCGATTGATCCCATCAATTGGATTCGAATAGGCAACAAGATCAAAAATGAAAAGCCGGATATAATTCTTGTTCGATTCTGGCTGCCCTTTATGGGACCTGCATTGGGAACTATACTTCGACGAGTAAGAAAAAATAACCACACTAAAATTGTCTGTCTGGCAGACAACATCATACCCCATGAAAAAAGACCTGGCGATTTGGCCTTCACAAAATATTTTATTTCTGCTTGTGATGGATTCATTACGATGAGTGAAAAAGTGTTGATGGACCTGAAGCAGCTTGAAAAGAATAAGCCAGCAAAATTGGTAAGCCATCCGCTCTATGATAATTTTGGTAAGGCAGTATCTAAAATTGAAGCCAGGCAGAAAATTGGTATTGACCAACAGGCTAAGATTATTCTCTTTTTTGGATTTATCAGAAAATACAAAGGATTAGACTTGCTATTATCTGCCATGAATGATAAGGGCATCAGAGAGAGTGGAATTAAACTGCTGATTGCAGGAGAATTTTACGAAGATGCAAAACAATATCAAGATCAAATAAAACAATTGGGCATTGAAGAGCAATTAATCCTCAGAACAGATTTTATTCCAGACAGTGAGGTGAAATATTATCTCTGTGCAGCCGACGTTGTTATACAACCTTATAAATCAGCAACACAAAGCGGCGTAACACCACTTGCCTATCATTTTGAAAAACCAATGATTGTCACCAATGTAGGGGGACTACCCGCACTGGTGCCTGACGGGAAGGTGGGTTTGGTTGTTGAACCCTCTCCAGAAAGTATCGCAGCAGGCATTCTCAAATTTTACCAATTAGGAGAAATGC
Source organism: Chitinophagia bacterium (assembly GCA_046309555.1). Classification (GTDB taxonomy): domain Bacteria; phylum Bacteroidota; class Bacteroidia; order Chitinophagales; family Chitinophagaceae; genus Pollutibacter. The sequence continues at coordinate 8,547 of JBKCOY010000122.1, forward strand.
AATTTATTTCACAACTTCGCAATGAGAAAGTGAAATACAGTTGGTCAAATATGGTAGATGCCATCTCAGCAATAGCAAATGATATTCAGAAGTAAAGCTCCTCTCAGAATTGGACTAGCCGGTGGCGGAACTGATGTTAGTCCATATTGCGACATATATGGGGGTTCAATTTTAAATGCTACCATCTCTCTTTTTGCAAAAGCCAGTATTCAATTCATTGATGAGGATCAAATTGTTCTGGAAGCCTTTGACAGAAATGAAATCGCTACCTATCCCCTTCAGGAATCTTTACCTATTGACGGAAAACTAGACTTGCTAAAAGGAGTCTATAACAGAGTTGTGAAAGATTTTGGCCCCATAAAAAAGGGATTCAAACTGAATACATTTGTTGATGCTCCTGCCGGATCAGGATTGGGCACCTCTTCTACACTTGTGGTATCGATTTTAGGTGCTTTTTCCGAAATGTTAAGAATTCCAATGGGCGATTATGATCTTGCTCACTATGCGTATGAAATTGAACGCACTGATTTAAATCTTGCAGGAGGAAGGCAAGATCAATATGCTGCTACTTTTGGCGGAGTGAATTTTATGGAGTTCTATAAAGATGATAAAGTGATCGTGAACCCGTTGAAAGTAAAAAGAGAGCATCTCTATGAGCTGGAAAACAATCTCTTGTTATATTATACATCCACGAGCAGAGACTCAGCCACCATAATCAAAAAACAAACGCAAAATGTAAATAGCAACAATACTTCTTCTATTGAGGCTATGCATCATTTAAAAGAACAGGCCAAACAGATGAAAGAAGCATTGTTGAGGGGTAAACTTGATGAGATCGGAGTTATTTTAGATTATGGATTTGAACAAAAACGAAAAATGGCTGAAGGAATCAGCAATCAATTAATGGAAGACATATATCAAACTGCCAAACAAGCTGGTGCAAGCGGAGGGAAAATTTCCGGTGCAGGAGGTGGTGGATTTATGATTTTTTATTGTCCAATAAATACCAAATTCATGGTAGCACAGTCGCTTGAAAAATTTGGTGGTATTTCACGTAATTATCAATTTGTAGATCACGGATTGAAAACATGGACAATTTGATTAACAAATTCAATTGAGAAAAATGGAGAAGATCAAGCATATCATAGCAGCTTCAATAGAAACCAAAAATAAGATCATTGATAATGATCAGATTTTAAGTTCTATTGAGGATGCGGTATCAATTGTAACAACATCTTTCAAAAACGGAAATAAAGTTTATTTCTGTGGCAATGGCGGTAGTGCTGCTGATGCTCAGCATTTGGCTGCTGAATTTTCAGGCAGGTTTTATAAAGATCGCAAAGCGCTCCCAGCTGAGGCACTCCACTGCAACTCTTCTTATTTAACAGCTGTTGCCAATGATTATGGCTATGATAAGGTTTATTCCAGGATCATAGAGGGTATTGGAATGAAAGGTGATGTGTTGATTGGCTTGAGCACATCCGGTAATTCTGTCAATATCATAAAAGCTTTTGAAGTTGCAAAACTGAACTCTATTATAACCATTGGTTTCACAGGAATGAATGGTGGTCAAATGAAAGAACTATCCGATATATGGATACCTGCTCCTTCACATGACACACCCAGAATTCAGGAAGCTCATATTCTGATTGGCCACATCATTTGTCAGCTTGTGGAAGAGAACTATTTCGGTTCATGATCAAAGAAGCCATTATACTAGCTGGAGGACTAGGAACAAGATTGCGAGATACTGTTCCTGATCTTCCCAAATGCATGGCTCCAGTTGCAGGAAAGCCCTTTTTATTTTATGTTATTAATCATTTAAGAAGTCAGGGAATTGAAAAGTTTATTTTTTCCCTTGGATACAAACATGAGTTTGTTGAGGAGTATCTTCTTACGGAGTTCTCTACCCTATCATATACCTGTGTAATTGAACAAGAACCATTGGGTACCGGGGGGGCAATATTACTGGCATCTGAATCTGCTTCGGAAGAACATGTTATTGTCACCAATGGAGACACACTTTTTGCTGTTGAATTGACAACTGCCAGTGATTTTCATTTTAAAGCAAATGCTGTCTGCACCTTGATGTTAAAACCAATGCAGGAAATTGATCGATATGGGATTGTTGATACAGATGAAAACAATTGCATTGTTGGTTTTCAAGAGAAAAAATACTACCCGTCAGCAACCATCAATGGTGGGGTTTATATCCTGGATATCAATAAGTTTAAAAATGCTTCTGGAGATCTGAAATTTTCGTTCGAAAAAGATTATCTGGAAAAAAACTTTGGTCAGGGTAGTTTTTACGGCCTGGAGCAAAATACATATTTCATTGATATTGGAATTCCTGAAGATTATACCAGGGCTCAGAAAGAGCTTCAAAAACCTCGGTGGGATTTGAGAAATATTGACCATACCTGGTCGGTTTTCATTGATCGTGATGGTGTTATCAATGAGCAGAAAGAGGGTGGCTATATCCTGAATTGGGAGGAATTCAGATTTTTACCAGATGTAAAAAATGCACTTGAGATATTGTCCAATAAATTTGATCGAATTGTGGTTATCAGTAATCAAAGAGGTGTTGGGAAAGGATTGATGTCAGAAGCTTCCCTAAATGATATTCATCAAAAGATGAAAGATGAGGTCGTTTTGGCAAATGGCAGAATTGATGAAATTTTTTATTGCACAAGTATTGAAAATTGTCATCCAGATCGAAAGCCCAATCCCGGGATGGCTTATCGTGCCAAAAAATCATTTCCGGAAATTAATTTCTCCAAAACCATCATGATCGGAAATAAATTATCTGACATGTACTTTGCACAACATGCAGGAGTTTATGCAATTTTTCTATCCACAACGAATCCCGAAGTAGCATTTCCACACCCCATCATTGATGATCGCTATGCATCACTCTTCGATTTTGCTAAACAATTGTGAATGAGCCGGTAAAGAGAGAGATAAAAGGAAAAAATAGGCAGATATTTTAATGAAAAAGAGTCCATTTACAGGACTCTTTTTGTGTCGGGAAGACCAGATTCGAACTGGCGACCCCTTGCACCCCATACAAGTGCGCTACCGGGCTGCGCCACTTCCCGAACAGGCAGCAAATTTAATGAAATTCTTCATCACAAAACAAGTATTGAGTCAATCAATGGGTATATTGGTACAATCCATTACCTTTGCCTAATTCCTTTATTATGAGCATCCTAGTCCGCCAGGCGATCATCAAGGATATCAACTCTCCCCACTACAACAAGGTCAAGGATATTTTCATCGTTGACGGGATCATAAAAGAAATTGGAGATACCATTTCCCTACAGGCAGATCACATTATTGAATACCCTGGTATACATGTTTCTCCCGGTTGGGTGGATGTTTTTATAACCGGAACCGATCCGGGTTATGAATTCAAAGATACACTTGACACCACCTCAGCCTCCGCAGCACAAGGTGGTTTCACACACCTGTTTCTCACTCCAAATACACAACCTGTTGTTCAGAATAAGTCTACTGTCGATTACATCAGCGGAAAGCAACTAACATCACCTGTTCAACTTCATCCGCTGGGTGCTGTCACCAAAAATACTGAGGGGCAGGAGCTTACTGAGATGCACGACATGAAGGCCAGTGGTGCAATTGCCTTCAGTGATGGAACAAAAGCAATACAATCATCCGGATTGCTGATCAAGGCCTTACAATATGTTAGCGCTTTTGATGGGATAATCATTCAGATACCCGACGACAAGTCTATAGCGCCGCATGGACTTATGCATGAAGGCATTGTTTCCACACAGATAGGACTGCCCGGTAAACCTGCATTGGCAGAAGAAATCATGGTATCAAGAGATATTGCACTGGCAAAATATACTGGATCCCGCATTCATTTAACAGGCATTAGCCTAGCCTCCAGCATTGACATGATCAGGGAGGCAAAGCAAGGAGGCGTTAAAATTACCTGTTCATGCACCCCCTATCATCTTCTATTCAATCATGAAGAACTGTTAAAAGGGTACAACACCAATTTAAAAGTCAACCCTCCTTTGAGAAGTGAATCTGATCGAAAAGCACTTATAAACGGTGTAAAAGATGGTATTATAGACTGTATCACCACTCATCATACCCCACAACATAAAGACGCAAAAGTTTGTGAATATGAATATGCCGGTTACGGTATGCTCGGCCTCGAATCTGTTCTTGGACTGTTGAATTCGGTTGGACTCAGTGAAGATGAAATTCTTCGTTGTATCTGTTATAATCCAAGACACATTTTTAACCTTGACACTAGTATAGGTTTAGGAAATGTTGCTGATCTTACCGTTTATCATTGTGATGAAAATTATCATTTCATTCAGGAAAATATCAAATCAAAGTCTTCCAATTCTCCTTATCTTGATATGGAACTAAAAGGGAGAGCAGTTGCAACAGTTCTTGGTAACATAATTAATATGAATTTAAAATGAATAATGTAAAGTCGCATTTGTTCGCCGGTTTTATTATAGGATCAATCATGATTCTTTTGAATGTGATTTTTATAATCTTCAACCTGGAAGGCAATACGAAGATTACCTGGATCTCTTCAGTTGTGAATATGGCTATGTTGATATATTTTATTTATGATTACGGTAGAAATAATGATAACACCAAAGCCTTTGGAGAACTATTCAGTTATGGATTCAAGGCAACGGCCCTCGTAACGATCATTCTTACTATGTTCATGATTGCCTATAGCTATATTTTCCCCGAATCTGAATCAAAAGCCATGGAAATAGCAAGGGAAAAAATGTTACAGGATGAAAGAATGACGGATGATATGATTGAACAGGCTCTTGATGTAACCCGAAAATTCTATTTCCCCATTTTAATTGCTGGTACAATATTCGCTACCATGGTAGTTGGAGCTGTTGGATCCCTAATAGGAGCAGCAATCACCAGAAAAACTGAAACCACTCCATTTGGTAAATCATGAATATATCTGTTGTCATACCACTAAAAGATGAAGCAGAATCACTTCCTGAGCTCTGCTCCTGGATCATGCGTGTTATGCAAGCCAACGCATATACGTATGAGGTGATTTTGATTGATGATGGAAGTACCGATGATTCCTGGAAAACGATTCAGGAGATCCATGCAAAAGACCCAAGATTCAAAGGAATTAGATTTAAAAGAAATTATGGAAAATCTGCTGCCCTCAATGTAGCCTTCCGAGAAGTTACGGGCGATGTGATTATTACCATGGATGCGGATCTACAGGATAGCCCGGATGAAATTCCTTCATTGTATCGAAAAGTAATGCATGAAAATTATGATCTGGTAAGCGGATGGAAAAAAAAGCGCTATGACAATGTTCTCACAAAAAATCTACCTTCCAAATTTTTCAATGCTGTAACACGAAAAATGTCCGGAATATATCTGCATGACTTTAATTGTGGGCTAAAAGCCTACAGGCAGGAAGTGGTAAAATCAATTGATGTTTATGGTGAAATGCATAGGTATATACCAGTTCTTGCCAAATGGGTTGGGTATAGCAAAATAGGTGAAAAAGAGGTAGAACATCGTCCCAGAAAATATGGTACCAGTAAATTTGGCTGGGAAAGATTTGTTAATGGATTCCTTGATCTAACAACGATCATGTTCATTGGAAAATTTGGGAAAAAACCAATGCAATTCTTCGGTCTGTTGGGTACAATTTCTTTTCTGATAGGATTTGCCATCAGCTTCTATCTTTTGGTTTCAAAAATATTAGACACAGACTTCCCCATAACAAATCGCCCTGCTTTCTACATAGCATTAGCGATCATGATCATGGGAACACAATTGTTTTTGGCAGGATTTCTTGGTGAGTTGATTTCCAGAAATGCGCATGACAGAAATAATTATAACATTGAATCCAAGCTGGGGATTTGAGTTGAATACATACTTAAAGCGATTTATGATTTTCAAATGAGCAAGTCAGCTATTATATTATTTTTGGGTTTATGCTTTTCCTTTGAAACCAACTCTCAAAATAGAACCCCTAACACATCTTTCTTTAGATCAAAAGAAGATAGCTTATCAGTTCTGGCTAACCAGATTATCACTTCCACTGACCCTGCGATCAGATTCAGATCTGATAGCCATTTTACCAGAATACTGGTGAGAGCATTAAAGACTCCCTTTTCGTTTTACTATCCGTTTGATTCTCTGGCCAGCATTTCAAGGCTTTTTTCTCCTGACAGCAGTTTCAGGATCTTCACCTGGCAGGTCAGTAAGGATGAAGACGTTCACAGGAGACATGGCGCTATTCAACTGAATACCCAGGATGGATCTTTAAAACTCTTTCCGCTGATAGACCGAACTTCCAATATTAATAATCAAACAGATACTGTTACCAGTAATGAATGGTGGATTGGCGCCATTTATTATAAAATGATCCTAACGCAATACAATGGCAAGACATTTTATACGCTTCTGGGTTATGATGAAAACAACATAAGAAGTACAAAAAAACGTATTGAAGTACTGCATTTCAATGATACAAAAAATCCTGTTTTTGGAGGTTCTTTCTTTGATTTTTCAGCTGATACCATTCCTAAGAAGACCCAGTCCAGGTACTGGATTGAATACAAAAAAAATGGAAATGCAAGAATGGGATTTGATGATGAAATGCAAATGATTCTGTATGATCACCTGATCTCTGAAACAAATGAACCCTTGAAAAAATATACTTATATCCCTGATGGTGATTATGAAGGTTTCAAATGGGAAAATGGAAAATGGAAACACATTGAAAAAGTATTCCAGCTAAAACTTCAGGACGGACAAGCTCCTGTGGAGAAGCCCAATACAGAAAACAAGCTGAAGCCTGTAAAGAGAGGGGGCTGAAACACTATCAATCATCCAGTTTCAAAACAGCAAGAAAGGCTTCCTGAGGAACTTCAACATTGCCAATCTGCCTCATTCTCTTTTTACCTTCTTTCTGTTTTTCTAAGAGTTTACGTTTCCTGCTGATGTCACCGCCATAACATTTTGCCGTAACATCTTTTCTCATGGCTGAAATATTTTCACGTGCTACCACTTTAGCACCTATAGCAGCTTGTATCGCAATCTGGAATTGTTGTCTAGGTAATAACTCTTTTAGTTTTTCACAAAGTTTTCTGCCAAAATCCTGGGCCCTACTTCTGTGGATCAGTGCTGACAATGCATCCACTTTATCCCCATTCAGGAGAATATCCATTTTTACAATATCGCTTTCACGATATCCAATTGGATGGTAGTCAAAGGAAGCATAACCTCTGGTTTGACTTTTCAACTTATCATAAAAGTCAAATACGATCTCCGTTAGAGGCATTTCGAAAATGAGCTCAACCCTTGACTGTGTAAGATAACTTTGGTTGATCAGCATACCTCTTTTACCCAAACAAAGGGTCATGATATTGCCTATGTATTCCGGCTTAGTGATGATCTGGGCTTTTATACAGGGTTCTTCAATGCGATCCATGTGTGTAGGATCAGGCATTTCACTGGGGTTATTCACGAGGATTTGCTGTCCTTTTGTACCGAAAGCAATAAAGCTTACGTTGGGTACAGTAGTGATTACCGTCTGATTGAACTCTCGTTCAAGCCTTTCCTGAATGATCTCCATGTGAAGAAGTCCAAGGAATCCGCAACGGAAACCAAAACCAAGAGCCTGAGATGTTTCCAGTTCATAGGTCAAGGAGGCATCATTGAGCTGAAGCTTATCCATACATTCCCTCAATTCCTCAAAATCATCGGTATTGACAGGAAATATTCCCGCAAAAACCATTGGCTTGACCTCTTCGAATCCCCTGATTGCTTCAGCTGGATTTACGGCATTAACGATGGTATCACCAACTTTTACTTCTTTTGCATTTTTTATCCCTGTAATCAGATAACCTACATCACCACATTGCACTTGTTTTTGTTCCTGCATGGTTAATTTCAGGATCCCCACTTCATCTGCGTCATAATCCATATTGGTGGAGATGAATTTGATCTTCTCCCCTTTTTTGATACTGCCATTCAGAATCCTGTAATAAACTATGATTCCCCTAAAAGAATTGAATACACTGTCAAAAATCAGGGCCTGAAGTGGTGCAGCAGGATCTCCTTTTGGAGAAGGGATACGTTCAACGATGGCTTCAAGTATTTCATCAATGCCAATACCTGTTCTACCACTGGCCAACAGGATCTCTTCCGGTTTACAGCCAATCAGATCAATGATTTGATCCTTCACCTCATCAATCATTGCTCCATCCATATCGATCTTGTTGATCACCGGTATTATTTCCAGGTTGTTATCAACAGCGAGATATAAATTAGAAATTGTCTGAGCCTGAATTCCTTGTGCAGCATCAACCAACAACAAAGCCCCTTCACAGGCGGCCAATGCTCTGCTCACTTCGTAGCTGAAATCCACGTGACCGGGAGTATCAATGAGATTGAGGATGTATTGCTGCCCATCTTTGTGCTTATAATTGATCTGAATCGCATGACTTTTGATGGTTATACCCTTCTCTCTCTCCAGGTCCATATCATCCAATACTTGATCCATCATTTCACGCTCACTGATGGTATTGGTAGTTTGCAACAGACGATCCGCTAATGTTGATTTTCCATGATCGATGTGAGCAATAATGCAGAAATTCCGGATATTTTTCATCAAATGATTGATTGAACTTTCAGCCTGTAGTAAAGGCATGCAAAGGTAGTCATTTTTTGAGCGCGTTGATGATCTGAATGAATTCAGCCGAAATCAGGGATGCCCCGCCCACAAGACCTCCATCCACATCTGGCTGTGAAAACAATTCAACAGCATTGGCACCTTTAACACTTCCACCATACAAGATAGAAATGCTATTGGCCACAGAAGAACCATACTGCTGGCTGATCACTGCTCTAAGGTGAGCATGCATATCCTGTGCCTGACCAGAAGAGGCTGTTTTACCCGTTCCGATGGCCCAGATGGGTTCATATGCGATAACGATCTTTTTAATGGTAGTGCTATCCAAATGAAATAAGGATTCCTGTAATTGTTTTTCAACATATTCATTTTGCGTTCCAGCCTCACGAATATCCAATGCTTCTCCACAACAAAAAATGGGAGTGATATTCTTACTCAAACAGAGATCTATTTTTTCAGCAAGCATTGCATTGTTTTCACCAAAGAACTCTCTCCTTTCACTATGTCCTACAATACAATAACCGATGCCAATAGAGGAAAGCATATCAACTGAAACCTCTCCGGTATAGGCTCCTGAAGTTTTATGATGACAATTCTGGGCTGAAACATGATAATTAACGCTATTCTCCAATTGCTCCTTCATTTCCATTAAGAATGGAAAGGGAATGGCAAATATTGCTTCCTGGTTCTGCTCAAGCACAATTTTTGCAGCCAGAATTTCCAGAATAAGTTGTTTCCCTTCTGCAATTGTTTTGTTCATTTTCCAGTTGGCTGCTGCGATTTGTTTTCTCATTTTATTAAAATTTTAGATATATGTGTTTGATAAGATCAACAGTTGACTGAGATACAACAACTCCTTTCATTTCCTGCCAACGCTGTGTATCTTTGATGATATATTCAAGCTTGTATTTTTCATCTGAGCTCCCTCCCCATGAAAATGGTGGAATATATTTTGGCGAAAGTCCATTCAGGTTGAAAATATTGGAAAAAGGACCAATAACAGAACCGCTGTTAAATGCAGTGTTGATGGCTGTTCTCACATGATCCCCCATGATGATTCCGAGTTTATTAGCAGCCCCTTCAAATTGGGACATGTGCATGTTCCAGACTTTGATCTTTCCAGCTGTATTTTTTAAATTTGAACAACTGCTACCTGCACCCAGATTACAGAACTCGCCAATATAGCTATCCCCAATGTATCCATGATGGGCTTTGTTGGCATTGGCATGAAAAATAGTGTTTTTAACTTCTCCACCGATAACACAATTTTCGCCTATGCTACAACCTGCATAAAGCATGGCACCCATTTTAACGGTTGCATTCTTCCCTATGTAAACAGGACCTCTTAGCATTGCCCCTTGCATGATGGCTGCACCATCATCAATCAAAACAGGACCATCATCTGTATTGATCATACATGGCTCCAGTTTGCAGTTCTCATGCAGATGGATTTCGTGATCACCGTTAACATGCACAGATGCAGGAATGTTTCTGGTAGGAATTTCTTTGCCAAGTATGGATATGTCTTCCGTTAATGAGTGGCATAAAATTGGTAAAATATCCCAGGGTCTGTCAATTTTACTGCAGCCATTCACTTCTGGCTCAAGAGTTTGCAATTGATCCAGCTTGGTAGAGATGGAAGGAATCCAAAATGTGTCATACTTGATTTCATGCACTGATTCTTTTTCATCGTCAAAACTGATCAAGTGATGTTGGGAAGCTGCCAGTCTGATCCATTTCTCTCTAATTGTGAAAATTCCTGCCTTGAAATCCAATACCGATCTGGTGAGGGAAAGAGGCTGAAAATTTCCATCTGCTTCCGGGAATTTTACATGTAATGAATCCGTGTGCATCAGTGACACAAAGCTACAAATGGAAGATAAAAGAAAACCCTCCGAAAGGAGGGTTGTTGAAATTACTTTTTTGCGTATTTCTTCTTGAACTTGTCAATCCTTCCTGCCGTATCCACCAGTACGTTCTGTCCGGTAAAGAAGGGATGGGAAGTATTAGAAATTTCAAGTTTGATTACCGGATACTCATTTCCGTCTTCCCATTTTACTGTTTCCTTTGAAGGAGCAGCTGAACGGGTGAGAAAGGTTGTGCCGTTACTCATGTCTTTGAAAACTACAAATCTGTAGTCGTCTGGATGGATACCTTGTTTCATTGTATTGATTTTTAGGCTGATATGGATTTGGCCATATCATTTATTGAGGTGCAAATGTAGACAATTTTCAGAAAATGGACAAGATTTTCAAAAGATCAGGACCTCATGTTCTCATATTGAAGGGGAATTGTTAGCTCAGCCTCTCTGCAAACCTGTATAACTGCCTGAAGATCATCTATTTTCTTGCCTGTAACCCTGATGATATCGTCCATGATCTGGGTCTGCACTTTGAGGCCGGAATCTTTCACCAGTTTGGTGATTTTTTTGGCATCATCCTGTTTCAAACCATTTCTGACTGTTACCTCCTGCTTGATTGATTTACCACTCTGATAAGACTCTTTTGAGAGATCAAAGGCGTGTGGAGAGATTCCCTGTTTATTGGCTCTGTTGATCAGCATCTCCACCAATTGACGCATTTTCATGTCATCACTGGTTTCCAGCATGATCTTCATATCTTTTTTGTTGAAATCAATTTCAACAGTGGAATCCTTGAAGTCATAACGATTGGTTACTTCCTTTCGGGTAACATTGATGGCATTGTCCAGAAGCTGAGCATCCACTTTGCTCAAGATGTCAAATGATGGCATAAGCAGGTATTTAATTGATTACTTAAAGTTAGGAACATGTTTTTTACCGAAGTAATACCAGAAACCTCCGCCAATCAGCATCATGAGTACGGATATCAGTTCGGCCTGAGTAGGATGAAAACCAAAAATATCATAGGTACTGTTCACTCTTATCTTTTCAATGAAAAACCGTTCAATACCATTTAATATCAAGTAAACGGAAAATAATCTACCAGGTACAGATATCTTTTTTCTGATCAACCAAAGGATCACAAAAAATAAAGTGCATACAATGATCTCATACAGTGGTGTTGGGAATACAGGGGGACTCAATTGATTACAATATTGCCCACTGCAACCGGAGATAGCAACCCCTACTTCATTCACATTATTAGGATAATTATAAGCCCAAAACCAGTTTGGAAGAAAAGACAATCCCTCTACCCTAGCATGAGGAATACTATCAAGATGACCGTATTCGCTGATGAGGGTTCTGGTATATTCCTGATTGTTCATCAGTTGATTGTGAAATTCCCAATCTGCGGCAGGAACAATTTTATTTTCGGCGCTAACCTTATAGGCTGAATTGAAGATTCCCCAATCTCCATCGCCCGCAACATGGCAACCCAATCTACCGATTGCATAAGCAATCATCAATGCGGGAGCGGCGCTATCAATCAAGTGTCTTATGCCAATTTTTTTTCCACGGGCAAAAAGAATAACTGTAATAGCAGCTAAAATCAAGCCCCCATAAAAAGTGAGACCGCTGGGTGAAAGCAAATTGCCAATTGGATCCTGAATAAAACGATCCCAGTTCTCTAAATTATCAAATAGCTTAGCTCCTAAAAATCCTGATAGAGCAGCATAAACTGTTATATCCCCTACTCTTTCATGCGGCCAGATCTTGATTTTTCTTTCTTCAGGTTTTACCAGTTGTTGTTTTTTCTTCTCAAAATATTTCAAGCCGGCAAAAAGCAATCCAAGCAAAAGACCTCCGGGAACACTACCCTGAGATGAAAAAATATATTCCTGAGGATTGATGTTTTCATCATTGAAAAAGATACCAAGAATCTTGTATCCTACGAAAAAACCAAAAAATAAATTGAAGATCAGCTCAGCAATTGAAGCCGGCTTTCCGATAATGATCTTTTCATCAATAGGCTTTAAATCACCCAGAGACTCTTTTCTTTTCAACTCAGACCTTAGAAAAAAGGCAGCAACCACAAAAGCAACCGCAACCAGTAATCCGAATGAGTTGATGAAGCGAGTAAATCCAGGAGGTTCAATTCCAAAAATATCCTTCAGGAAAAAATAAAAGTTTGGATACATGATCAGTTACAATGTTCTTCAAAAGCGCCAATCAGGTTATGGGCAATCATTTGAGCAGGCCTTCCCTCAATTTGATGTCTTTCGATCATGTGTACCAACTTTCCATCTTTAAAAAGTGCAATGGCTGGAGATGATGGAGGGTATGGCAGTAAATACTCCCTTAGTCTTCTGACAGCATCAAGATCAAAACCGGCAAACGTGGTCATGAGTTTATCAGGCTTTTGGGTACTGTTGTGAATTGACATCAAAACACCAGGTCTTGCGCTACCGGCGGAACATCCGCAAACGGAATTGATCACTACCAGTGTAGTTCCCTTATCAGATACCATAGAATCAACGTCTGATGGAGTAAGCAGCTCTTCAAAACCATTTTCTGTCAATTCCTCTTTCATTGGAATTACGATTTGTGCAGGATACATATTGTTAAGATTTTAGACAAAGTTACGCAATTGAGGGTTTTGAGTTAATTTAGCACAAACAATCTTTCAATTGAGAGCTTTATTCTTTTCCATTTTCTTGATTGTCGTTTTTTCGTCAGGTAAAGCACAGGAAACTCAACAAGATACCCTTATCAAGGTAATTGATACGCTGGTTACCCCTCCGCCGCCACCCAACCCTGATTCAATACTGAGAATCATTAATCTCAATCCTTACTTTACAGTGCAGGTTGACTCTGTGCTGATGTATGATCTTCAAATCAACAAGCCTGCTGAGAACTATTATTGGTTTATGAAAAATGCTCCTGTAGGTGTCAAAATTGACAGAAACTCAGGTCTATTGTATTTCAAAGCAGAAAAATCCTATTTCAAGAGCGGAAAATTAAAGTTTGACCTGCCTTATCCGGTAGAAGTTGGCGTTCAAAATTTGCGGGATCCCAAAGAGAGATTTGAGTCATCGTTTACCATCATGTTTTACAGTACAGAAGTGCTGGTTTCCAAGTTGAAACCAACTGTTGGAAACATTTTATTGTTAGAAGAGGGTGATTCTATCAGGTTCAGGGTGCAATGTGAAGAGGGTACTTTCCCAATTGAACAAATCACCATCAATACAAATGAGCCAATCAGTAATTTTAAAACGGTAAACCGTTGTAATGATGAGTTTGCGTGGATGGTTCCCTATGATTTCATCCGAGACAACGATACAGCGAGAAAAACATTGATCGTTCAATTCATTGCTGCTGATAAATTTAGAAACAGAGACACGAGCACTGTAAGATTAGTCATAAAGCCAGGCATCAATTATATTCAAAAAAACACTGAACATCAGCAGATTGCGAATGAAATGAAAAAGTATGTCACCAATCTGAAGCTGACTTTTTATGTGATCAGCACCAATATAAAAAACAATAAATCTACCAGAACCGGTTTCGATATCACCGGCTCTACCACAGCCTTTATGGGAACACTTTTGTCAACCAGTGGCACATCAACCGGTGCAAAAAATGCAGGAAAAGTATTACCAAGTGTTGGTCTAAGTCTGGTGCCTGTAAAAGAAGCAGTAGCCCCCAATAAGGTTCAGGAACAAAATACAGCATCCCAGGTAAGGGCTACGATCAAGCGACTCGATTATATGATGACTGAAAATATGCTTGTAGGCGACAAAGACCCTGATATTTTGCAAAAGACTAAAAAGTTAAGGGAAGAATTGAAACAAGCACAACTACAGCTGGTAGATCTCCCTTTGGTTGAATTTGACCCAAGATTCAGTAACGAAGATGCTGAAAAATACTTCAACAATCCCAAGGTCAATAAAAAGTATAAACTAAAGGTAAACTGATCACAGATAACCCAGGATCTTCAACATACTTTGAGCTGTCTGTTCTTTAGCATATACCCAATCCTGTAATTTGCCATAGCGATCGCGCCCGACAATGATGTGTTTGGGGGAAGGAATCATACAATGTTTGATACCTCCGTATCCGCTGATCTGATCCTGGTATGCACCTGTGTGAAAGAATCCGAGATAGAGCGGTTCTTTTTCATTTTCACCTGTCAATTTTGGAAGGAATACCTCATTTACATGCTCCTCGGAATCATAATAGTCATGACTATCGCAAGTTATTCCCCCTAACACAACCCTTTGGTATTCGTTATTCCATTTGTTTACGGGTAACAAGAGGAATTTCTCTCCTATTCCCCAGGTATCAGGCAAGGTGGTAATGAAAGAGGAGTCGATCATGTACCAGATCTCACGATCGTTCTGAATTTTTTCAGCAATGACTGAATAAATATGTGCCATGCTTTCTCCAACGGTAAAGCTGCCAAATTCTGTAAAAATATTGGGCATGGGAACCCTGGCTTTTTTACAGGCTTTTTTGATGGTGCCTACGATTTCATTGATCATGAATTCATAGTCATATTCAAAGCCAAGGGAGTGTTTGATTGGGAAACCTCCACCAATATTGATGGAATCAAGCTCTGGACAAATCTTCTTCAGTTGGCAGTAAAGATTGATTACTTTGTTCAGTTCTGACCAGTAATAGATATCGTCTTTGATACCTTTATTAAGAAAAATATGCAGCATTTTAAGCTGGAATTTATCCTCATACCCTTCTATCTGATCAACATAAAACTCCAGTATATCTTTGGCCCTGATGCCCAAACGGGATGTATAAAAAGGGAAATTGGGTTCTTCTTCGGCAGCAACCCTGATGCCCAACTTGAAAGGATGTCTTACACTTCTTTTGTAACGGTCAAGCTCTTCTTTGTTATCCAGAATTGGAATCACATTTTTAAAACCCGTATTGATCAGTCGAGCAATCCTTGAAGTATAGATCTTCTGTTTGAAGCCATTGCAAATGATATAGGTATCCTTGGTTATTTTCCTTCTTTTAAAGAGATTGTTGATGATCTCAATATCATAGGCAAAAGAAGTTTCCAAGTGGATATCATGCTGCAAGGCTTCTTCAACAACAAAAGAAAAATGAGAGCTTTTGGTGCAGTAGCAATAATGGTATTTCCCTTCGTATTTATGCTTCTTGAAAGCTTTGTTGAAAAGGGTTTTGGCTTTATTGATCTGCGAGCCGATCTTGGGCAGATAAGTCAGCTTCAGTGGTGTGCCATATTTTTCAATGATGGATTTAAGGTCCAGATCATTAAAAAATAAGTTACCGTCCTTTGTTTCAAAGCCTTCTTGCGGAAAATAGAAAGTCTGCTTAACAAGATCCGTATAGGTATTGCTCATCTTACCGGTCAGCGCTATTTAACGGAGTTAACGAGCTGCTTGAAAGATTCAGGATTGTTCATGGCCATATCTGCAAGTACTTTGCGATCCAATTCAATTCCTTTTACTTTCAATTTATTGATGAACTCAGAGTAGGTTAACCCCTCTTCCCTGACAGCAGCATTGATACGAACGATCCAAAGGCTGCGGTAATCTCTTTTCTTGAGTTTACGTCCTACGTAACTGTAGGTAAGACCTTTCTCTAATACATTCTTGGCAACTGTGTAAACATTCTTTCTTTTACCGAAGAAACCTTTGGCCTGCTTCAGAATTCTTTTTCTGCGAGCCCTGGAGGCTACTGCATTTTTTGAACGTGGCATATTCTAATGAGTTTAAATAAATAAATGGATGATCTTACTTGAGACGCAGAAGCCTTTTCACGAAATCCAGGTTAGCAGGATGAACCTGGCCTGTTACGCGGAGTGCACGTTTGCGTTTGGTAGATTTTTTAGTAAGAAGGTGGCCTCTGGTTGGCTTTCTGAAAGTGATTTTACCTGAGCCAGAAATCTTAAAAGTTTTTTTTGCCCTGGAGTGGGTTTTAACTTTTGGCATGACAGTAATTTTAACGTTACCCCTGCTGGTGTCTTCGAACAGACGAAGATCTTATGGGACCATTTGGGAATAATTCAACAGATATTGATTCCGTTGAGGGATGCAAATTTAGGCAGATTTTGATGAAATTCACAAAAAATCACTGAAAATCACTGTTTTGAGGCATTCCATGTGTTGTTTTCAGCATTAAAATCAGGCCAAACCTTATCCGGATCAAGTGTTATCCTTTTCAATTCCTCAGTAACCGGTAGTCGCGTTTTGATGCTACCGGTGCTTTGCCAAACTTCAACTGGAAGCTTAATTCTGCCTGTTTTACCGGAAACAGTTTCATATTCGGCGATAACCGGCAATGCTCCTTTTTCAAGATTATCAATGGTTACAATTGCACCATTTTTAGCATTATTGCCCTGATATTCAACCTTTGAAATAGCCTGATCCACTCTCCAGTTCTCCAGAAAAAACGACTTCCAAAACCATCCAAGGTCCTCCCCCGTGCTGCTTTCGATGCTTCTGAAAAAATCCCAGGGTGTTGGATGTCTGAAGGCCCAGTCGCTGATGTATTTTCTGAAGGACTGATCAAAAAGCTTTTCACCAATAATTTGTTCTCTTAGCAACGTGAGTGCAAAACCGGGCTTATAGTACAGTGAAAGTCCGATATTGAATTCTTTCATGCCATCTGGTGTTTTCATGATGGCTTCAGAACGGTCACTGTACATCATTTTTGCCATCATGTGTGCGTCAGTGCTTCCTTGGTTATATTCCCCATTGTTGAAATCCCTTGAGGCTATGTCGTTGATAAAGGTATTAAACCCTTCATCCATCCAACCGTATTTCCTTTCATTTGAACCTACAATCATTGGAAACCAGGTATGCCCCAGCTCATGATCTGTAACTCCCCACAAACCGGCAGTTTTGGCTGTTGATCCGCAAAAAACGATGCCTGGATATTCCATACCTCCTACATTGCTGGCCACATTGGTTGCTATTGGATATGGATATTCAAACCATCTCTTTGAATAGTTCTCGATACTGGCTTTTGTATATTCGGTACTTCTTCCCCATGCATTTTTGCCATCTGAACTTTTAGGATACACTGATTGGGCCAGGGCTTTTTTACCACTTGGCAAATTGATCCTTGCGGCATCCCAGATGAATGATTTAGATGAAGCCCAGGCAAAATCCCTTGCATTGGTGATGGAAAATTTCCATGTCAATTTCTCTTTTGAAGGTCTGGAGCTACTGACTTTTATTTCTTCTGCTGATCTGATCATAACTGTAGAATCACTGATATGAGCCTTTTGAAAACGCTTAACCTGTTCAGCTGTCATCACCTCAGCAGGATTCAACAGATCACCGGAAGCCACTACAATATGACTGGCAGGGGCAGTGATGGACACATCAAAATTTCCATATTCCAGATAAAATTCGCTTGCTCCAAGATATGGAAGTGTATTCCAACCTTGTACATCATCGAAAACACATATCCTGGGATACCATTGTGCAATGGCATAAATATTTCCATCAGGGTTTTTCAGAATCCCTGTTCTGTCGGCACCGTATTCCGGAACGATATAATCATATTCAATACGTACCTGAACCTTATCGCCATTCGCTTGCAATGATTTTGGCAAGTCTACCCGCATTCTGGTATCTGAAATCATAGGTTCAATCTTTGTTTCTGTTGACTTTCCTCCGACTAAAGAGATGAGCTTTACTGAGGAAATATTGTATCCCCCTATGAAAGGATTGGCTGCATTTCCATAGCGACTTCTTCCGTTGGGGGGAAGTTTTGCAAATCCCCTGGAGCTGGGATTGAATAAGTTCTGATCAAGCTGAAACCAAAGAAAACCAAGTTGATGGGGACTATTATTGGTATAGGTCAGCGTTACTGTTCCTTTAACTTGGTTGTTCTGATCATTTAACTCTGCAGAAATCGCATAATCTGCTTTGTTTTGCCAGTATCCCTTGCCGGGTTCACCATTTCCTGTTCTGATATGATTTCCGTGTTCCTTATAGAAAAGCGGGTTGAACAACTCATTCGGATCATATTTCGAGACAGGCTGTTCCTGTCCAGTTGCAGTTGAAAACAAAAATGTTAAAGCAGAGATTAAGACAATGATTCTGTTCATGGTTAAGTATTGAATATTATTGAAGTGAGGACAACAATTCTCTTGATTTGTTTTTAAAATGCTGATCTTCTCTGGATTTGACAGGATATTTCATCTGAGCATTTAGAATCTCAATGGCCTGATCAGATTTACCGGTTTTTTTCAAAGCCAAAGCAAGATCATAATTATTGAGGATGAAGGTAGGAGACAATTTTCTGACCGACTGATACAGCTTTATGGCTTCATCAACGGAAGCAGGAGGCAAACCACCGAAGAATACTTTCAGGGCAGCTCTGGCTGCAGGGTTTAAAGATGAAACCTCATCATTCCACTTAGCAAGGGTGTACATTGCTTTTACATGTGAAGGTTGTATCTGCAATGCCTTGTCCACTTCATCTTTGAGTTTTTTGGTCATCATGGCTTTTTCTCTGACGGTACTAAAAGCAATCATTCTACCAATGATAAGCGCTTTTGCATAATGAGCATCAGCAGTTGCAGAATCTATGTTCCACAACTTATCAGCAAAAGATGCGGCAAGTTGAAAATGTTGTATTTTTTTTTCTTCTTGCTCAAACTCATTTCCCAGCATACAATACAGTTCAGTGATGCGTAGCAATACCTGTTGATCAGAAGGCTCTTTCCTAAGTATTTCTTGATAGACAAGAATGGCTTCTTCTGTTTTGAATTGACGCTCAAGTGTTCGGGCCTCATCATGGAGTTTTTGATCCTGAGTGTATGCCGTTGAAAAAATAAACAGAAGGAAGAAAAAATAAAAATATTTCATCATCTGACAGCCTTTTTTAAATGAACGCCTACCCTACCTGAGAAACCTTTTATCGGCGGATCTTCCTTGGCTATTGATATGTCAACATGTAAAATTGATGGGAAGGATTCTACCAGTCGATCATAGATTCTCGACACCAGATTTTCAAGCAAGCTTTCCCTTATAGAAAACTCTCTTTTGATTATTTCGTGAACGGACTGATAGTCTGCTGTCTGATCAAGATCATCATATCTGGATTTCTCTTCAATCTGAAGTGTAGCATTGATGATGAAAGTAGTACCCCAATTTTTTTCGGGTTCAGTAACACCATGTTCACCGATCCATTTCAGATTTTGAAGGAATATATGCATCATGTGTTTCCGAAAAATAAATACGCAACAAAGATAGCGGTTATGATCCCAACAAGATCTGCCATCAACATACTGGTGATTGTGTACCGGGTATTTTTGATTCCAATGGATCCAAAATAAACGGCAACAACATAAAACGTGGTGTCACTGCTGCCCTGGAAAACTGCTGATAATCTTCCAGCAAAGGAATCTGCTCCATATACAGACATGGTATCCACCATCATGGCTCTTGCTCCACTGCCACTGAGTGGCTTCATCAGTGCTGTAGGGAGTGCATTAACAAATTGTGTATCTGTACCCAATGCTGAAAATAAATATTTCATACCATCCGTGACAAATACGAATGCACCTGAGGTTCTTAGCACACTAATTGCCACCAGCATGGCAACCAGATAGGGAATTATCCTGATGGCAACATCAAAACCTCCCTTGGCACCTTCTATGAACGACTCAAAAACATTGATTTTTTTATAAATCCCACCCAGGAGGAAAATCAAAAATATCATCAGGATCAAGCCATTGCTCAGTACCGTAGAAAAAGTTTCTATTTCAACCTGATTGAGAAAGAATTTGAGATAAGAAATCAAAAGACCGATTAAAATTGAGATTCCGGCAATCCAGGAAATGACAACAGGTTGAAATAGATTGATCTTTTGTTTCAAGGATACTATCACCAAGGCTGCCAGTGTTGCTGCAAAGGTTGCGATCATACAAGGAATAAATATATCAGTTGGATTGGCAGATGGAGGGGTTACAGATGCCCTTATGGCAATGATGCTGATGGGAATAAGGGTGAGGCCAGATGCGTGCAGAACCAGGAACATGATCTGTGAATTACTGGCAGTTTCTTTTTCAGGATTTAGGGTCTGTAAACTTTCCATTGCTTTCAAACCGAATGGAGTCGCTGCATTATCCAATCCCAATAAATTGGCCGAGAAATTCATCATCATATGTCCATAAGCCGGATGTTGTTTTGGGAGTTCCGGAAATAATCTGCTGAAGAAGGGCCCAACAATTCTGGATAAGAAACGGATGGCCCCTGCTTTTTCACCAATATTCATGAAACCAAGGAAAAGTGTCATGATCCCAATCAGCTTGAAAGAGAGGTCAACACTATTCCCTGCCGACTTGAAGATTCCTTCTGTAATCTGTTTGAAGATCAATGGATCTCCTGTTAACATCCATTTGCCACCAGCAATTACAAATGCGATGATAAAAAAGAAGAACCAGATATAATTGAGTGCCATATCTTACCAATTATGAGAGATTTACCAACTTTCTTGCCTATCGCTCTATTCCCATTATCTTTGCTGCGCTAAAAACAAAACAATGGCATTACAGGCTGGAATTGTCGGGTTACCAAATGTAGGAAAATCAACCTTATTTAATGCATTGAGCAATGCCAAAGCGCAGGCAGCCAATTTCCCATTTTGCACCATTGAACCCAATGTTGGGGTAATCACGGTTCCGGACGATCGATTGATCGAACTGGAAAAGCTGGTCAAACCTCAGAAAGTTGTCCCCACAACCGTAGAAATTGTAGACATAGCAGGATTGGTCAAAGGAGCTAGCAAAGGAGAAGGTCTTGGTAATCAATTCCTGGGCAACATCAGAAACACTGATGCCATTATACATGTTTTGAGGTGTTTTGAGGACGATAATGTGATACATGTTGATGGAAATGTAAATCCCGTCAGGGACAAAGAGGTTATTGACACAGAATTGCAGTTAAAAGACCTTGAAAGTGTAGAGAAGAAGATCTCAAGGTCTGAGAAGATGGCCAAAACGGGAGATCGAGAACTTGCCAGAGGCCTGGAGATCCTGAAATCTCTTAAGCTGCATCTAGAACAAGGTAAAAATGCAAGGGCATTTGAAATTTCTGATGAAGAAAAACATAAACACATAGATGATTTGTTTTTGCTGACAATCAAACCAGTCATTTATGTATGCAATGTGGATGAAAAAAGTGTAGTAACCGGGAATCCATTTACCGAGCAGGTAAAAGAAGCTACCAAACAAGAGCATGCAGAGATCTTATTTGTGAGTGCCGCAATTGAAAGTGAGATTGCAGTGATGGAAAACTATGACGACAGAGTTCTTTTTCTGGAGGATCTGGGATTAAAGGAAAGCGGTGTGGTAAGGCTGATAAGATCTACTTACAGGTTACTCCGACTGGCTACATACTTTACAGCTGGGGTTCAGGAAGTGAGGGCTTGGACAATCACACAAGGAATGCTGGCACCACAGGCAGCCGGTGTAATTCATACAGATTTTGAAAAAGGATTTATCAGGGCTGAAGTCATACGATATGACGACTTTACACAATTAGGTTCAGAAGCTGCCTGTAAAGAAGCAGGGAAAATGGCGGTTCAAGGAAAAGATTACATTGTGCAGGACGGTGATATCATGCATTTCAGATTCAACGTTTAAAACAATACAGTGGAAACCATAAAAAAAGACCGGAGAATTCTCCGGTCTTTTTTTGTGTAGAAAGAACAGTTTATTGAGGTAGCAATACCTGATCGATTTTATGATAAACACCATTGATGGCATGTCTGTCGGCAGCCACTACTTTTGAATAGGTTGGATTTTTAGCTCCTTTAACACCTTGGGTAGCATCGAAGGTCAAAGTTGGTGCTGTAGGTAAAGAAGCTGACAGCAAGGATGGAACAGGAGTAGCTGTGGGCGGTAGGTTGGCTGCAAAAGCCCTTGCCAACAATACATGATAGGCAACGATACCTCTCACAGTTGTTGCAGGCAGTAAACTAAAGGAAGACGGACTTTGTGGCAATCCAAGGAAGGCAAACAAATTATTGAAGGCCTGATTGGTTGGAGCCATTACGGTAAAGTTAGCAAGCGGATTTGCAAGATAATCTTGAAAACGCGTTCCTGAAGGAACACCTGCATCTGCTGCTGCAATGGCAGCAACCAAATATTGCATGTCTGCATCTCTTGCAATGGTATCCAATAATACTCTCGTGGGTGGAGCTACTAAAGCTGCCGTTACATGAATTGCACCATTACCGGCATCTACATCAGGTGTTACAACAGGAATGTTGTTTACCCATACCTGGCTATTCCTTCTTGAGGGGAAATTGCTAAACCTAACCAACGGGTTGGTATTGGGTGAAGGAAAGATAAAGGCAGTGGGAAACTGCACATTCGGAAAACTTGTAGGAATGGCTGATGACATGATCTTCCTACCGGGAATTACGTGATATTGAACGATACTCGCAACTTGTGCAGCTGGAAGTGCGGCAATAACACCTGCAGAAATACCAGACAAAGCAAATGCTGCATCACTTGGAGCAAAAACAGTAAATAAATTGTTTTTGTCTGATACAGCAGGCATCAAACCGGCCTTTGTGACTGCCGCTTTTAGAATTGAAAAGTTCGGGTTGGTATTCAAGACATCACCAATTGTAGTAACCACTACTGGTGTAGGATTTGGAACCGCTTCTGGTACATTCTTGTTACAAGAGGCAATCACAAGTGTGAATACCGCCAGAACCGGTAAACTAAATTTGATAGAGTTGTATATTTTTTTCATGATAAGCTTTTTTATGAATTCGATGATTTCTATAGTTTAGAAAATGTTGTAACCGAATGAAGCATAGTACAATCCTCCTATGGATGGGTTGGCCAATGCTGTAATATAATATTGGTTCAACAGGTTGTTGGCACCAAGCCTTACAACTGAACGAACTTTTGGAAGCTTATAACTGATCTGTGCATCCAGAACTTTGTATCCTGGTACCATACCGTTGGCAAGATCACTTTGGTAATCAAATTCAGACTGGAAACGGAAGACAAAGTTGAAACCAAGCCTCTTATCCTTACCAAATCCATTATTACCAAATGATGCATTACCGCGATATTTAGGCGCATTGAAATAAGTGATGAAACCATTTTCTACATCACCCAGTTCATCTGATGAGATGTTACCACTCAGATAGAACCCTTTGTTGAACCTATATTCAAGAGACAATCCCCAACCTGTGGTCTTAACCTGAGTAGGTGAATTGATAGGAATAGAAAGAATTCTTCTCTTAGAAGAAACAAGAATATCAGCAGGTGAAGGTGTTGCAGTTATAGATTGTGCTACCACTACCCTGGTGATGAAATCCTGATAGTTACCCAAATAGGCATAGGCATCAATCAATAACCTTGATTTAGCCAACAGTCCTCTATAACCTATTTCATAAGATGTAACAGCCTCAGGTTTGAAATCTGTGAAGTCCTGAACTTTTAATTGTCCTGCGCCGAGTGCAGCTACAGAATATACAGGGTTATTCTTGATATTGTAAAATTCTTTCATCTTCGGAACACCACCAATCAGGATGGCACCACCAGCTTCAAGATCTATGAATTGTTGCTGTGTTGAAGGGAAACGATAAGCTGTCTGGTATGAAAAACGGAGATGGTTATTTTTTGCCAATCTCACCAAAGCAGTTGCACGTGGAGTGAATCTGCCTTTGAAGTTAGAGTTTTTGTCATAGCGACCAGAAACAGTGAATTTGATGGCATCGTCAGCAAATCCTTTGGCCAACTGCAGGTATCCTCCAAATTCATTGATGGGGATTTTACCTGCTGAATCAGCAAAGAGAGTACCCTGAGAGTTCAGAAGGAACTGTCTGAAATTACCACCAACAAGGATATCGATCTTATTATCAACGAGGTCACTCAAATTGTATTGGCCATCTACAGCATACAAATTGGTTTTGTCGATAAAGCGACCACCACCCGAAGAGATTGGTCTTGCTCTAACTGAATCATAAAGTCTTTGAAAACGAGCAGAACCTGGTGTAGGTCTTCCATTGTCAGCAAATGACCTTGCAAGGTTATGAGCATTTGTGGAAGTTAGTCCACCCAACAAACCGTTAAGATATGCTTGTCCATATTCTGTATACCATTGAGGTGAAGATTTCCATGCCTCGTTGAAAAGTCTCGTTGTGATTGTGGTATTGTAGGACTGACCTGCATTTTCCTGGGTAGTGTAGGCACGAACATACCAGTTCTTGTGCTTCAATTCCAGCTTGTATTGTCCCATTTTGAGATCAAGCAGTGAATAACGATCACTTCCGGTATATACTGTATTACCTGTACCCCAGAATCCTGAGAGAATGGCTTCAACTGAATTCGTGAGTTTATAGTTTAATGAACCACCCATTTTGAAATTGACAGTATTGGGGTTGGTTACTTCTTTTTCAGTGTATCCAGTTCTTGAAACCGGATTAGGTGTACCGGTAAGAGTGGAAATATACGGTGCGAGGAAGGGGGCCTGACCTGCAATACCATTTAAAACGAGGTTCAGATCAATTGTCGTTTCATCCCCATAGACGTTCATTCCGTCATAATTGGGGTCAGTGCCGCGGGTACCGGGTACAACTGAACCAAGGAAAGGGCCATTGCGGATAACATTTCTATTATCAGCAGCCAACCAATCTTTTGCCTGAATCAGGCCTGCTGTGAACTTAAAGGCGAATTTGTCAGAAACTTTATGTGCCCAACGCATATCCCAATTGTAATATGGGGATGGATCA
The DNA here is from genome assembly GCA_046309555.1 of Chitinophagia bacterium. Classification (GTDB taxonomy): domain Bacteria; phylum Bacteroidota; class Bacteroidia; order Chitinophagales; family Chitinophagaceae; genus Pollutibacter. The sequence continues at coordinate 33,848 of JBKCOY010000122.1, forward strand.
CGGTATTTGCCGTCGGTATGCATCACGCCATTCTTCATTTGGAAGGATAAACCCTGATATTTGAAAGGATCCTTACTGTTGATCAAGAGTGTACCGTTCATACCACCGGGGCCATAAAGGGCTGAGGAAGCACCCTGGAGCAATTCCATACTTTCTACATCCAGTTCACTTAGACCTACAATGCTACCTACAGCAAAGTTCAGACCTGGTGCCTGATTATCCATTCCGTCTACAATCTGTGTAAAACGTGTGTTTCCACTTCCGGCAAAACCTCTTGTAGTAACAGTTTTAAAGGTCAAACTTGAAGCAACCATGTCAACACCTTTCAGGTTATATGCCATATCAAAATAATCCGCAGCAGGTGCATTTCTGATTGCTGCAGAGTTGATCCTTTCAATTGAAACCGGCGACTCAAGGATCCTTGTAGGAGTTCTTGTGGCGGAGACTACTACCTCTTCACCCAGGGTGGAGGAAGGTTTCAGGGAAACATCGGCCATTTGTCCAGCTGTGGATACACTTACTTCAGAGATTCCAAAACCAATTGAAGAAAACAATAAGGTTACAGGAAATTTGGTTGAAGCGGGTAAATTAAGTCTAAATCCACCCTTTGCATCTGTAAAAGTGCCCAAAGCGCTTCCTTTCACTGTAACAGACACTGATCCGATCGATTCACCACCTGCAGCGCTCTTTACAGAACCTGATATGGTGACATTTTGTGCATTGACGACTGCCGGCAGAACCAATAAAAAAATGGCTGCTAGGCGAGCTAATCTTTTCATACGCAATAGTTTTGGTCAAATTTTAGCCAAAATAGGCATTGTTCCAGTCATAAAAAAATTTTGAAACAACTAAAAAAGGTTATTGTTCGGCCACCATTAAAATTGGCAATTTCGTTGAGTGGTTTTAATTTACAGACATGAATAATTTCCAGTTCCCCGGTCAAACATCCTTCTATTCCGGTAAAGTGAGGGATGTGTATTCTATTGAAAACAAATATCTTGTAATGATTGCCAGTAACAGGATATCGGCATTTGATGTGATCCTGCCAAAGCCTATACCGTTTAAGGGACAGGTCCTTAATCAGATTGCAGCCTTCATGCTCAATGCAACCAAAGATATTTGTCCTAACTGGCTGCTATCAGTTCCTGCACCAAATGTTTCTATTGGCAAGAAATGTATCCCCTTCAAAATAGAAATGGTTGTAAGAGGAAATCTGGTAGGACATGCATGGAGAACATATCAACATTCAAGGGAATTATGTGGTCAGATCATGCCTGCGGGATTGAAAGAAAATGATTTCTTTCCCACCCCACTGATTACCCCATCCACAAAAGCGGCTGAAGGACATGATGAAGACATTAGTGAGGAGCAAATACTAGCATCCGGACTCGCGAGTAAGGAAGAATGGGAGATATTGAAAACCTATACCCTAAACTTATTTCAGAGAGGCAAGGAACTTGCAGCTAAGCAAGGACTAGTTCTTGCGGATACAAAATATGAATTTGGCAAGATTGGAGACAGCATCTATCTCATGGATGAGATCCATACTCCCGATTCTTCCAGGTATTTCTATGCTGACGGTTTTGAACAGAGACAAGAGAAAGGAGAAAGACAACTGCAGTTGAGTAAGGAATTCGTTAGGGAATGGCTTATGTCAAATGGATTCATGGGAAAAGAAGGGCAAATTGTACCTGAAATGTCTGAAGAATGGATCAGTACGATCTCCAGTCGATACATTGCACTATATGAAAAATTGATTGGAAAAGAATTCGAACCTATTGCACTAAGCGATCAGGAAACAAACAAGCTGATCAATCAAAGTCTGGAAGAATTGGGATCCTTGTAAGGATCCTGATGAATGGTCAGTATCCTCTGCTTTGACTTATTGAAAATATTCCTTCCCTTGTCAAGGCCCTTTCTTCTTTCTTTTTGTAATTCAACAGGAAGACTTACAAAATCTTTACATTCTTGTGAGCAGCAACCATTCATTTTGGTTTTGCAATTTTCACATTGGATAAAAAGCAGATGACATGAGCTGTTGATGCAGTTTGTATGTGTATCACACGGCGTTCCACAAATATGACAATTGGAAATGATATCATCAGTTATTCTCTCCCCCAGTCTTTCATCAAAAACAAAATTCTTTCCTATAAAATGATTTTCCAACCCCTTCTCATTTGTCTGATTTACATAATGAATGATACCTCCCTCTAAATGAAATACATTTTTATACCCATTGTGTAACATCCATGCGCTGGCTTTCTCACATCGTATTCCGCCAGTGCAGTACATAATGATGTTCTTGTCCTTATTATCATTAAACATCTCAGCTGCCATTGGTAATTGATCCCTGAATGTATCACTTGGAATTTCAATGGCATTTTTGAAACGACCAACCTCATATTCGTAGTGATTTCTCATATCAATAACAAGGGTATCTGGTTCTTTCATCATACTATTGAAAGTTTCTGCATCTACATACCTTCCCTTGTTTTGCATTGAAAATGAAGGATCTTCAATTCCATCTGCAACAATTCTTTTTCTAACCTTAATATCCAGTACATAAAACGAATTCCTGTTTTCATCTACAGCAGCATTCAATCTTATACCCTCCAGAGGTTTGTATGAGTAGAGATAATCTCTGAGCAGATGAAAATTTTCAGCCGGGCAGTTTATTTGGGCATTAACCCCTTCTTGAGCAATATAGATCCTTCCTAAAACACCCAGATCGGAGAGTTTTTTATACCAAGCATTCCGAAATTCAGTTGGATCTGAAATAGGAAAGTAGCAATAAAAAGAAATTGTCTGTCTGTGAGTATTGTCTTCAAGAGCCTTTTGTTTTAACTCAGACCTTGAAACACGATTGTGTAAGGTAGCCATGTTGTTATTTTAATTCCACTGGAACCCCGTTTGCAGGACGGGCAAAATGTTAAACACAGTAAAATTAAGATAAAATGGCATCAATCACTGAAGAGATTATTGAAACCTCTTACCCCAATTTTTATCCCGTTGCGTGGAAATATCCAATCCGTAGTTCCCCAAACATAATCAACACGGAAAATTTTAAAAATATTATCAAAGCCCACAAAACCTTCTGCATAATTTCGATTTCCACTTCGAATCATATTGGCGCCAGTGATGAGCCTTAGATTCAATTTCCGTAATACTGGAATTTTATTGGTCAGCATTCCGTTAAAACTGTGTTCCAAAAATAATGCTGCAAAGAAAGGGTCTGTATTGGATAACGCATAAAAGGGAGCCACCTGAAAACTTCTCACGTAAGGATTGGCTTTTCTGGTAAGATTGCCTGAAAAGTGATTGAAGTCTGGCAAAGCGACAAATTTTTTATTGAGAAAACCTCCTGTTTGCAACATATACCTGAACTCACCCCCTATTTTGAGATTTACATCCTGAGAAATAGAGAATTTCCATTTTGTAAAATCAGAAGCAGCAGAGAACAATGCAGGTATCCCTTTTTCAATTTGCAATGCAAAAAGAGGGGACTTAGAAAAAGTTCTCACTACCCTATCTGGATATTCGACGTATTTCTCACCGGGCCGGTATCTTATTCGCAAAGCAAGGATGGAGGACCTATTTGAAATCATAGGAGAATTGGCAATTTCTGTAGGAAAATTGGGTGTAATGTTTGTCAGTTTCTCTTTACCCGTCCACAAATTGATGTCTTTCAGATTTTCAAGCGAGAATCTATTCTGATATGAAAAGGCTAAGTCAGCATCAAAACCGTCTCCCAATACTTTGAAATAATTGAACTGAAAAAATTGTGCTTCATATATTTTCATATAATTATTCCCACCCAACAGTGTAGAAAAAGTATTCATGATCTGGGGAATAGGATTTCGATTATTGAACTGAAAAACTCTTTTCCCAAAACCAAAACCTATGCTGTTTGCATATTTTTTTCCGAATTGGTACCGACTAGTAAGATAAGCATTCAGATGTCCGTTTGCAGTACCGTATCGTATTACAGGCGACACAGAATATGCATTCCTGCCTTTGAGATCTTTGCGAAATGATCCGGATACCTGAAGTGACCAACCCTCGATTGTATTGAATGAAATATCCTTTAAAAAGGGCTCCAGGTTAAAACTGGCAGAGGCAGATCTTTTCGAAAAATTCAACCCGTTCAGAAAAAGTGCGGCGGGAGTAACCTTGTTTTGGATTTTATCCAATGAATCAAGATATTTCGGGTCTGACCTTTTTAGTTCCAAAGAATCTTTTTTACGGTAATCTCTTATTTCTTCTTCTAACAGTGGCAATGGCCTGTTGCTGCTCCAATATTGATCATCTTTTTTATTGGATAAACTATCAAATTTTATCAGTGTTTTACCAAAATTGAACTTTTGTTCATTCTCGTTTACTTTATACTTTGAATAGAGCGTTGTAAAATATCCATTGGCAGAAAAGCCAAACAATTCAGCTTCTAATTCAATGTTTTGACTTTTTTGCACCCATACTGCAAATCCCTGATATTCATATTGCTGGGTAATTCTTAGTTTTTTGGCAAACTCAAGCTGTGATTGCTTGTCTACCATGAGTTCCAAAGAGTGTATTTTCCAACTGTCCTCTACAATTTGTATATACCCACTGAAAAGTGGCTCCCACTTTCTTCTGGGGATAACTTGGATTCGATTGATTAAAAATCCGTTCTCTGAAAAAGCCCCTAAATATTTATATTGGTAAAATGACATCGCCATATCAGCGATGGGTGATATAAAGCCTCTGGGGTTGAAAATCCTTGGCAAGGAAATATTGTTTTCATAAAAAGATAAGAGCAAAGGACTTGCCAAACCAAATCCATTACTTTGTCCACTTACTTTGGTAGAGTTCACAACTACCCTTGTTTCATCTGGCTGTCTGAAATAAATATCTGAAATCGTTTCGGAAAGGAATATGATTTTTTGTTTCGTTGTATCACCATCTTCAAAATCTATTTTCCTACCCATAAAAGTCTCAGGATAGGTATTTGTTTTAACAACACCTTTTAAATAAGATTCACAAGAAAAGGAAGTTATTGAACTTGCGTTCTCCTTTCGCATTTGTATCGCTTTTCTTATGATTTCATATGCCGGATCTTCGCCATTGGGCCTGACGATCACTTCATCAAGCATAAGCGTATTCAGTTCCATAACAATGCTCAGATCGAGGTTGCTTTCAGCTACGGTGATATTTATCTCCTTTGTTTTATAACCAACATGCATGCATACAATCCGATACTTGCCTGGTTGGATGTCAAAACTAAAGAAGCCGTTTTCATTTGAAATGACATTGATTGATTTAGAGGGAACAGAAACAGTGGAAAATGAAATTCCTTTCCCAAATTGATCATATATCACGCCTTTCACTTTTCCTGCGTGTACGTCATTTGCAACGAGCAGAATTAAAAAAAAGAGAATGTACCTGACTGCGATGAGAAATATGTTCTTAAATGAATCCATCAATTGCGAAATAAGATCGCAAGAGATCTGCCGGTGAGTGCTGAAAAACCAGATGTCAATCCCCCGATCAAACCCGTAACCATAACAAGCATTAATGGAGAATTGTTCTTCAATACTATCATTGAAATTTTACCTGCAAGAATGTGATCATTATTGATACTGATAATATAACTCATTGTGGCCCAAACAAGAAATGAACCTAGAAACGCTGAGAGAAAAGAGAACACCCGCTTTTGATCAAGCAACAGTCCGGGAATAAACCCTGATATCGCTACCGACCACCAAGGCAATAATAACCCTGTCGTATAAGTCAGGATTGAAACACATATAAAAGAAATGAAAAAGCCTTTCATTGAACGATATTTAAATTGCTGTAAAATTTATTTTCCACTTGATTGCGTATTTATTTAAATCTTTCCTGTCCATAAACTTAATTTTATGGTATTCACCTTTTGACCAGGCATCTATATAATTGTCGTAATATTTACTTCCTGGATTTCCACTCTGCCCACCGGGATATATGCCATAGGCCTCAATGGGATCGGTAAGGTGGACAATCATTCTCCAGCTTGGTCCATGGTCGTGTTTGGTAGCATTTACAATTCCCTCTCCACCACCTGTGATGATTCCGGTTCTGGCAAATGGAAT
>JBKCOY010000123.1:0-6666 GCA_046309555.1 Chitinophagia bacterium
ATGGAGGAGACACCGGAAAGTGTTTTTCAGGGCATTAAAAATTTCCTTTCACTTTAACAAAAGAATGGATTAGGCTGACTTGAACTGAACAAAACGCAGTTTAATTTTGCATGATAAAATTTAATCCATGAAACAGATCCTGTTTTTCCTTTTGCTTTTTAACCTAACGACTGTTTCAGGGCAACAATTAAAATCACTGATCAATAAAGCAAAAACTGTTGCCGGCGTCAATGCTGGCGATGGAACTCAAACCGATATCGTTGCTGCACTCAAGGAAGCACTTTCATCCGGCGTCGAAAAAGGCGTAGTCAAGTTATCTGCAGAAAACGGATTCTGGGGAAATACCCTTTATAAAGTCCTCCTGCCTCCAGAAGCGCAAAAAGTAGAGAAAGCCTTAAGAGGAATTGGGATGGGCGCAAAAGTTGACGAAGCCTTGTTATCGATGAACAGAGGTGCTGAAGAAGCTGTGAAAAAAGCCGGACCAATATTCGCATCGGCTATTCGAGGCATGGACATCAAAGATGCAGTCAGCATTTTAAAAGGCGCAGATACAGCTGCAACCAGTTTCCTGAGAAGCAATACAACTGCTTCACTGACAACAGCCTTCAAGCCGGTAATCCAGGAGTCATTGGAAAAGACCGGTGCTGCTAAAAACTGGACAAGCCTTATGACAGCTTATAACAAAATTAGTTTCCAAAAAGTAAATACAGATCTGGCAGGTTATGTCACGGAAAAAGCGTTGCAGGCATTATTCATGCAGATCGCCGATGAGGAGAAACTAATCCGCAAAGATCCGGCAGCCAGAACTTCTGCTTTATTGAAAAAGGTATTTGGCAACAATTAAGTAAATTTATTCTGTTCAACTACAACAGATCCCTCGCTTCGATTGGAATGGAAATTTAAAGTGCGTATTGAAGGGGTTGAAGCAGTTGAAAACCGCTCCTTAAAACCCTTCAACCCCTTCAACTCCTTCAACTTCCTCATTATGAACCGTCGCCACTTTGTTCAAAACCTCTCCACCCTTGCCTTGCTGCTGAATGGCAAAAGCATCATGGGTTCAGAACTACCTTTCATGGGCAATGCCAAGCCCATGCTTCGTTTTGTGATTGCATCAGATTTTCATTACGGACAACCCAAAACGGAATATGCTACCATGACAGACACTGCTTTGAACCATATCAAGCAAATGCATACAGAAAATGCATTCGATTTCGGTGTGCTCAACGGTGATCTTGTGCATGACAACATCAGCTATTTCGGAGAATTCAAAAATAAGGTCGATACCCTGACCTTCCCTTACTATGTAACGCAGGGTAATCATGACATGGCTACGAAAGAGGAATGGGAATCGGCATGGCAACAACCCCTGAATTTTGAGATCAAAAAAGGAAATACTGTTCTTCTCTTTGCCTCTACTTCCAACAAAAAAGGAGAATACCTGCCACCCAACATGGAATGGCTCACCGCTAAATTCAGGGAACATGAAAAAGCCAAACATATTCTTCTGTTCATTCACATTCCGCCCATCAAATGGACCAAAAACGCCATCGAATCAACACCGTTTGTTGAGCTGGTGAAAAAACAAAATAACCTAAGAGCAGTGTTTCACGGACATGAACATGACCAGGATGGTATCAAATGGAATGATGGGATTCCTTACATGTTCGACAGTCATGTTGGCGGCAACTGGGGAACATCTTATAAAGGTTTCCGTATAGTTGAACTAATGAAAGATGGCTCCATCCTCACTTGGATCATGAATCCAACTGAAAAGATCAATGCAGCTGAAATTCCTGCAATGAAAGGAACATTAAACGCCTGAATGATCAATACTTCGCTGACTGTCCGGGTTTGGGCAAGGTCTTGTTGATGAAATTTCTCAGACTCTGGTTGCTCGTCTCCAGATCTGGTCGGCGCAGGTACATCATGTGTCCACTGCGATATCCTTCCCAGGATAACCTGTCCTTCATCTTACCACTGGGATCCAACTGCCACATGCTGTATTTGGCGTTGAAATAGTCACAGGCACCATCATAGTAACCTGATTGAATGAGCACATGCATGAAGGGATTCTCTGCCATGGCCTTGCGCAGGCTCTCACCAGTTTGATCACCTGTCCTGTCCCAGGGCTGTACCGGTCCGAATACATAATATTTCAGATCCGTCTTGTACTTGAGTTCTTCCCTGAGATAAATGTTGATGGCAGGCGTGAAAGAATGTTCCCATGAAATCAGCTCTGCATTGAAGTCAGGCTGTTCGCCAGCATCTCTTTTATCAATCCCCTTGTATCTCGAATCGAGTCTCCCAACGGTATATCCTTCCTCGCGAAGCAATTCCTTCCAGAACAATCCCAATGCTATATCAAGATTATTTTGAAGGATAATTGTTTCGGCAATGCCGGAGTAACGCGACATTTTCTTGGCGATCTCTTTCTTCCTGCTTTCTTCCAGAAAACCTCCTTTCGTCAGCGCAGGAACCAGTTCATCTACCGTGAACTTCTCTACTTCAGGCAACATGTCGGTAAGATCTTTTGATTGCAGATCGGCAGGCAATTGTTTGTGGTGCCAGGCAGTTGCAGCATAGTAGGGAAGTTTTAGTGCAGAAGCAAGAGGCCCATCCCTTTCAATGCCCAGTGTTGTTGGTGATACCAGGATAACTCCGTTGATGAACATCCAGTGCGACTGTTGCAATTCCAGTGCAAGTCCGGATACACGGCCTGTTCCATAACTCTCTCCGATCAGGTATTTGGGAGAAGCCCAACGGTTCATGCGCGTCACAAAAGTATTGATCCATTCTGCCAGGTATTTGATATCAGCATTCACACCAAAAAATCTCGAAGTGGGAATGTCTTTGCTGACGGCCCTGGAATAACCGGTGTTGACCGGATCCACATAGACCACATCGGCCACATCCAGAATGGAATGAGGATTGTCTTTCAGTCCGTATGGTTGGAGAGGATAACCTTCGTCGTCAATATTCACAATACGTGGACCGGTATAGCCCAGCTCCATCCAGAGGGATGAGGTGCCGGGGCCACCATTGAAAGAGATCATCAAGGGTCTTGCTGCTCGGTCTTTCACATCTGATCTTTCATAGTACGTAAAGAAAACACCTGCCTGTACTTTGCCTTCGGTATCCCAAACCGGCATCATGCCTGTGGTGGTTTTGTATGGAACCTTAACCCCTTTGATGGTGATTTCATGATCAGCGGTGATCGCATGGTCAGGATTGAAGGGGATATTGTTATTGCCAGAGGCGGGCTTTTGTTCAGTGACGACAGGAGTTGTGATGACTGCAGGAGCAGGACGTTGCTGAGCAGAAAGTGCAAGGCTAAAAAACAGGGAAAGTCCAAGAATAATTTTCGTCATATCATTTTGAATTAAGGTAATAGTGCGAAATCAATAACCGGAGGTGTTGTAGGCTTATCGATGTTAAACTGGCTGTCAATAGCTATGGCTGGAAAAAAGAAACCGCAGTTTTTCAAGAAGAAGGCATTGCCTTGAGATCCCCCGGCATAGTCAAGCCTGAATCGCTTTCTGGCGGTTTGATCAGCAGTAAACTTTGCTGCAGTAATGGCTGTCCATACGCCATTGGTATCACGGACCCATTGATTTCCATAGATGGCCATCCTGGTCTGGTCTCCTGTTGTGGTAATGAAGTTCTCCAAAAAGGAATGAAAGCGCTTAAGATAGGTATTGGTTGCCGGTCTTTTGAAGCTGGCAATGAGGAGCCATTTGTTTTCCTCTGGTGCAAAGAAGTAGGCCGTATAGATGGTTGAATTATCTGTCTGTGGTTGTCCGCGCAACAGGAATTTATAGGTCTTACCTGCTTTCCACGGATAGACGAGATAGCTTTGTCCGCCTGCTCCCTCATTGCCAAACTCGCCGGTATAGACATTACTCCCTTTCTTGAGCATGGTGATCTTGAATTCTGGAGGAATGCTTGCCGGGTTGTCGGTGGCATAGGGGCTCCATACAGAAAAGAGAATCCGTCGCTCTGATGATGAATTGACCTGAATACCAAAATATCCTTCCGCAAAACCATTGGCCATGAAAAAGGATCCAATCACATCATTCCCTTCAGGCACAGTGATCTCGCTGTAAAAAGCAGTGATATCTGAGGATGGCATGGTATAATTCAGATGGACAGATGGGCCTCTTCTACCCCAGTAGAAATAATTATCAATATTATCTTTTACAAAAGCCGTTTCACTGTTGAGTGATGTACCACTGATGCCAATAGAGGATACAGTTCCAAAACTGGCTGCAGTCCTTGATATCCCTTGCAATTCGATCATTGCATAACCCTGTGAAATATTTTCCCACTTGCCTACATAAAACTCTTTTTCTAAATTGCCCTCAACTGTCAACTCTTTGGCAATACCCTGAATAGTTATTTTCAATATATTTTTACCGCCAGGATTCATGTTGAGAGAAACATGCAACGTTCCACCTTGTGAGAGATAAACATAGCTTTTGACCCTGGTTGCAGTCGACTCCCAACCAGTCAATCCATTATTGGTTACGCTGGCACCATTGATGGTCCATGTATTTCCACCGATGGGTATGGTCAATTTGTTTGCCTCATGTGTCTGGGGCTCGCTTTGTTTGACTGGGGCAGCTTTCCCACAGGAACCAAAGAAGGCCATGAGCAAAAAAGGAATGAGAAGTTTAATCATGATACAATATAATTAACTTTAAGGAAAGTGTTTTTCATGAAACTTCTCATCATTTTTCTTTTTGCATTAATGCCTTCACAGATGGAAGCGCAAACTTATGCAGAAAAATTAGGCTACCCCAAAGACTCGAAAGTAATCATCCTGCATGTGGATGATGCCGGCATGTCATTTGATTCAAATGAAGGCGTGGCAAATTCAATGTTGAATGGTGTGGCCAACTCCACCAGCATTATGATGCCCTGCGGATGGGTGCCGGGTATGTTCGCATATCTGAAAAAACATCCGGAGACAGACGCGGGTCTGCACCTAACGCTTACTTCAGAGTGGGATCAGTACAGATGGGGACCTCTTGCAGGTAAGTCTGATGTCCCGGGGCTGGTCGACAAAGAAGGCGCCATGTGGAAGAGTGTAAGAGATGTGGTGATGCATGCCAGTCCGGATGAAGTGTACAAAGAAATCAAGAGTCAGCTCGAACGTTCCAGAACTGCTGGTTGGGAGCCCACTCATTTTGATTCTCACATGGGTACCTTATTTGGTTCTGAAGGATTTCTGAGAAAATACCTTCAATTGGGCATCGAAGAAAAAATTCCTGTGATGTTTCCAGGAGGACATAACACCATGATTATGAAATCTGAAGCAGGAACTTTTCTGAAGAAGGAACAGACAGACATGATTGGTCAAATGCTTTGGAAAGCTGGCTTACCTGTGCTGGATGATCTTCACAATGTGAGTTATGGTTTTTCATACCCGAAGAATATCAGCAGTGAACAGGAACTTCAAAGAATTGCAACAACTCATTATCTGAATTCTTTCAAGGATTTGAAACCTGGCGTTACCATGGTGATCATGCACTGCACAGCACCCACAGAAGTATTTGATAAAATTTCAGGGTCTGGTATAACAAGAAAAGCTGATCTGTTGGCCATGCAATCCCCTCAACTTAGAAAATACCTAGAAGAGAATAAAATCATACTGACCACCTGGAGAGAACTAAAACAAAGAAGAGATAAGATTCAATAAGTTATTCTTGCTCAGGAGGTAGCGCAGCTACAATTTTTTGCGCGTCAGACTTTGTCAACGGTTTTTCTTTGAACTCAGTGAGAAATGGAAAAGACAATGCCTTTGTTTTGTCGCTCTCATACAAGGAAGAGGTAACAATATAAATATGTGTGTGGCTTAATACATCTTCTACCAAGGGCTGACAATATTCTAAAAACTGAAAGCCATTCATTTCAGGCATGTTGAGGTCAAGAAGAATACAATCGGGTGCCTTTTCTCCATTAGCGATCAGATCATTGATATAATCAACTGCAAGCAGACTTGATTTCATGCTAACTATCTCAGCATCAGGATCGGCATTGCGCATGACGTGTTCATGAAGAAAAATAAATACTTCATCATCTTCTATGATCAGATATTTTCTCATTGTTTAAAATTAATTCATTTGAGGGAACATCAGTTTTACTGTGGTTCCGTTTCCAGATTCAGACTCCAGATGGATCTTACCCCTGAACTTATCCATAATTTCCTTGCAAATATACAATCCAAGGCCCGTTCCACTTACGGAAGAAACACCTCTGTAAAACATCTCAAAAACCTTATTGATATTCTCTTTTGCAATACCGACTCCATTATCCGCAATGGTAAAATGATATTGATTGCCCTGGATATGGAATTGCACTGAAACATAAGGATCAGGGATATCAAGCCTTCTGTATTTTATGGCATTACCAATAACATTTCTGAGTACCGTTTCCATCCTTGCTCTGTCAGATCTGATGTTCAATGGTAAATTGACGTTGGAAATGAACTGATAATTGATCTCTGCAGAGAAACGAAGCTCATCAAAAATATCATTGATGAGCAATCTCAGATCAAACTCTGATTCATCAATTTCTAGCCTAGCATTTCTTGAGTATGCCAGGATTTCACGAATTGTATCGTCAAGGTTATTGATGCTTTTATCAATAAGATTCAGATACTGCATA
>JBKCOY010000124.1:0-14688 GCA_046309555.1 Chitinophagia bacterium
GGGCATGACGAGGAAATCGCAGGTAAACGCGGGGCCAATATTTTTTCAAAATGGTTCAAAGAGCAGAAGATCAATCCCGCATTGGTAGTAGACGAAGGAGGCATGATCGATTCTCAAAAATTCAAGAGTGTTGGAAAACCAGTGGCGGTAATCGGCACTGGAGAGAAGGGTTATACCAATATCGATCTCACGGTGGAGATTCCGGGTGGACATTCATCGCAACCTGAAAAAGAAACAGCCATTGATATTTTGAACAAAGCCATCGTGAACGTTCGCAAAGAACAGATGCCGGCCCTGATTACACCACCCGTGCTGGAGTTATTGAGTCGCACTTCCATCGGTTCTTTCAGTACCCGCATGGCCATGGCCAATCTCTGGTTGTTCAAAGGTTCAGTGGTAGGCAAGATGGAAGAGAACAAGCAGACCAACGCACTTGTCCATACCACGTTGGTACCTACGATTGTAAAAGCAGGCATTAAGGATAATGTGATCCCTACCATTGCCAAGGCAACTTTCAATAGTAGGATTCTACCCGGACAAACCAGCGATGATGTGCTGAATTTTGTGAAGCAGGCTGTGAATGATGAAAGGGTGTCTGTTACCAAGCAAACCATATCGCTCATAGAACCCTCGCCCATCACACCCACAGATCATCCTGCTTTTCAGCAGGTATCCGCTATTGTGAAAAAGACAGCCCCCAATGTTTTGATCTCTCCTTACCTAATGATCGGGGCATCCGATTCGAGGTATTTCAGGAGCTTCAGCGATGCAGTGTTGAACTTCACTCCCGTTCAGGATGCCAAAGGTTTTCATGGCATTGATGAAAGGATAGGGATCAGTGACCTGAGCAGAATGATCACTTTTTATAAATTGTTGTTGCAGGAAAAATAAATGCATGTATCCGTAACCAAATGTTCTCCCCTTTGTTGAATTCATAAAAAGTAAACATGAAGCAATCATTGCTATTTTTCTTGGTCATCTTTCTCGCCTCTTCTTGTGATAACAAAAAGGAAGGTGTTCCAACTGTTGCCTTCATCGATGCGTTTCAAGATAATACCATTGCCATGGCCAAGCAGGGTTTTTTTGATGCATTGTCTGCAAATGGATATGATGAGAAAAAGGGAACAATCAATGTCATTTACCGAAATGCACAGGGTGATATTCCTACGCTAACCCAGATCACACGTTACATGATATCACAACAGCCTGATCTCATTGCTGCCAATGCAACACTGCCCACTATTACTGCCATTCAGAACACAAAGGATATTCCTGTTTTCATGATGGTATCCGGAACACCGCAATTGTTGAAATTAACAGATGCACAAGGGAAAGAGCCGTCCAATCTCTTTGGTGTGGGTGAAACCATCGCCTACATTGATACTTCATTTGGATTGATTCCGCTACTTATCAAGCCCAAGGGTTCCAAGATTAGGGTGGGAATGGTCTTCAATCAGTCAGAACCGCAGTCTGTTCATACCATTGAGGAGATCAGCAAGCTTGCAGCTGCCAGTAATATGGAGTTGATTTCATTGCCTGTCAATGCCTCTGCTGATGTGCAGCTGGTCACACAATCACTGCTCTCTAAGCAGGTTGATGTATTCTTTGCAAACCCCGACAATACAATCTTCTCTTCCTTTGAATCCATTCTAAAAGCCTGTGACGAAAAGCAAGTACCTATTCTCACCAGTGAAGCGGGTCTGGTGGCACGCGGTGCATTGGCTGCCTTTGGAGCCGATATTTATCAGTGGGGTTATCAGTCGGGCCTGCAGGCTGCCGCATTTTTAAAAGCCGGCAGCACCAAAGACCTGCATTGGGAAATGGTGAAGCAAAGAAATAGGGTTTACAATCCGGAGATGGCGAAGAAATACAACATTGCAATACCTGAAGGATTCAAACCGCTCTGATGGGATCGTTTTATCTGACTGCCTTGCAGATGGCGCTGTGCCTGGGACCCATGGCCATGGGAATCTTCATCACCATGAAGGTTTTCAATATTCCTGACATTACCACCGATGGCAGTTATACCCTTGGTGCAGTGGTAACGGCGGTATTGCTGACTGCTGATGTTCCTTTGTGGATCGTTTTGCCCGTGAGCATTGCAGCAGGTGCGCTTGCCGGAACTTTTACGGGATTCATACACACCAAGCTGGGTATCGATGCATTGCTATCCGGTATTTTGGTAATGACCGCACTCTATTCTGTTAACCTCATCATCCTGGGGCGTTCCAATATTCCCCTGATCGGTACTGCATCCATTTTTGATATCCTGCCTTTTTCAATTACATCCGGTCTGGGTGCATTGATTGTAGCATTTGTTTTTGTTTCGATCTTGCTGTTCATCATCATTTATCTTTTGCGAACTGATTTTGGAATTGCAATGAGAGCAACAGGCAACAATCCGGTGATGACGAAAGCCATGGGCATCAACAACGACCGCATCAAGATTATTGGATTGGCAATGGCAAACGGACTCACCGCAACCAGTGGATTTCTGGTGGCGCAATATCAGGGTTTCGCGGATATCAACATGGGTATTGGTATTGTGATTACGGGACTGGGTTCGGTGCTGATTGCTGATGCGATCAGGTTGTGGACCGGTATCAGAAAGGTTGGACCACAAATCATGCTGGTGTTGATGGGCTGTATGGTGTTTCAGGCAGTGCTTGCTTTTACACTTTCAGTTGGGGTTGATCCCAATTTACTCAAGATGGTAACAGCAGTTTTTGTGTTGATCATAGTGGCACTTCCCAAACTCAGCAAATCCCTCTCCAAATATTGAACATGATCAGCATCCAAAACATATCAAAAATATACAACAAGGGAAGGGAAGATGAAGTGCGCGCACTGCATCAGGTTAACCTCACCATTCAAACAGGTGAATTTGTTGTGGTCATTGGTACTAATGGAAGTGGCAAGTCTACTTTACTCAACATGATATTGGGCACCTCCAATTCAACCGAAGGTTCAATCCTGATCAATGATACCAACATTACATCATTACCCCAACACCATCGAAGCCAGTGGATCTCGATGGTCTTTCAGAATCCAGGGCATGGAACGGCCCCTGATCTGACGGTGCTGGAGAATTTCCGACTAGCAGCCTTGCGTGCCGGAAGAAAAGGATTGAAGATCGGCATGGATGAGGCTTTCAGACGTCAGGTAGCTGAAAAGGTTACAAGCCTGGGTATGGGACTGGAAAAGAAACTGGATCAGTTGATGGGGAGTTTGTCGGGCGGACAAAGACAGGCCCTGACCTTGTTAATGGGTGTAATGGATCGGACAGATATTTTGTTGATGGATGAACCGACTGCAGCACTGGATCCGAAATCGTCACAGGTTGTGATGCAGCTTGCAGACAAGATTAACAAAGAAATGGGCATCACAATTGTTCTGATCACGCATAGCATGAAGGATGCATTGTCTTTTGGGAATCGTCTGCTCATGTTTCATGGCGGAGAGATCATTCGAGACATCAGGAAAGAAGAAAAAAATAATCTGCAATTATCTGATTTGCAGGAATGGTTCAGTTGATCATTTGAGCAACATGATAACCGATCCGATAAGGGTCAACACAATCACCAGTTTTCTGTATTGTTCGTCCCTGATCTTCCCCACCAATACTACGCCTGCCCAAAAGCCAATAGCGAGTGCAGGTAAGAGATAGAGGTCTACTTGTAAGGTTTCTGCATTGATATTTTTCCAGTAAAAGATCTGAAAAGGAAGCTTGAAGAGATTGATGATGAGAAAGATCCAGGCGGCCGTGCCGATGAAACTGTTTTTGTCGACGCGCATCGCCAGAAAATACAAATTCGAAAAAGCACCTGCCAGGTTTCCGATCATGGTGGTGAAGCCCGCTGCCAAACCTGTTGAGGCTGAAAATGCAGGATGTGTGGGAACAGTTTCTGATTTGCGGTATTCCATAACGAGTACAATGACAATGGTCACCAGAATGATACCTGCCATCACACTGCGGAACACCTGTTCATTCATATCTTTCCCCACCCAGACGCCGAGGATGACACCTACTCCCATCCAGGGAATGATCTTCCAGAAATGGTTCCACTGTGCATGTCGGTTGTAATAGATCACGGCTGCAATATCTGCTGCACTTAAGAGAGGCAATACCACACCTGTAGATGACTTGCTGCCAAATACGATGGCCATGAAGGTCACGGTCAGCATATCGAGTCCCTTGATCCCCGCCTTGCCCAAACCAATAATGAATGCAGAGGAAAGAATGAGCAGCCAGTCGGTCAGGGAAAAAAGGGTAATCATGTTATTGTATCGAAGTGGAATTAGATTTGATGGAGGTGCAGTGCTCCGCAAGAATCTTCACGATCCCTTTGTGCTTCACAATGGTGATGCTGCAACGCTGACGATCATCAAAGGCTTCGCCATGATAGGATCCCTTGCCACTCCAGATGGTATTGACCACTGCTGCATCGCCATCGATCTGCATGGTGAGGCTCTCCCTTTTCATGTTCTGCAACGTGTAAACATCAGACCCTGCTGTGGCGATCAGGTTTTCGCGGTTGAAGGGATTCCCGGATTGTGTATAATACATGTATTTTTCTGAGAGTACCGAATCCACCAGTTTGGGGTTTTTGCTTTCCCATCCTTTATCGAATGCGGCAATACAGGCAAGCACTTCCGCTTCAGTCAGCAGATCATTTTTTCTTTTGCAGGAGATCAGATTCAATAGGATTAGGGCAAGTAAAATTCTTTTCATGGTTATGTGATTGACAGGATGGAAGTTAGTAAATATGTTTCGTACATTCAAGCCATGAGATCGGCTTATGGTTTTGTTGGTATCGGATTGTTGTTTGCCATCTGCTGGGCATCTGCCTCTACTGTAACCAAGATCGGACTGGAAGTTGCACAACCATTGGTTATTTCAGTGGTCCGGTTCTTCATGGCCGGCTTGATCATGCTGATCATATCGCATGTTTTTTTACGTGAACGTAAGCCTGTTGGAAAAGAGTGGAATAGAATCGCTGTATATGGACTACTCAACATCAGCATATATCTTGGACTTTATGTATACGCAATGCAGGAAGTTTCACCTGGGTTGGGAAGCCTGGCTGTAGCAGCAAACCCGGTGATCATCATGGTTGTGGCAGCGGTATGGGACAAAAAACCACTTTCTCCAATAACACTTTTGTCGCTGTTGCTGTGTGCCGGAGGGGTTACCATTGCTGCCTATCCGCTGGTTCAAGGTTCATATGCTACATTCAGGGGGATCCTCATACTTTTTTCCAGCATGTTTGTCTATTCTGCCGGCACTCTATATTTTCAACGCAACAATTGGGAAGGGTTACACCTGCTTACGATCAATGGTTGGCAAACCCTGCTGGGTGGAATTTTTATTTTCCCAGTCATGTTGTTGACCTGGGATGGGGATGCCAACCAGTTCAATGGTTCCTTCTGGTTCACCACTGGGTGGTTGGCAACAGTAGTTTCCATTCTGGCTATCCAATGCTGGATCTATATGCTCAAGCATCATGGTGCCCGATCTTCCTACTGGCTTTTTCTTTGTCCTATTTTCGGTTTCATCACCTCCAATATTGTGGTCAATGAACCTCTCGGATTGCATACCTTATTCGGATTGCTGTTGGTGATTGGAGGTTTGTATTGGGTATTGCAACGCAAATGATTTTTTTTCAGGAAAAATCTGTAGTTTACAAAAACCTTTAAACTGCTTGCATATGGAGGCCATCTCATTGGTCGCACTCATCATCGCAGCCATCGCATTCTCCGCTGGTGGCATACTTGTTGGCAAACTTTTTGTCAAAGGAAGTCACAATCCGCAAAAGGGACAACCCTATGAATGTGGTATTCCAACAGATACTTCTCCCTGGCATCAGTTCAATGTTGGTTATTATTTATTTGCCCTGCTATTTCTGGTATTTGATGTAGAACTTGTCTTTCTCTATCCATGGGCTGTAGTGGTGAAGAAGATTGGTGTGGTGGCATTGATAGAGGTTGTCATCTTTATTTTTATTTTGTTCATCGGATTTTTATACGCCCATAAAAAAGGTGCCCTGAAATGGAATTGAAACCGAATACTGAAGCAGTTGATTTCCCCGGTATCGTTCACCAGACGCCTGGCGGAGGTATAGTGGTCAGCACTTTCGACAGCATCATCAACTGGGCCCGATCCAATTCCCTGTGGCCATTGACTTTTGCCACCAGTTGTTGTGGCATTGAAATGATGGCTGTAGCTTCTTCCAAATATGATTTTTCCCGCTTTGGATTTGAGGTAGCCCGCGCCTCCCCAAGACAGGCTGATGTGATCATCATCGCTGGTACGATCGTGAACAAGATGGCGCCGGTTTTGAAGCGATTGTATGATCAGATGGCCGATCCCAAGTATGTGATTGCGATGGGTGCCTGCGCCATCAGCGGTGGTCCCTTCTTTTACAATACCTATTCTGTGGTGAAAGGTGCCGATCATATTATTCCTGTTGATGTATACATCCCCGGATGTCCCCCCCGCCCCGAAGCCTTGCTGCATGCCTTACTCGCGTTGCAGGAAAAAATCAAATCGGGCATGACACGTGAACAAATCCGAAACGAATTCCAAGCCCCTGCCTGATATGAACAACGAATCCATCAAATCTTCCATTACGGCAATCAATGAGGCCGCCACCTTCGATGAATCGGGTGAGTGGCTTACGATAATGCTGCCTGCTGCTTCCTGGAAAGCAACCGCAGAACAGTTGTTGAAGGGAGATTTGAAAATGGATCATCTTTTTTGTGTGACCTGCATCGACTGGAAGACACATCTTACAATGGTCTATCATCTTTCCTCAACGGCACATCGTAATACGATTGTTGTGAAGACCGATCTTGATCGAAACGAACCCCAGATCGATACGCTTTCTGGTCTCTGGAGAACTGCTGATTTCCATGAACGTGAAGTCTATGAAATGTTCGGCGTGCAATTCAAGGGACATCCTGATCTCAGACGATTGATCCTGACCGATGATTTCAATGGATTCCCCTTGCGCAAAGATTTTGAAGATCCCATCAACATGATCAAACTCTAACCCACCATGTACAACCAACCCGATATCATCAGCGAACGTTCCCTCAACAGTGGGGAAACCGAGTTGATCATCAACATGGGTCCGCAGCATCCTGCTACCCATGGGGTATTGCATTTGGTTGTTACATTGAATGGTGAGACCATACAAAAAATCGAGCCGCACCTGGGTTATATTCATCGTTCCATCGAAAAAATGTGTGAGAGCCTAACGTACCGTCAATTCATCTATGTGACCAGTCGTATGGATTATCTCTCCTCACACATCAACAACCTGGGCTGTGCATTGAACGTAGAAAAAGGATTGCAGATCGAAGTGCCGGAAAGAGCCAAAGCAGTGCGCACCATCCTATGCGAACTTACCCGTATTGCATCGCATGAATTGTGGTTGGGTGCGATGGCCATGGATCTTGGCGCCTTCACGCCTTTCTTCTATGCGTTCCGCGAAAGAGAAATGATCAACGAGATCATGGAAGATACCTGCGGCGCCAGGCTCACCATGAACTATATAGTTCCAGGTGGATTGATGTATGATATTCATCCTGATTTCGTTCGCAAGACCAAGGCCTTCCTTGAACAGTTCAAAAGAAAGGTGGGTGAATACGAAGACCTGGTCACCAACAATGTGATCTTCCAGAGCCGTATGAAAGGAGTGGGTGTGCTCTCCGCTGCCGATGCAATTTCATTTGGTTGTACTGGTCCCGTTGCCCGCGCCAGTGGTGTTTCCTGTGATATCAGAAAATTATATCCATACGAAGTCTATGGTGCAGTTGAATTTGATGAAGTACTGGATACGGCCGGTGACTCCTTCGCCCGCTACATTGTGAGGGTGAAAGAAATGATGCAATCGGTGCGCATCATAGAACAATTGATCGATGCCATCCCCGAAGGGGAATTTCAGGCCAAGACCAAAAACGTATTGAAACTTCCCAAGGGTGATTTCTACTCCCGTGTAGAAACTGCCCGCGGTGAGTTTGGTGTCTATATCGTTAGCGAAGGTGGAACAACACCACATCGCATCAAGTTCCGTTCTCCCGGTTTCTCCAATCTTTCTGCCCTGCACCATATCTCGGTTGGCAGCAAGATAGGCGACCTGATGGCCACGATGGGAACGCTGGACCTGGTGATACCCGATATCGACAGATAACAAAATAGAATGTTCAGTTTAGAAAACATAACAAGAGCAACGAACGATTGGCTGAATGCACAATTCGATCCCGCCATCGTGCTGTTGATCCAATGTGTGATCATCATCCTGCTTTGCATCACGCTGTTTGCAGTGCTTGGTTTGGTGCTGGTGTTGATGGAAAGGAAGGTGGCTGCCCGCATTCAGATCAGACTCGGTCCGAATCGTGTGGGTCCGGGTGGTATGTTACAAACCGCTGCAGACACACTGAAGCTGATCATGAAAGAGGGACTCACACCGGACATGGCTGATAAGTTTTTGTTCAATCTTGCGCCTTTCATTGTGATGATCGTGGCGATGTTGTTGCTAGCACCCATTGCCTTTGCCAAAGGATTTCAGATATGGGACATCAATATTGGGGTGCTTTATATTTCATCGATCTCTTCGCTGTCGGTTATCGGCATCCTGATGGCGGGTTGGTCGAGCAACAACAAGTATTCCCTGCTGGGGGCCATGCGCAGTGGGGCCCAGATCGTGAGTTATGAATTATCAGCAGGTCTATCGGTACTCACCATTGTGGTGCTCACGGGTAGTCTCAGCATCAGTGATATCATTGCTGCACAGCAAACAGGATGGTGGATCTTCAAGGGGCATATCCCGGTGATCATTTCCTTTATCATTTTCATCATTGCGGTAACAGCCGAAACCAATCGAGCTCCTTTTGATTTGGCTGAAGCAGAGTCGGAATTGACAGCAGGGTTTCATACCGAATATTCCGGCATGAAATTCGCGCTCTTCTTCCTGGCGGAATACATCAACATCTTCATCATGTGTGCCATTGGGGCAACCTTGTTTTTAGGAGGATGGATGCCGCTGCATATCGGACATTGGGAAGGATTCAATCATGTGATGGATTATATTCCTTCATCGGTTTGGTTCATGGGGAAGACTTTCTTCCTGATCTTCCTGATCATGTGGTTCAGGTGGACTTTCCCGCGGTTACGTGTGGATCAATTGTTGGAACTGGAATGGAAATATTTATTACCAATTGGATTATTCAACCTGCTACTGGTGACAGTGGTGGCGATATTGGGATGGTATTTATAAAACAGCACTATGAGTCTGAAAGAATATATCAGTGATGTCTGGAATGGTTTCATCTCTTTGTTGAAAGGGATGAGAACCACCGGGTATTATTTCGTGCATCCCAAGGAAGTGATCACGGAGCAATACCCCGACAACCGCGCAACACTGAAGCTGGCTGACCGATTCAAGGGAGAAGTGGTCATGCCGCACGATGAGAACAATGAACATACCTGCACTGGCTGCACAGCCTGCGAACTGGCTTGTCCCAATGGCACCATAAAAGTCATCACCAAATTCGATATCACCCCCGAAGGGAAAAAGAAAAAAGCCATTGATGCACTGGTGTACAGACTAGAACTTTGCACCATGTGCAATCTCTGTATCACGGCTTGTCCCAGCGACGCCATCATCATGTCTCCTGCCTTTGAGCACAGTGTATTTGATCGTACGAAACTTACCAAGGTATTGAACAAGCCGGGTTCTAAAATCAAGGAGGGTGTTGAATGATGGAGCTGAGCACGATAGGATTCTATGTCATTGCCGCCATGATGCTGGTTTTCGGTATTCTTTCGGTTACAAGCAGAAAGATCTTTCGGTCAGCAATCTGGTTGCTGCTTACGCTGGTATCGATAGCAGCCCTTTATTTTTGGATGCAGATGGAATTCATTGCTGCCATTCAGATCGTTGTATATGTTGGCGGTATTGTGGTGCTGATTATTTTCTCCATTTTCCTCACGCAACAGTCGGGTAAAGAAATGCCGTCCACCAAAATGCCAAGATTGGTCTCATCAGCTTTGGCAGCCTTTTTTGGCGCGGCTTTCATCATCAATATTCTTTTGCATCACTCATTTGGGGTAACATCAGATCTGGTGCTGGATGCGTCAGTTTCAAAAATTGGTACACAAATGCTGAGCCTCGACAAAGGTGGATATATTCTTCCTTTTGAAGCCGTAAGCTTCCTGCTGTTGGCTGCTATGGTGGGCTGTATCGTCATTGCCATGAAACACAATAACAAAACCGGAGACGCCTGATATGCAGATTACCCTCAATCATATTCTCGTGCTCAGCACCCTTTTGTTCTTCATCGGAGTATTTGGGTTGTTCACCAGAAGGAATATCATCACCATGCTGATGTCGGTCGAGCTCATGCTCAACAGTGTCAACATCAACTTTGTGGCTTTCAATAAATATCTCCATCCGCAGTCCTTGGATGGAATTTTTTTCACACTCTTCATCATCACCATTGCAGCGGCAGAGGCGGCGGTGGCCATCGCCATCATCATCAACCTCTACCGTCATCAACAATCCATTGATGTGGAAGATGCAACCGAAATGAAATTCTGATATGGGCAATTACGGATATGTTATATGGATTCCTTTGCTGCCGCTGATTGGTTTCGTGGTACTCGGGCTATTCGGAAGGAGACACCTTACCAAAATTTCCGGCGGGCTTGGTACAGCATCATTGTTCATTGCTGCAATACTTTCCTTCAAAGCAGCGTATCAATATTTTTTGGTGGATGGTCAGTTGAATGGAGTCTATCAGAAGTTCATGCCTTATCAATTCAAATGGCTGGCTTTTGCCAATGGCATGTCGATCGACATGGGCATTGTTATTGATCCCATTTCCGTGATGATGCTGGTGGTTATCACCACTGTTTCATTGATGGTGCATCTGTTTAGTTTAGGGTATATGAAGGGCGAGGAACGGTTTGCTACATATTATGCATTTCTCTCTCTTTTTACTTTCTCCATGCTGGGACTGGTATTATCGACCAATCTCTTTCAGGTTTACATGTTCTGGGAGCTGGTGGGTGTATCAAGCTTTTTGCTCATCGGATATTATTTCAACAAACCCAGTGCTGTTGCGGCTTCCAAGAAAGCGTTCATCGTTACGAGGTTTGCCGACTTCGGCTTTCTGATTGGTATACTGGCATTGAGTCTGCCGAGTGGCACACTCGATATTCAAACCATGATCGCTCGGTTGACCGATACACAGAGTGAAGCTCACTTGATGATGACTGCCGGTGGATTCATGGGTCTCTCTCTTTTGAGTTGGGGACTTTTGCTGGTCTTCATGGGTGGCGCAGGTAAGTCGGCCATGTTCCCTTTGCACGTTTGGTTGCCCGATGCCATGGAAGGTCCAACTCCTGTTTCAGCATTGATCCACGCTGCCACCATGGTGGTTGCAGGTGTATATCTGGTCGCTCGATTGTTTCCGATATTTTCCATGGATGCGATGGTGATGCAGGTGATCACGGTGGTTGGCGTTTTATCAGCAGCCTTTGCTGCAATCATTGCTTGCACGCAGACAGACATCAAAAGGGTACTGGCTTATTCCACCATGTCGCAGATCGGGTACATGATGTTTGCGCTCGGTGTATCCGGCAATGGCGGAGAAGAAGGTCTCGGTTACATGGCATCTATGTTCCATCTGTTCACCCATGCTTTTTTCAAGAGCCTGCTCTTCCTGGGTGCCGGCGCGGTGATACACATGGTGCACAGCAATGAAATGAAAGACATGGGGGGATTGAGAAAACATATGCCGATCACCCATCTTGGTTTTCTGGTGGCTTGTCTGGCGATTGCAGGTATTCCACCTTTCTCCGGATTTTTCAGCAAGGAAGAAATTCTGCTTGCGGCATATCATTCCAATACAATTGTTTTTGGCATAGCATTGCTGACCTCAGCACTGACTGCTTTTTATATGTTCCGTTTGTATTTCTCCATTTTCTGGAACAAGGAAACGGAGATGCATGGTCATCATGATGAGGGAACCCTCAGCATGAAACTGCCTTTGGTGTTACTTACGTTACTGGCCGCTGCTGCAGGTTTTGTTCCCATTGCCGGCTGGGTAACATCCGATGGGAAGGCATTGGAAACGCATCTTGATCTTGTATTTTCAGCTGCTCCTGTTGGACTTAGCATTGCTTCGATTTTGCTGGCCATGTTCTTGTATCGTAAGCAAAATGAGAAGCCTGATCGCATTGCCAATGGGTTTGGTGTTTTATATCGTGCGGCGTTTGGTAAATTTTATATTGATGAGGTTTATCTCTTCAAAACAAAGAAGATTATTTTCCCACTCGTGGGACAACCCATTGCGTGGGTCGACAGAAACATTGTGGATGGATTCAATACTTTGCTGGCAAACACAACCCTGCGATTGTCTAATCTGATCAAGGGCTGGCAGTCGGGCAGGGTGCAACAATATGCACTGTATTTTTTCCTTGGCATCATGGCATTATCGGTTTGGCTCATTTACTTTTTGAAATAGCAAGGCATGGAACTTTCTTTACTCATCATATTACCCCTCATCACCTGCCTGTTGATCCTCTTCAGCGGAACGCTGCAAAAGGTAAGGGTGGTGGCCCTGGCCGGATCATTGGTGCAACTGGTATATGTGCTTTGGTTGCTGGTTGGATTTCTGAAAAGAGATCCTGCGATGGGTATGCATCTTGAATACAGTGCAGTATGGTTCCAGTATCTCAATCTTCAGTATCATATCGGACTTGATGGCATTGGTTTGTCGATGATCCTGCTCACATCACTCATCGTGATCTCCGGACTCCTTGTCTCATGGAACATGGAGAAGATGAGTCGCGAATATTTCTTCCTGCTGGTACTGCTGAGTTTGGGCGCCTATGGTTTCTTTATTGCGAAAGACCTGTTCACCAT
Source organism: Chitinophagia bacterium (assembly GCA_046309555.1). GTDB lineage: Bacteria > Bacteroidota > Bacteroidia > Chitinophagales > Chitinophagaceae > Pollutibacter. Next base: position 12,936 of record JBKCOY010000124.1, read on the forward strand.
GTTTTTCTTTTTGGAAGTGGCTGTGATCCCCAAGTTCATGCTCATCGGCATTTGGGGTAGTGGTAACAAGATCAGGAGTGCCATGAAGCTGGCATTGATGCTGATGGCTGGTTCGGCTCTTGTCTTCCTCGGTATGGTGGGCTTGTATTTTCATGCAGGCAGCTTGGATATAGCCTTGATCAAAGCGAATGGAGTTGATCCTGATTTACAAACCTTCTTGTTCCCTTTTGCTTTTCTGGGGTTTGGATTTTTTGCTGCTTTGTTTCCTTTTCATACCTGGGTGCCTGACGGACATGCATCCGCACCAACTGCAGCTTCCATGTTCCTTGCCGGTATTTCCATGAAGCTGGGTGGATATGGTTGTTTGAAGATGGTAGAGATCATGCCGGATGCAGCGCATCAGTATCAGCCTTATATGATTCTGCTTGCAACCATTGCTATTATTTATGGAGCCTTTGCTACCATGATGCAGAAGGATCTCAAGTACATCAATGCATACTCATCCATCAGCCATTGCGGATTTGTGATACTGGGAATTGGCATGTTGAATGAGACCTCCATGAATGGTGCAGTGATGCAGATGATCTCACATGGCTTGATGACAGCTCTTTTCTTTGCCGCCATTGGCATGGTCTATAGCAGGACGCATACTCGGATGGTGGAACAGATGGGAGGATTGTTGAAAGTGATGCCTTTTATTTCATCGGTATTTATCATTGCAGGTCTCTGTTCACTCGGACTTCCTGGCTTTAGCGGATTTGTTGCAGAGATGACCGTCTTCATGGGATCCTGGGAGAATCCTTATGTATGGTATCGTGTAGCAACCATCGTTTCCGCTTCTTCGATTGTGGTGACAGCGGTATATATTTTAAGGGCAACAGGAAGAGCCATTATGGGACCCATCAGCGATGAACACGCATCCCTTGGTGATGCGGCATGGAATGAGAAATTGGCTTCGATCATTTTGATCGTTGGAATTTTGGTTGTGGGCCTGACACCTTTTTTGATCACGCGATTGATTGGAGCTGATATAATGGATATTGTGGTATCATGGAACCGATAGCAATAAAATGAAAGAAACATGTTGAATGAGATGCTCATATTGATGCGACAAGAACTGGGATTGATCATCCTGATGTTGTTGCTGCTGCTCATGAAATTGGGGAAGGATCGTTCCAACGATTCTATTCTTGGTTTCATTCATATATGTTTGTTCATCAACCTGCTGCTGGGATTTACTTTTTTTGAGCGAGGAGGTTTTTTGTTCGGGGGGATGTTCAACAGTGCTCCTTTTCTCACTGTTTTCAAAACCATCCTCAACCTTGCCTTGCTGCTGATCTCACTGCAATCCCATGCATGGTTGAGCAAGCATGATCATCTGATCGAGTTTTATGTTTTGTTGTTGACATCCTTGCTGGGTATGTACCTGATGATCTCAAGCGGTAATCTGTTGTTGTTTTATCTGGGATTAGAGATGTCGACAATTCCGGTAGCAGCTGCAGCCAATTTTGATCTGCGCAAGCGAAACTCAGCGGAGGCTGCTTTCAAACTGATCATCTCCTCAGCTTTCTCATCCGGATTGTTATTGCTGGGTATTTCCTTTTTCTATGGTGCTACAGGAACATTGACCATTGACGAGGCATCGCACATGGTGAGCAATGAACCCCTTCAGATTCTTTCTTTCATTCTGGTATTGGCTGGATTGGGATTCAAGATCTCGGCGGTGCCATTTCATTGGTGGACAGCGGATGTA
>JBKCOY010000125.1:0-31622 GCA_046309555.1 Chitinophagia bacterium
CCAAAAAACGAGAATCGACTTTTATTGTACTGAAATGTTCCTGGGTATCAAACCGGTTTGTATTACTGAGCTAATCAAAGAAGGAAGAAACCTTTTTTATATTGCTGATGGTAAAAAAATTCCCATCAAAAGAATTTATAATCGTGTCATCGCTGATGAGCTACATGCAGTAAAACATGAACTCGGGGAAATCATTTCCTTTACAGACGACTTGGATGTAGAATGGATACCACACCCCCACTGGTTTTATCGCATTTCTAAATTCACATTACCCTTCCTAAAACATCCCTACATTCCGGAAACCTGGTTTCTGAATCAATTGGAATCAATCCCTACAGATCTTCAGCACTATGTATTGAAACCGCTATTCTCGTTTGCTGGTCAAGGTGTTGTGATTGACGTCACGCTGGATGATATACATGGTATAAAAGATCCTGAAAATTGGATCCTACAGAGAAAGGTTGATTACGCTGCCTGTATCGAAACACCTGATGAGCCTGCCAAAGTAGAAATCAGACTAATGTATGTATGGAAAGATGGTGCTAAAAGACCTATATTGGCTACAAATCTTGCCCGATTGAGCAAAGGTAAAATGATTGGTGTGAGATACAACAAGGACAAAGAATGGGTGGGTGGTTCAGTAGCCTATTTCGAACAATAAAAACAAGCATATGCCACATCTGAATGAGATCAAAGGAAAAGAACTTACAACAGGAATTCTGGGTAAATATGTACATGGTACTGGAATGACAGCAGGCTGGATTACCATTAAGGCCGGCAGTGATTTGGCTGTTCATCAGCATCCGCACGAACAAATAACAATCATGCTGGAAGGCAAATTGGAAATGAAAATAGGTGATCAAACCTATCTATTAGAACCAGGCGTAATGCAGGTGATTCCTTCCAATACACCGCATGGTGCAATAGCTCACACAGATTGTGTTTTGATCGATGTATTCAACCCTATTCGAGAAGACTACAGATGATCTTCATCATCGCTGTTCTTAATCATTCCCAATAACTTGTAAGCATTGTTAAGCACAATGCTTCCATTGGAAATTCCTTCGAGCCCACCCGTAATCTCTGTTTTACCATCTTTTGCCAGTCCCGTTTGAACAGAAATCATCTGCATTTCAGAAGGAGATTTTCTGATGAATACATATTGCTGGTTGCCTAAGCGAACAATCGCTTCATCCGGAAGCACTTTTGCATTGATGTTTTTTACTTTTATATCTGCCTCAACAAACATCCCCGGAAGCAATTCATGAGGATGTTTTTCGAAATGACAATGTGCAATAGCAGTTCTGTCATCATCAACATCCCTGTTTACCAAAATAACTTCTGCAGGATATACCGATGAACGATTATCATGAAAATGAATACTTACCTTATCCCCCTTTTTTACATAAGGCAGATCTTTTTCAAACAAAGTCAACGCAGCATGGATATCTCCGGGATCAATCAGCTCAAACAGAGTCTCTGTAGGTTGCACATATTTCCCGGTATTGACATGTACTTTGGAAACATACCCGTTAATAGTTGAGCGAAGTTGAACCTGTCCGCTGATGGTTGTCTCATTGAGTACTGAAGGATCAATGCCAATGAGTTTTAGTTTTTCTGATAAAGATTTAACTGTAATCGATTGAAGTCGAAACTCTGCCTCAGCTTGCTGCAAATTTCTTGCTACACCTGCCTTTGCTTCGGCCATTGACTTTTGCCGTTCCAACTCCAATGATGCCAATTCAAGTCTGGACTTGGCAGTTAAAAAGTCTTGTTGAACTTGAATGATCAACTGATCCTCTATGACTGCAATGATTTCACCTTTTGACACCTGCATACCCGGTATCAGCTTCGTCTGCTTAAGATATCCACCCATAGGAAAATTTACAGAAATAAGATTCTGGGGAGGAAGATCCACTTTACCTTGCACCCTTAATGTGGAGCCCATAGATGCTGAACTGGCATCACCAAATTGCAGAGATAGTGCATTCAACTGATCTGCACTCAGATTCACAATGTCTGTTTGTGCTGGTTCAGCCTCATCAATTTCAGCTTTCTTGGCATTTTGACAGGCCATTAACATTGATGAGAGAATTACTGTATAAAGAATTTTACTTTTCATTTTATTGATTTTTTTCAGTCAAGTATTGGTATTCAGCGACAGACAATTGGATATTGAATACTGCTTCCGCATGCGCTGTATATGCCTGCAATTGCTGCGTCAACATGAGAATCCTTTCCGCAAATGGGATATCACCACTCGCCATCCTGACCTGTGTTTGTGTCGATATCTCCAGGGCCTTTTTCATGCCCTCACCCTGGTAATAATCAAAACTGGATTTTGCCGCACGGTATCTGGATACCACATCATTGAGTTGCCTTTTCAATTCCTGTTCTTTTTGTAACTTTTCAATTCCTGCGATCTCTGACTCGGTCTTTGCAGCATTGACCTTTGCTCTGGAAGATCCACTGAAAAGGGGAACTGACAGGCCCAGCTGATAGGTACCGAATCGGTTTGATGGTCCGTAGTATTTTTGAGTTAAGCCATCAGGCGACTGCCAACCTTTGATGGTCAGGTTGCTGTACCCAAGGTTGAGATCTGGAGACAAGCGGTTTCTTTCCAATGCAACGAATCGCTTCTTTTCTTCCATTACCGCATCTGCAGTTAACAAAACAGGGTGCTGATCCAATGACAGCATCTCTTCAGGCTCCACCGGTGAAACATTGATGGTTGAAGGGGCAATATTATTGCCTGCATTGACCAGTCCACTCAATTCCTGGATCAATGAAAACCGATCCGCTTCCAGCTGCCTGCGCTGAAAAATGAATTGCTGTAGTTGCAATTGGATCCCATTCAGGTTGATGGCATTGTTATCGCCTGCCTTCAATTGGATAGCTGCTATCCTTTCCCATTCTGCAAAAGCCGACATGAATCTTTTCAAAATATCTTCTTTTCGATTGAGATCCATAATCCTGTAACAAAGGGTTCTGACCTTCCAACGAAAAGATGCTTTTTCCAAAAACAATTTAGATTCTGCTGCTCGCAAACTGCTGTTCAGGTAATCCTTCTGCCGAGTGTAAACTTTCGGCAATTGAAAGGTCTGATTCAACAAGAGCCTATTATCCGCAAAGGCGCTGTTGATGTTTCCATATTCAATCCCGAGATTGGTTTTAGGAATCTCATAAGGATGCTGTTGCAAGTGTTGTGCAATATCTCTCTGTTTGGCGGCGACTTTCAAAAGAAGAGCATTCCGCTCACCCATTGACAAAATAGAATCCATTGGAATGACTGTATAGGGCCGCTCGTTGAAACCATGTGCACTCAATACATCATTTTCGTTCTGAGCGCTGGCTGTTAAAGCGAAAAAAAACATCAGCACAGAAAGTGCAGGAGCTTTCAATGAACCTTTTCGCTTTTCAAACCAAACATACAAAACAGGTAAAACAAAAAGGGTGAGCAAGGTTGCAGAGAGCACCCCCCCAATCACCACAGTAGCCAAGGGTCGTTGCACTTCAGCTCCGGAACTGGTACTCAAAGCCATAGGCAAAAATCCCAATGAGGCCACAGCAGCTGTCATCAGGACTGGCCTCAAACGAGCGGCAGTTCCTTTCAATACCAATTGCCGCATATCAATTTTGGTTTCATTTTTCAAACGATTGAATTCATTGATCAGTACAATTCCATTCAATACTGCCACGCCAAACAAGGCAATGAACCCTACGCCTGCAGAGATGCTGAAAGGCATATCGCGGGCCCACAACAACAAAATACCACCGATGGCTGAAAGAGGAATAGCTGTAAAGATCAGCAAACCATAGCGTATCGAACCGAATGAAAAATACAGGATCAGTAGTATCAGGAACAATGCGAGGGGAACTGCGATCATCAATCTCTTTTTAGCTTCTGTAAGATTTTCAAACTGGCCACCATAATGAACAAAATATCCTGCAGGCAGTTGAACTTTTTCAGTTACTTTTCTGCGCACATCTTCTACAACAGATTGAACATCACGGTCTCTGACATTGAATGCTACCGTGATCCTTCTTTTGGCATCTTCGCGCTGAATCTGATTTGGACCATCCTCAATAGAAATATCCGCTACTTGTTCGAGAGGAATCAGCATTCCCTTTCCATTTGAGATGGTGAGGGTTTTGATGTCTTCAATATCGTTTCTGTTTTTCTCACTCAACCTCACCACCAGATCAAATCTTCTTTCATTTTCATAGATCTGCCCTGCTGTTTCTCCTGCAAATGAAGTCCTGATCACTCTGTTCACATCTGCAATGGATAATCCATGGGCGGCTATGGCGTTCTTTCTGTACCTAATCACCACTTGCGGCAATCCAGTAACGGTTTCCACAAAAATATCTTTAGCTCCGTCCACTGTTTTGATCACTTCATCAAGTTTTTCAGCAAAGTGTGAGAGTGTATCAAGATCCTCACCGAAAATTTTACAGACTACATCCTGCTTAGCACCGGCGATCAATTCATTGAAACGCATTTGCACGGGGTATTGAAATCCCCCTGTTAGTCCTGGAACTTTCCTAAGGGCACTACTCATCTTATTTGCCAGTTCATCATAGGAATCAGCACTGGTCCACTTTTCCTTACTCTTTAGATTGACAATGATATCTGTCATTTCAATGGGCATAGGATCGGTTGGAATTTCACTCGCACCAACCCGTGTTACAATCTTCTCCACTTCAGGAAACTTCTGTAACTCATGTGCTGCCTTGGACGTAGATTCAATGGTTTCCTGTAAAGTTGTTCCCGTCATCATGCGGGCATCAATGGCAAAATCACCCTCTTCCAGTTCAGGGATGAACTCCCCACCCAATGTTGCTGCTACAGCAATAGCAAGTACAAAGAGAGCAACAGATCCAAGCACTACTTTAACCGGATGAAGGAGCAACTTAGAAAGGATATTCTGAAAAGTTGTCTGCATGCGATGCATCAATCTTTCTGAAAAGCCATCATCGTGTTTTAGCTTTTTACTCAAGACAATGCTGGTCATCATTGGCACGTAAGTGAGAGATAATATGAAGGCTCCGATCAATGCAAATGCCACTGTTTGAGCCATTGGCTTGAACATCTTTCCTTCAATTCCGGTAAGACTGAGGATCGGAATATATACGATCAGGATGATGATCTGGCCAAATACAGCTGCCCCCATCATTCTTCCTGCTGATTGTTCCACTGCCGTATCCATCTGGTGCTGCCGTAACAGCAGCCCTTCGTGTTTATTGCTATGCAAACGGTGCAACACTGCTTCCACAATGATAACAGCTCCATCCACAATCAACCCGAAATCAAGTGCCCCCAAACTCATCAGGTTGCCGGAAACACCAAACAAATTCATCAAGGCAACTGCAAACAACATGGAAAGTGGGATAACGGAGGCCACAATCAATCCGGCTCGCATGTTTCCCAGGAAAAAAACAAGAATGAGCAAAACGATCAAGGCTCCCTCTAGCAGATTGGTTTGAACGGTACTCAAGGTTCTGTTAACCATTTTGGTTCTGTTCAAAAAGACATCCACCTCAACACCCTCAGGAAGGGTCTTCCTGATCTGTTCCATTCTTTTTTCTATGTTGGCGATTACTTTCGCTGCATTCTCACCTTTTAACATCAACACTACGGCACCTGAAACCTCACCCTGGTCTTTAAAAGTGAGTGCTCCATATCTTATGGGACTGCCAATACGAACGGTTGCTACGTCCCTCACGTAAACAGGAGTTCCTGTAGCAGACTGTGCTACATAGATATTCCCAATATCTTCAAGCGACCCGGCAAGGCCTTCTGTTCTTACAAAAAGCAAAGCTGGGCCCTTCTCAATATAGGCGGCACCGGAATTCTGATTGTTTTTTTCGAGCGCCGTAAATACATCTGTCAACGTCACTCCTATCCCACGCATCTTTACAGGATCAATTGCAACTTCATACTGCTTCAACTTGCCACCAAAGCTGCTCACATCCGCAACACCGGGAGTACCGAGTAACTGACGTCTGATGATCCAATCCTGTATGGTCCTCAATTCCGTGAGATCGTAGTTGCTTTCATAACCCGGCTTGGGTTTCACAATGTATTGATAGATCTCTCCTAGTCCCGTGGTAACGGGGGCCAGCTCCGGACTCCCTGCTTCTTTGGGAATTTCATCCTTGACCAAAACCATTTTTTCTGCCACCTGCTGGCGACACCAGTAAATATCCTTGTCGTCCTCAAAAACGACCGTAACTACTGAAAGTCCGAATCTTGAAATGGACCTGATCTCTGTTATACCCGGAATGTTGGAAGAAGCCTGTTCAATGGGGAAGGTGATCAGCCTTTCAACCTCTAATGATCCGAGCGTTGGTGAAACGGTGATGACCTGAACCTGATTGGAGGTGATGTCGGGCAAGGCATCCACCGGCAGCTTGAACAACTCCAAGGTACCCCAGATGATCCAGGCCAACGTAAATAATCCTATGATGAGCTTATTCCGAACGGAAAAGCGAATAATCGCATGTAACATGGTAACTGATTTTTGTAATGAAGAAACTCAAAAATCAGACAGTCCTGGGAGGCTGAAAAATAGCATAATCATTGCATTGCGGTAGAAACCCCTTACTGACTGGATTAAAATCAGCACGCGCGTCTACAAGAATGAGCCCTAATGAAAAGGCTTCAACAGGAATATGGTATACCTGCACAAAAGAATGTCCGGACTGACGTAAAGGCAATTTTGCATGTTTGACAGGATCGGCATTCTCATGAACCGTATCGAAATAATGCGACTGTATAAATTGTGAGACTGAAAGAGGTTGTTCACTGTTCTTGTGCTCCTGATAATGCTGATAAAGATCATCCAGTTTCAGCAATTCTGAAAACAGATTACCAGAGCTGATGATCTGTAGGGCAACTATGAAAAATATGAATCTTTTCACAGGTTGAATATAGGATTTTTTGGGCTGCCCTACTATTTACAGCATTCCTTTTTCATGAAAATATTCCGGATGAGTTTCAATATATAGGTAACCAACTTTCTCATTTCTGCTTTTTCCCCAGCTTATTCAACAGCGTCTTTTCAAAGGAAAGATATACTGAAGATGTTGCCATCCGATAAGCACTGGCATCAACCTGAAAACGATATCCAATATTCAATTTACTGCTGCTCCTGATGATCAGCTGTAAGGCAGGTGCAAGATCAAGGAAATCATATTTTCTATCCAGCCCTATTCCACCAAGTAATTCCAAGTATAAATTGAAATTTGTCTGATCGTAGCTGTTATACTTTCTTGGAAACATGAGGTAGCCGGAGGAAAGTGAATAGTTGAACGCCTGATATCCAAAACGTCTGGGACCACCATACTTGAGAAATCTTTCGCTATCAAGTACCTGATGAATGGATGCAGTTGCTGAGATTGCAAGTTTGTGAATCAACTGTGTAGCCATCACACCAAATTGAACTGCGGTCTGATCCCCGTCCATGGTCAGTTCATCATAAAGCAAAAGGTTCTTGCTATAGATTCCTTTGGCATACACAGAAGCCCTGAAATGTTTATGTACATCATCCAGTGAAAGAAAGCGATACTTCAGATAAAGTGAAAGTGATTCAAATTTCTGCTGCTGATCAGGATAAACCGCATACATATTACCAAATGTGATAGCAGGTCGAAGCATCAGTCTTTTGCTGATACCCAGCGAAGATTCAAGCATATGCCTGGAAGAAACATGTTCATGGCCAATACTGGTTTCCTGCATCCATTTTCCACCATATTTAAAAGACAAAGAGCGTGCCGGCACATTGGAGGCTGGTTCACTGAAGACATAGAGCTCCTGAGCAGAAACCATGGTTGAAAACAGAAAGAAAATTATGACTAATTTGGATCTCATTTGACTGTTCTTACATGATAGACAGGGGAACTGAGATCCGCTACTCCCGGAATCTTACAATCAGGAATACCTGCTGATTGGTAACACTCGAGGTTATAGGATGCGGATATCTTTTTGAATGATTTGAGGGTCATATACTCTTTTTCTATCAAATGTATGGTGAGCAATCCGCTGAAAGTTTCAGCTTTCCCATTGACAAGGTGATAGTAACTACCGCTCTCCCTCATGAAAGTATTTGCTCCAATGGCTTTGTTTACAAGTTTGACTTTGAGTTGCAGGTCGGAAATAAAGAAACCGGCATCTTCAACTTTTTTTCTGAGCAATTGAGGGTCAACATTGACATCTGGCTTGAACTTAATCAGAAATGAGGAAGCATTGAGGTCGGTATCCACACTTTCAACAAAAGGAAGGGCACTGAGATTTGTATAAATGGACTTTGCACACAAAGCGCAAGTTAACCCACTGGCCTGAAGCACCCCTTCAGTAACCTGTGCGTTTGATTGGGAATAAAAGCATATCCCAAATACAAACAACAAAAGTTTGTATTTCATAAAATAATATTGAAAGGAACCCGGTTCTTTTGAACTCCGGGTTCCTTTGATTAAAGAATAGATGGAAATAATTAGGCTTTGCAGCAGGCTTTACCCTTCTCACATTTGCCTTCTTTGCAACAAGATTTGTCTTTTTCACAGTTGCCTTCCTTGCAGCAATCCGCTTTTTTCTCTGACTGCGCAGTAGCTGATTTACGATCATACTGGCAACATCCATGAAGCTTTTTGTAAACCTCATCGGGAGCTGTGAAGTCCTGTGTATCATAACCAGAAGCGGCAATGCTTTCCTGGATTTTTGACAAATCAGTTTTACTTGCCTTAAAGCTAACATTGAGGATTTTGGTTTCCTCATTCCAGTTTGCTTCTTTGGCTCCAGCTTTTATCGCTGCCCCTTCAATCACTTTTTTACACATTCCACAGTTACCCCAAACCTTGATCTCCTGTGATTTTTGAGCAAATGATTGTAAACTGAAGAAAAATGCGACTACTATGAATGAAATGAATTTTGTTTTCATGACTTGAATTTTTAGCATTGATTTATTGACTATTTGATTTCCGTTATAAAATTAAAAAAATGAACTGAAATAATGCCAAAATCAAATCCGGAAATTGCAATTCAACAAATGGAGAGGCGGCCCCGTATAAAGAACCGGCATAACCAAAGGTGTTATCTTGAATCTATCGGAAGTTAAAATGCTTTCAAGCGTGAATTCATTGCCGGCATGAAACAAATGCTGGAATAAACCGGTATCGAAACTGGCAGGTTTTGATGCCTGGGAATCAAATTTGATGATCTGTAACTCATCATGACAACATCCTTCCCTATCTTCCATCCCACACTTCCCGCAACTGGGACTCTCTTTATGTTCCAAGCTCATTCCGGAATAGTCACCCATACAGAAGTGAATACTCAGTGCTGTTCCGTTTCCGGCAGCAGTATACACCATGAGTAAAAAGAGAACAAGGAGTTTTTTCACATTGCAAAGTTACAACCTAAGTATCCAAATTAATATGTTAAAATATAGATGCTACACTGAAACTACTAATTCACGAAATTCCAGAAAATCCCCAGCCTGAAAAGCATTTCCGGATTGGGATAAAGGGGAGCTCCAAGGTTATTTTTCTTAAAGCCAAAACCATACTGAGTTGTTGCTGTATTGAGGTTTTCCAGCCTGACAAAAGCAGTAAAACTTCTAATTCTGAAATGCATGAATGCAGTAACATCAGGCCTATTGGCAATCTGACGCTGATCCTGATTAAAAAACTGTCCGGTGAGCGGTGAATATCCATTGGCTTTGAAAGGGCTGAAATACCTGACATCCAAGCCTGTAGAAAGGACCAAATTTCGAAAAGGCTTCCCTTCATAGGCAAAACGGCTTCTGACATACAACCAAGGTAAGTTGATGGGAACATCATTGGCCACAGACTGTAAATACAGATCCAGGTACCAATGCCATTTTTTACCGATCAGTGTCTCCCTGCTGATACCGGTTCTTAAAAAAGTAAACAGGGGTTTGTATTGTGCAACCGTTCTGTAATCGCTGAAATAGGTATAATTGGATTGCAAAAAATATTCAGCAGATAACCTGACCTTCCATTTGTTTAAATATAATGATCCATTGATCGCAGTAATGTTTTCATTGTTAGCATTGGCCAACCTGAGTACAGGAAATGCCGTTCTGTCGGTGAACAACCGCGAGGGAGATCGGTTGATATTCTGAAAACCAAGCTCCAGGTTCCCTATTTTCTCCCCAAGAGATCGTTGAAGTTTAGCCTGCACAGTATAGTTACCAGCATCACGTCCTGCTGCAAAAAATGCTCCATACAACAGCATGTCCCATTTTTTATTCCTGGTCAGATTCCGATACTCCCCATGAGCCACGATATTGACGAAATCATCACGAATGGAATCAGGGGTTGATTGATAATGAGCCAAGCTGGCTCCTACTTTGAAAAACTGGAGGAGATTTTTGGCATCGGGATACTGTATCAGTGAAAAATCATTTGAGAGTACGCTCCAGCCACTGTTCAGGTCAACTGTATCCGGAACATTCAGGTAACCATAATTTTTCTTGTAAAAATCTGCAGAACCAGCTGATTGCACGTCGAGATAACGGAAGGAATAACCATCCGACTGGATCGTATGTTCCACTCTTAACCGAGGTAAGAAAAAACGGATCACACTGGAGTCCGTAACAACAGAATCTTTTTTACCAAAGTCATATTGCTGTCTCAACAAAAGGTGGCGGTCTACATACCGATTACCAGTTGAAAGCTTTACATTGAAGAAATTTCTTGAAGAAAATGCTGTTGATGCGAGATTGGTTGGGATATTGAAACGATCGTCATATGCCGGATTGGGGTTGACCAAAAAGGATTCATCTTCTATTCCCCCATTTTCAGAACTCTGTAATGCGTTGGAAAGTAGAATCAGGTAAGCATGATATCGGCGATCCTTTGAATTGAAATCAGAATTAAAGCGGATATTATTGTGATTGGTATTTTGAGAGTTAAAGGTACCGGGGGCATTGACCAGACGATAATGAATGACAAAATTCCAATCGGGAGTAGCATTCTGCGTATGCACAATATTGATCTGCTGCTCTGCCTTGCTTCCCACCAAATAACCGAGTTCAGTAAACGGTTTGGTCGTATTCATGAAGCGGGTTTCCGCTATGGTAAAGGCAAACGGATCAAATGCATGAAAGCCAGCATCCCATCCCGGCGCTCTTAGGGGTGAATATAAAGCTGAGTAAGATGCATTGCCATTGAATCCAATCTGTATAAAATCAGGCTTAAGCGGAACTCTTCTGAAAAAGTCGTTCAGCGACGAATCAAAACTTCCGTACCGTGCCGTATCAAGATAGCGGAAACGGACATTCACTGAATCAGCAGCAAAATTTCTTTTTTCAAAAGACAGAGAGTCACTCCCACCCCTTCCTCCACCGCCTCCCATGCTGCCCATCCTTGATCCCATACCCTGCATTCCTCTCATCATACCCCGCATCTGGGCAGCACTTTGCTGGCCAATGGAAAGGCATAAAATCAGAAATATCAAATACCGGATATACATCCTTATTGCAAAATCATTTGTTTGATAATGGCAGATAGCTTTGGAGCAGCTGCATTGGCAGCATCCAATACTTCCTGATGGGTAATCACATTCTCTTCCTCCCTGATACCAAGATCAGTGATTACACTCATGGCAAATACATTCATTCCACAATGGACCGCAGCAATCACTTCCTGAACGGTACTCATGCCCACCGCATCCGCACCCAACAAATGGATCATTTTATATTCTGCCCTTGTTTCGAAAGTGGGACCTGTTACGCCAAAGTATACTCCTTCCTTAATATCATATCCCTCTTTCGCTGCAATTCCATAAGCCTTTTTGATCATCGCCTTGGAATATGGCTCACTCATGTCGGGGAATCGGGGTCCAAGTTCATCCAGATTTTTTCCGAGTAATGGATTTACTATGGACATGCTGATGTGGTCTTTGATTATCATAAGATCTCCAACCTTAAAGCCGGGATTAACACCACCTGCAGCGTTGGATACATAAAGATTTTTCACCCCCAGCAGATGGAGCACCCTGATAGGGAAAACCACTTCGAGGGGACCATATCCTTCATAAAAATGAAATCGTCCTGACATCACCAGAACTCCCTTGCCCTGAACCCTTCCAATCAATAAATTTCCTCCATGGCCCTCTACTGTAGAAACCGGAAAATGGGGAATATCTGCATAAGAAATTGACTGATCTATTTCCACTTCATCAGAAAAACCACCCAAACCGCTACCCAGGATCACAGCTGAATCATAGGAACCCCCATAGGTGGTTCGAATATGGGCAACCGCCTCCCTGATCTTGTCCATTTCGTTCATGTGCAACATTTGGACAAAGATACTATGTTATGAGGCTAAACTAATAATCGGAATAGGGCCTTGCTTTCAGGAACAAAGTGACATTTTTACTAACCGTCTTGTCGAATTCCTTGCGGGTAAGCAATTCTTTCCATTTAGGATCATCACGGAAGGCTGCCCAATGCGCATCACGGTCTTTCATGTTCTCGAAACTGGTCATGTACATGAGGTTGGGCATGGTTGGGCCACTGATGGTCTCCCCATAAAAAACAGGATTGAAATTCAATCTTGAAAAGATTTCCGTTTCTCCACCTTCATTGAACATTTCCACTTTCTTGAGGTATTTTTTTTCTGAGGGGCCCTCATAGCTACGCAACTCATAGACATGCTCTTGCAATGGTGAATTCAATTTGGGTATCATCAGTGAAGGTGCAAATCTGAATCCTTCGAGCAGATAGGTTATCATTCTGGTATAGGCAGGCGCATCCATTGTGGCATTGAGGTATTCGGCACCTTTGGCAGCAACTTCCTGATCGGCCATCAATCCCCTGTGAAACCCGGGAATCTGGTTCAGGTTCTTGTATGGTATCAATACATACATTCGTTTAACAGATGCTGTATCGTTGGTAATTGCAGAAAAAACACCGATTTTCTGCGCTCCTTTTCCCTTCATAAAAGGCATGAAGGCATCTTTTAAATATTGATCGATAACCGATTGCTGCTTTTCCGTTTTATACTCATATACCCTCAGCTCAAAAAAGTTTTTCCCTTTTTTGGAGTTCTGTGCAATAGCAATGAAGCCGATCAGCATCAACGGAAAAAGAATGAATTTTTTCATGACAAGATTTTATTGTTCCAAATGTAAGCGATAATACCTTTGCCTGAATGCCTGTAAAAGATTATTACCGGATTTTAGGTGTGGAGCCGGGGACTGACATAGCCAGCATCAAGAAGGCTTTTCGAAAGCTGGCCATGCAACATCATCCCGACAAAACCGATATCACCAATGAAAATTCAAGTTATTATCAGGAATTACAGGAGGCTTATCAGACCCTCACCGATCCATCAATGAGGGAACAATACCTTTACAACAGGTGGCTGGAAAAATCAATGGGACATACTTTGGATAAGGCACTTACTGCCAATGAGATCCTCCATTTGTTCATCAAAGCTGAACAATATCTTTCCATTACCGACCACTACCGTACCAGCAAGAATTTACTTTTTCACCAGGTTTTGAATACTTTCAACAAACAACGGCTGAGCATCATCCTGGAGACCAATAATCAGCAGATGATGATGACTACACTCCAGTTGGCCATTCAGCTCTGTTCAAGACTCGATGCAAAACTATCGCAGGAACTTAAAACACATTTTGATGAACTTTTGATCAAGAGCGGTTCACTCAACAAACGTTGGGATAATCTGATCGTAGAAAAAAAGCAAAAAGAATCTGTTGAAAAATGGAAATTGCCTTTTTTGGTGCTGATCACCGTGGGGATCTGCATCATCATCTATTTTTTTTCAAAATGATCAATGCCGATACGGGGACCTAGAGGCAATCAAGTAACTTTGCCGAATGCATTACATCACGGCCGAGAGTCTTGAAAAATCGTATGGTATCAATCCCCTGTTCAGGAATCTCACATTCCACATCAATGAGGGCGACAGGATCGCACTGGTGGCCAGAAATGGTTCAGGCAAATCAACTTTGCTTAAGATCCTTGCAGGAATTGAACCTCCTGATGGTGGAAAGATATGGATCAACAAAGATGTAAATGTGATTCTTTTTGAACAGGATCCCATCTTCCACGAAAAATCTTCTATTCTCGATAACATCTTTGCACATGACCATCCGGTCCTGAATGCCATCAAACGATATGAAGCAGCCGAGGACTCGGGTGATGCAGAAAAGCTGACTGCCTCCATCATGGAGATGGATGAAAAGGGAGCCTGGGACTTTGACGCAAAAGTCAAACAGATCCTTGGCAAGCTCAACATCCATCATCTTGATCAGGTCGTCAGCAGCCTGAGCGGCGGACAAAGAAAAAGGGTGGCACTGGCCAGAACCTTGATCGACATTGGATTTGACCAGCAACATAGCCTGCTCATCATGGATGAGCCTACGAATCATCTTGATGTTGAAATGGTGGAATGGTTGGAACATTATATCGACAAAGAGAACGTAACCCTGCTGCTGGTAACGCACGACCGGTATTTTCTTGATGCAGTTTGCCAAGAGGTCTGGGAACTCGACAACGGACAGCTTTACACCTACACCGGCAATTACGAAAACTACATGGAGAAAAAAGCAGCCAGAATAGAAAGTGAGGCTGCTACTATCGATAAGGCCAGAAACAATTACAGAAAGGAACTGGAATGGATGCGTAAACAACCCAAGGCCAGAACCACCAAATCCAAGAGCAGACAGGATGCTTTTTATGAAATTGAGAAAGTTGCCAAGAAACGAATTGAGGAAAAGAAAATTGAGCTTCAGCTCAAGATGAACAGGCTGGGAGGTAAAGTGGCAGAACTGAAAAAAGTTTACAAGAAATTTGGCGACAGGATCATTCTATCCGGCTTTGATTACACATTCAAAAAAGGAGAAAGGATCGGCATCATCGGCAAGAACGGTGCTGGCAAATCTACTTTCGTGAACATGCTTCAGGGAATAGAAGAACCTGACAGCGGCAAGATCAATATCGGCGATACGGTAGTTTTTGGTTACTATTCGCAACAGGGTCTTACCCTCAAGCAGGATATGCGGGTCATTGAATTTGTCAAAAACATTGCAGAGAGTTTCCCTTTGGCAAAAGGAGGTTCTATTTCTGCGGCACAATTTCTGGAACTCTTTCTATTCAGTCCCGACCAGCAATACAGCTTTATCAGCAAGTTGAGCGGAGGAGAGAAACGAAGACTTCAACTGCTTGCGATTCTGTTCAAGAATCCGAACTTCCTGGTGCTGGACGAGCCCACCAATGACCTTGACCTCCCTACGCTTTCTGTACTTGAACAATTTCTGCTTGATTTTCCGGGATGCCTGCTGATCATCAGCCACGACCGATATTTCATGGACCGTATCGTTGATCATCTCTTTGTTTTTGAAGGGGATGGTATCATCAAAGATTTTCCCGGCAATTATGCATCTTACCGGGAGGAAGAAGAAAATAAAACGTCAGAGGTCGTTTTATCGCCTAAACAAGAAGAAAAATCTACCCTTCAGGAATCAACAGCAGCAAAGAAAAAGGCAGGCTTCAAGGAGAAAAGGGAGTTTGAACTATTGGAAAAAGAACTGGAACAATTGAACACAGAAAAACAATCGCTCACCGAACAGCTTTCCTCCGGAAAGCTTGACTATCCTTCACTTGAAAAAGCATCGAACAGAATAAAAGAAGTTGATGCATTGATTGATGAAAAAGAGATGCGATGGTTGGAGTTGAGTGAGTTGATGGGTTGAGGAGGTTGAAAGGGTTGAGAAGGTTGAAGGAGTTGAAGAAATTATTCTTAAACCCCTTCAACCCCTTCAACTCCCTCAACCTTTATACGCTGCTCTCTCCAACCGATCATTGATGGCTCTGCCAATGCCTTCGTCAGGAAATCTTTCTGCAAGGATGACGTCAGCAGCAGAAGCATCGAGTTGTCGCATCGCCGCAAAGAGTCCGGCTGCAGCTTCAGTCAGATCTCGCTTCGGAGATAAAATGATTTCCTCTACTGAATCGATAGCCGGAGATTCAGAGAAAGACAAGACGCCAATTCGTTTATTACTATTCGCATTATAATTTTCAGTGAAATCACCCAACAGCAAGGGCTTTTGGGTTGCATAATGACTTTTCATTTGTCCAGGTGCTGTTGGGGAGGCATGTGATAACCTCGTCTCAACCCTCACTCCCGTCAATGCATTTATCTGTTCTGCACTGATAGCGCCTAAGCGATGAATGATGATTGTATCATCCTCGTATCCAACGATCGTGGATTCCAAACCAACCTGGCAATTACCGCCATCCAGAATGTAGGGTATCTTCCCATTCAATCCTTCAAAAACATGCGCTGCGGAAACGGGACTAACATATCCAGAAGGATTGGCACTGGGGGCTGCCAGGGGGAATTTCAAACGGGATAAAAGCAACAATGTTAAGGGATGATTGGGGATCCTTATGGCCACTTTTGAAGAACCTGCAGTAACCAAATCAGGAACAAGATCAGATTTTGGAAGCAGATAGGTAATGGGGCCAGGTGAAAACTTCTCCATCAGTCTGACAAATGGCGCTGGAATATTAATGACTAATTTTTTTACCTGATCAATAGTTGCCACATGTAAAATCAGTGGATTGAATTGAGGCCTTTGCTTTGCCTCATAGATCCTGGCAATGGCAGTTGAATCAAAACCATTCCCCGCCAGTCCGTATACCGTTTCTGTAGGTATGGCTACCAATTCGCCCTTTTCTAAAATGTTTTGGGCATGATCAATATCTATTCCGATAATGGTTTCCTGCATAAAAAAAATGTCCCGAACAGGTCGGGACAAAGTTAAATCAGTATTGTGAGGATCAGGCTTTCGACTTTTCTTTCTTTTCAGCTTTAGGCTTGATGGAAAAAACAATCTTCTGGTTTTCTTTATCCAGATCGGCCACCATCACATCGCCTGCTTTGATGCTCATGTTCAGGATCTCTTCCGCCAGAGGATCTTCCAGATATTTCTGGATGGCCCTGTGCAGGGGTCGGGCACCGAACTGGGAATCATAGCCTTTTTCAGCAATGAAATCTTTGGCATCCGGCGTGAGTTCCATTGAGAAGCCGAGAGCAGACAACCTCTTCATCACTCCTTTCATGAGGATGTCGATGATCTCAAAAATATGCTCTTTCTCCAGAGAGTTGAAGATGATCACATCGTCTACCCTGTTCAGGAATTCAGGCGAAAAGGTTCTTTTCAGTGCTTTTTCAATGACTGCCTTATTGGCTTCTTCAGCATTTGCCTGACGGGCACTGGTGGCAAAGCCTACTCCTTCTCCAAAATCTTTCAATTGACGAACACCAATATTGGAGGTCATGATGATCAGGGTATTCTTGAAATCCACTTTCCTTCCCAGTCCATCTGTCAGTTGTCCATCATCCAAAACCTGAAGAAGAATATTGTAAATATCAGGATGCGCTTTTTCAATTTCGTCGAGTAAGATCACTGAGTAAGGCTTTCTTCTGACTCGCTCTGTCAATTGTCCACCCTCTTCATACCCAACATATCCGGGAGGAGCACCGATGAGTCTGCTCACGGTAAATTTCTCCATGTATTCACTCATGTCTATACGGATGAGTGAATCCTCAGAATCAAACATATAGCGAGACAGCGCCCGTGCCAGTTCTGTTTTACCTACACCGGTGGGTCCGAGGAAAATGAAGGTGCCAATAGGTTTCTTTGGATCTTTCAATCCAACACGATTTCTCTGGATGGCTTTCACCACTTTGGAGATGGCCTCGTCTTGACCCACAACCATTCCTTTCATATCCACTGCCATGTTGCGCAGTTTCTCAGTTTCTGCCTGAACCATTCTCTTGACAGGAATACCGGTCATCATGCTCACCACTTCAGCAATGTCTTCTTCGCTGATGGGGAATCGCTTGTGTTTGGATTCTTCTTCCCATCCAGCTTTGGCAGCTTCCAGTTCTTCCTGTAATTTTTTCTCTGTATCGCGAAGGCTTGCCGCCTCTTCGAAACGCTGGCTCTTCACAACTTTATTTTTCTCCAGCTTGATGTCTTCGATCTTTTTTTCCAGTTCGATGATATCATCCGGAACATTGATGTTTTTGAGATGTACTCTGGCGCCCACTTCGTCCAGCACATCAATGGCCTTGTCTGGCAACAGTCGATCAGTCATGTAGCGGTCGCTCAGTTTCACACAGGCATCAATGGCATCTTGTGCATAGTCTACATTGTGATATTCTTCGTAACGGGATTTGATGTTGTTGAGGATCTGGATGGTCTCATCCACAGATGGAGGCTCTACGATTACTTTCTGAAAACGACGATCCAAAGCTCCATCTTTCTCGATGTGCATACGATATTCATCCAGGGTGGATGCACCGATACATTGCAGTTCCCCTCTTGAGAGCGCTGGCTTGAAGATGTTGGAAGCATCCAGTGAACCGCTGGCGCCACCGGCACCCACAATGGTATGGATCTCATCAATGAAGAGGATCACATCCCTGTTTTTTTCCAGTTCGGTCATGATGGCCTTCATTCGCTCTTCAAACTGACCACGATATTTTGTTCCGGCAACCAATGCAGCCAGATCAAGCGAAACAACTCTCTTGTCGAACAAGACCCTTGAAACTTTCCGCTGAACGATCCGCAGTGCCAATCCTTCAACAATGGCTGTCTTGCCCACTCCTGGTTCACCAATGAGAATTGGGTTGTTCTTTTTTCTTCTGGACAGGATCTGTGACACCCTTTCAATTTCAGCCTCACGTCCAACAATTGGATCCAGAGAACCGGATTCTGCAAGCTTGGTGATATCCCTTCCGAAATTGTCGAGTACTGGGGTTTTGCTCTTGCCTCCAGCTGGTGCAGCCTTGGCTTTTTGTTGACTTTTCCTTTCCTCATCAAATTCTTCCTCAGGTTCATCAGAAAACTCACTTTTCACATCGTTACTCCTTACCGTACCCAATTCATTTCTAAAGAGATCGTAGTCTACCTCGAACTGGTTGAGTATCTGTGTGGCAATATTCTCTTTGTTTTTTAAAATGGAAAGCAAGAGATGTTCGGTTTCTACCATTGGACTCTTGAGCGCTTTTGCTTCAAGAACGGTAACCCTGATCACCTTTTCTGCCTGGCGGGTAAGCGGGAGACTATTGATGTTTTGAATATTCTTGCCCGACTTGTCCTTCACCGCCATTTCAACCTCTTTCCTCAATTCATATAGATCTACGTTGAGGTTTTGCAAAACTTTCAATGCAGTATTCTCTCCCTCCCGGATAACACCCAAAAGAAGGTGTTCCGTACCGATAAAATCATTTCCTAACCTTAGGGCTTCTTCCCTGCTATAGGAGATGATCTCTTTTACCTGTGCTGAAAAATTATTGTCCATAGAAGCTCAGATTTTAGGTGTCCTTACAATAATAACAAATAATTCCCACAATCAAATGAGGTATCTTTGTGGAGAAATCTCATCAAAAGCAGACATCGTATGAGGGTCAAAATTTATACCAAGGAAATATTTCATGTCATTTCAATTGAGGAGGCACAACTTACTGCTATTATGGCAGGAGAATTGGAAGATCTTGTTAAAAACCTTTTGCAATCAGACCGCAAAAGTATGATCCTGGACATGCACCTTGTTGATGATGTCGAAGCCGCGATTGCAGTATTGCTCAACAAGCTTCATGAATTTGTATATGGTTCAGGAAGATCTTTTGTAATCTGTTGCATAAATCCAGCTGTCAGGAAATCCATTGAGATGGCCGGCGTATTTGACAGCCTCAACATCACACCTACAGATTCTGAAGCCTGGGATATCGTTCAAATGGAAGAGATCGAAAGGGAACTGGGAATGGATTCCTGATAAAAATCATTAAAATCAGATGCTGGCTGTCACCATACTTGGAAACAACTCTGCTTTGTCGATGCACAACAGGCACCAGACTGCCCAGGTAGTAACAGCAAACGACCAGCAGTTTCTGGTGGATTGCGGGGAGAGTACACAGGATCAATTGCAGCGATTTAAGATCAAGAGGAGTAAGATCGATCATATTTTCATTTCGCATCTGCATGGTGATCATTACTACGGGCTACCCGGACTTCTAAATTCCTATTCATTGAACAATCGTGAGAGGCCGCTGCATCTTTATGCAACGCCAATATTGAAAGAAATCATTGAGTTGCAACTCAAGGCAGCAGATGCACGACTGAACTATGAATTGATCTTCCATCCTATTACGGAGGCAGGTAACCTGCTAACATTTGACGGAATAGAAGTGTCCTGCTTTCCGGTTTCACACCGAATACCTTGCTGGGGATTTATTTTTCGAAGCACCCTGAAAAAAGATACCCGAATGTTGAAATATGCATTTTGTGCAGACACCAAATATGATGAGAAAATATTGCCGTTTATTGAAAATGCAGATCTGATCTATCACGAATCAACATACCTGGAAGATCAAAAAGAAAAGGCAGAAGCACGTTTCCATTCTACCAGCATGGAAGCTGCAACCATTGCAGGAAAAGCCGGTGCTGGCAGGCTTCTGTTAGGACATTTTAGCAGCAAGTATCCCGATCTCACTCAATTTGAGATCGAGGCAAAGCAGACTTTTGAGAATACCGAGGTTTCAAAGGAGGGAGTAACGTATATCGTACAATAATCGATATGGAAAGAATAGAAACTACGGATCAGGAATTCATCAATGAAAACTTTGACGAGGTCTCGCTTTCAGGACAAGACTTCGAAGAGTGCACATTTATCAATTGTCAGTTCAACAATGCCACCTTGAATGATGTAAATTTTACTGATACAGTTTTTGATGGGTGCAATTTCTCCATGACTGCTTTTAAAAATACAGGTTTAAGAAAAGTGCAGTTCAGCAATACCAAAATCCTGGGAATTCATTTCGAGGACTGCAATCCATTTCTGCTTGAGATGGCATTTACAAACTGTAATATTTCACTGAGCAATTTTTGCAATCTGAATCTCAAAAGCATCTGCTTTGATGAATGCAGACTGATTGAATCAGACTTTAGTTCTGCCAATCTGAGTAAGGCGATTTTTCGTCAAACCAACCTGGATAGATCGGTATTTTTCAATACAATCCTGGAGCATGCCGACCTCAGCACTGCCGTAAATTATTCCATAGATCCTATCCGGAACAAGCTCAAGGGTTTAAAAGTTTCATTTCCATCACTATTGGGATTATTAGAGGGTCATGGGCTGGACGTAATTCTTTAGCCGCGAATTTTCCTTTATTTATTTTTCAAAAAAAAATAATCTCCTATATTTGCAACCCAATTCAGCAGTTTCATACTGTTGAACAAGGATCGGTAGTTCAGTTGGTTAGAATGCCGCCCTGTCACGGCGGAGGTCGCGGGTTCGAGTCCCGTCCGGTCCGCAAAAGGCCCTTCAGCAATGAGGGGCCTTTTGATTTGTATTAGATTTGCACAATGCCGCTATCCTTCCAAAAAACAAGAATCGCCCCCACCCCCAGCGGCTACCTTCATCTGGGAAATATTCTTTCGTTTGTGCTGACTGCCGGACTGGCAAGAAAAACAGGTGCAAGTATTCTGTTGAGAATCGACGACATGGATCAGGAAAGGGTGCGTAAAGAATACCTGGATGATATTTTTGAAACCCTGAGCTTTCTCAATATTCCGTGGGATGAAGGTGCCCGATCAACAGAGGAGCATCAGCAATTTTTTTCTCAAAAACTGAGACAAAAAAATTATCAAGAAGCTTTGAAAAAACTTGAATCTGATAACCTCCTTTTTGCATGCAATTGTTCCAGAGCAGATCTTGAAACAACAATAGGATACCATGGTACCTGTTTACACAAGAACATGCCCTTGCTTGCAAACAATGTGCAATGGAGATTGAAAACGGAGCATTTAGGTATTCAACACAGAGATCTGCTTAAGGGAGATGTCACAAATGAACTACCTACAGCCATGCAGTATTTTCAAGTCAGGAAAAAAAACGGAGACCCCTCTTATCAGGTCTGCTCCCTGATGGATGATTTGCATTTCGGGATCGATCTGATCGTAAGGGGGGAAGACCTATGTGACTCAACCCTCGCACAGGTTTATCTTGCTGACGCATTGCGCGCAACCTCATTTTTAAAAACAAGTTTTATCCACCACCCCTTGCTGAAAAACGATAGCCATGAAAAAATGTCCAAATCGTCAGGTGATACATCCGTACATTCCTTGCGTAAAAATGGATCTGTACCTGCAGATATCTGGGCAATATTGGCAGGCAAACTGAACCTGAAGGAAAAGCCACAAAACTGGCAGGAAATGTATCAATTGATCAGCCAAAATTGGCTGAATCTGGCCTAAATTCCCTTGCTTAAAAAATTTCCTACCTTTACCGCCCACCGAAACTATTTGAACCCATGGGAGAAACAATTTCAAGACAGTTTCTGGATTTTGAAAAGCCGATCAAGGATCTGTATGATCAGATCGAACAACTGAATAAAACGGCTGAAAAAAACAAAATCGACCTATCCGATTCCATCCGGCAATTGGAGGAAAAAATACGTGAGAAAAGAGAAGAGATCACCGCCAACCTTTCTCCCTGGCAGAAAGTACAATTGAGTCGTCATCCCGATCGCCCCTATACCCTCTCTTACATCGAAAGAATGTGTACGGACTTTGTGGAACTGCATGGCGACCGCAATTTCAAAGACGATAAAGCAATTGTTGGCGGATTTGGAAAAATTGACGGACAAACCGTGATGATTCTTGGCCAGCAAAAAGGAGCCAACACCAAGATGCGTCAACTCCGGAATTTCGGCATGGCCAATCCCGAAGGATACAGAAAAGCACTCCGCCTGATGAAATTGGCTGAGAAATTCAATAAACCAGTGATTACCTTGGTAGACACACCAGGCGCTTTCCCGGGTATTGAAGCTGAAGAAAGAGGTCAGGGCGAAGCCATCGCTCGCAATATTTTTGAAATGCTTCGCTTGAAAGTTCCGGTTATCTGCGTAATCATTGGTGAAGGTGCCAGCGGAGGAGCCATGGGCATAGGTGTAGGTGATCGTGTTTACATGATGGCCAATACCTGGTATACAGTAATCTCACCTGAAAGCTGCAGCTCCATCCTATGGAGAAGCTGGGACCAAAAAGAAAAAGCTGCCGAAGAACTGAAACTGACTTCAGAGCACATGCTTGAGTTCGGATTGGTAGACGGCGTGGTACCAGAACCGCTGGGCGGGGCACATTGGGATCATGACGCTGCAGCGCAATTGCTCAAAGAGCAGTTACTCAAAGCCATTGCAGAATTGAAAAATATTGATACCGAAACCAGAATCGACCAGCGCATAGAAAAATTCTCAAGGATGGGCCGCTTTGATGAACAACCTATTCAAAACCAAGACTGATAATAAATATACATGAGTAATCATCCCTTTTCCGGAACAGGCGTAGCCATTGCAACACCATTCACAGCTTCAGGTGATCTTGATATGACGGGGATGAATAAGCTGGTTGATCACCTGATCGAAGGCGGAGTGGAATACCTGGTGGTACTGGGCACTACAGGTGAAAGTGCAACCTTGAACAAAGAGGAGAAACAGCAGGTTTTTTCCAAGGTCAATGAATTCAACCAAGGACGAATCAGACTAGTAGCCGGTATCGGTGGAAATGATACAAGAGAAGTGGTCAAGGCCCTTCAGTCGTTTGACCTTACCGGATATAGTGCCGTACTCTCCGTGAGTCCATATTACAACAAACCCAATCAGGAGGGATTGTTTCAGCACTACAAAGCCGTAAACGATGCATCCCCTCTGCCGGTTCTTATGTACAATGTTCCAGGTAGAACAGGCATGAATGTGAGTGTGGCCACCACCCTTCGCATAGCAAGAGAATGTAAAAATATCATCGCCACCAAGGAAGCTTCCGGAAATATGGAGCAGATCATGCAGATCATTGCAGGTAAGCCTGATGGATTTGAAGTGATCAGCGGCGATGATGGCATTACCCTCCCATTGATCGCTTGTGGGGCCATTGGTGTGATCTCAGTAGCTGCCAATGCATACCCCAGGGCATGCTCAGATATGGTCAGGCAATGTCTTGCAGGCGACTTTGCCGGTGCTCGTTACATGCACGAAAAGATGTTACCCATCGTTCAATCCATGTTCGCTGAAGGGAGTCCGAGTGGACTGAAAGCCTATCTTGCAAAATTGGATATTGCAGGTGAATACTTCCGCTTGCCTGTGGTTGCTGTAAGCGATCAACACAGGAATCACATTCATCAGCTGATGAATACCATTGGTTAAGCTGCAAAATCTTTTCCCAACCGATCAGGAAAACGCTGGGCATCATCCAGGATCTTCATGTATTGATCCTTGCTGATCATTTTTGCTCCCATAGACAATAAATGAGGATTGGAAACCTGTGCATCGATACATGAAAAATTCATTTTTTTCACGTGCTCAATCAATTTCCATAATGCAAATTTGGAGGTATTGGGTTCAAGACTGAACATGCTTTCTCCACAAAAAATGGAACCAAGCGAAATTCCATACAATCCTCCAACCAACCTGTCCCCCTTCCATACCTCTACAGAGTGAGCATATCCCATTTCATGGATTGCACAATAGGTTTCAATCATTTCCGGAAGGATCCATGTTGAGTCTTCTCTGCCGTTACCGGCACAATTTTCCATGACAGTTCTGAAAGCTTTATCAATACTGATCTCCCACTTATGCTTGCGGAAAGCCTGCTGCAGGGATTTGCTGGGTTTAAATTCATTGACCAAAAAAACGCAGCGTTGATCCGGACAATACCACATGGGGATGCCGGGTGTATCATACCAGGGGAAAATTCCCTGGCGAGTGGCAGCCAAAACATTTTCCGGATTCAGCTCCCCACCTATCGAAACTGGCCTCATTTCAATACCCAGTTCTTATAGCGGTGCAGGGCCTCGAGGAAATAGTAATCCCCATAGGTAAGTGGGACATCCACTTCAGAATTTCCAGGAAGGTGGCCTACTCCATGCATCAGGAGAAAACCTCCATTATCCCCCAGCTTGGCACGATACTGATCAGAAGCGAGTTTAACGATGATCTGCCTGGCAGTCTCGGTATAATACTTGCTTTCTTTGCCTTTGGTATATTGAGCCAGTTCAAGCAAACCTGAAGCCATGATGGAAGCTGCAGAAGCATCTCTTAGTGCATTGGGTATGGAAGGAACATTATAATCCCAGTATGGGATCTTGTCCTCGGGCATATTCGGATGATTCAACAGGAACTTGATGATTTTCTTAGCATGGTTCAAATATTTTTCATCCTTCTCAAATCGATACATCATGGTAAATCCATAGAAACCCCATGCCTGACCCCTTGACCAGGCAGAGGCATCATTGTATCCCTGATGATTTTTGCCTGCAATCAACTTGCCAGTTTCAAGATCATAGTCAAGAACATGAAAGGCACTGTAATCTGATCTGTAATGGTTAGCAATTGTACTGTTGGCATGGTTAACGGCGATCTCCCTGAACTTAGGATCTCCTCCATTGGCTGTGGCCCATAGAAGAAGTTCCAGGTTCATCATGTTGTCGATGATCACCGGACAATTGAAGTTTTTATTCTTGTTCCAGCTTTGGATGGATTTGATCTGTGGCCTGTAACGGGTGATCAGAGACATCGCAGCAGTATCAATCGTTTTGTGGTCTTTAGGATCTTTGAACAACCGATAGGCATTTCCAAAAGGAGCAAACATCATGAATCCCAGGTCATGATTCCCTGTATAATGCTTCATCGGTTCCTGTAAGGCCAGTCGCTTTTTGGCGATGGCAAGAACTTCCTGATCTTGCGTGTGCTCAAATATATACAACAGTGAGGCAGGGAAAAAACCACTGCACCACCATTTGGTCTCACTACTCTCTACTTTACCGGTGGCTGCATAATATGTCTTTGGCATTTTATCGGCAGGAACATTTTTCTCCAGCACCTTGTATTGTTTTGCAGCAAAAGCAAACTGATCTTCGATCAATTGACTCATTTGCTCATTTGGCGTTTGTGCAAAAAGGGATACCAAAGAGATATTTAGAAGGAAAACCAAAAGTAAGTAAGCAGCTATCTTTTTCATATTCAAGTATCGTTTATACATATAAATGTAGCAAAAAAAAGGAAGATAACTAACTTCATTCCTTAAACAATCACAGGCTGATGGCAGGAATCAAATTGAAGGATGTATCGGTTTTTCTGGGTGGAAGATTCCTACTGAACAACATCAATCTTATCATGAATGATGGAGAACAGTGGGCCATCATTGGAAATAGCGGCTCAGGTAAAACCACCCTGGCAAAGGCCTTGGGCGGACAACTTTTTTACAGAGGAGACATCACTTTTGTGGATGATCAAAATATACGCTACCTGCCGAAGATTCATATCATTGAACAACAACACGTCTTCCGGAACAAAAGCAATGGGATTAATTTTTATTACCAGCAAAGATTCAATTCTGCGGATGCAGAGGATACCCATGATGTTGAAACAGAGCTGGGCGACACAGAAGATATTGTGATGAAGAAATGGATCGAAGTATTCGGACTCAAAAATCTGCTTAAAAAACCACTGATACAATTGTCCAATGGTGAAAACAAAAGATTACAGCTTGCAAAAGCAATGAAACAGGATCCTGATATCTTGATCCTGGACAATCCTTTTATCGGATTAGACATAGAAGGCAGAAAAACACTACAAGATGCCTGTCAGCAATTGATCAACATCGGCAAACAGATTATCCTGATCAGTTCAATGCAAGACCTACCCAACTTCATCACCGATGTTGCAGTTCTTGAAGAAGGCAGTATCATCAGCACAACAACTTATGATGAACATCAATCTGGATTTAGATTCAGCATAGCAGATAAACATAGCATTGAGGGCCTCTCAGCTCTTGAATATCAGGAAACGGCGTCTGAGGAAATCATCAAGATGAAAGATGTTAGCATCAGCTATAATAATATACCCATCTTGCACAACATCAATTGGTTGGTGAAAAAAGGAGAAAGATGGTGTGTAACAGGACACAATGGTTCAGGGAAGTCGACATTACTCAGCCTGATCAGCGCAGACAATCCGCAAGCCTATGCAAATCAGATTTATTTATTCGGAAAAAGAAGAGGAACAGGTGAAAGCATCTGGGACATCAAGAAAAAAATTGGTTATATCTCTCCTGAGCTTCATCTTTTCTTTGAGAAGGGAGAATCGGTTTTCAATGCTGTGGCCTCGGGGCTTTACGATACAATAGGATTGTTCCGACATGTATCTGAGCCGGATCAAAAGGTTGTTGAAAAATGGCTGAACATTATGGGACTATTGCCTATCAAAGAAAAAAGACTGAGCCAGCTTTCACTGGGAGAACAGAGAACGGTGATGCTGACAAGAGCTCTGGTGAAAACTCCACCATTGCTCATTCTCGACGAACCCTGTCAAGGATTGGACAAAGAACAAACAGAGAGATTCAAAAGTATAATTGATGGCATCTGCCTGCATTCATCCACCAGCCTCATTTATGTAAGTCATTATGAAGAGGATATACCGGGATGTATCCATCGTTTCCTGAAACTTGAGAAGGGAAAAATTGCAGAACTTATTTAACGGTAAGAGTAGTGCCACTGATCTCAACCGTTTTCTTACCCAGCCCTGTAGTTGCAGGTCCATTTTTCAGAGAGCCATCGCCATTGAAATTGGAACCATGAAGGGCACAATTGAAGCTGTTGTTTGACTTTACATAGGTGACAGCATAACCTGCATGTGGACAAGCATTTGAAAATGCTGAAAAACTGGTTAGGGCATTACCCGCAGCGATACGAACCACAATGGCCCCATTGTCGGAAATAAAATCCCCAATATTAAGCAGCTGAGAGTTAAGATTAACGGTAATCAGTACTGTAGTACCCCCGGTATTTCCACCGCCAGTATTGTTGTTGCCTGATGAATTCGATCCTGACGTATTACTGTCTTTTGAACAGGCTTCCATCATGCAGGCTACACAAGTCAGAGCAAGACCTCCGGTAATTTTATTGATGAATTCTTTGCGTTCCATAAAGTCAGTTTTTTTGTAAAACAACCATTAAAAAAAATAGTTCACTAAGTTAAAGATCAAATCGGAATCCAAATACAGGTATCATGCCCAGCAAATAAGAATAGGTAATCCTTCCTGCTGCGGGATCATATCTTCTGCTGATCTGATTTTTCCGATTGGTGGCATTTTGCACCCCCAGGATAAAACTACCTGTTAGCGCAGTGTATTGGACCTTCCATTCCATTTGTGCATCCAGCCGAAATATGGGCTTCATCTTTTCCTCATAGATCCTGCCCGGTATCAACACATTGGTTTTCAAGGCAACTGATCTGGCAAGATCAATAGGAGTTGCCCTTACACCTCCGGCTGAAAACAGTCTTATGTCGAGTCCGAGTGAAGAAGGCCTTCTCGTTTTTAGCACCCACTCCTTCCCTACCAGAAATGTTAGAGATGAATTGGAATTGTATCGGGTGTTGCGCCAAATCTTTTCAGAAGGGAGGTAGGTCGACTGATACAAACTTAAGGTTGTGAGCAGATAAAATCTGTCGTTCCAGAACCGGTCCAAGGTAAATTCCAGTCCATAGTTCTGCCCCTTCCCTTTATTGGTCAAAACTTCTATTGCAAAATCATCATCCAGGTTGATCACGCTATATGTGCTGGCAATATTTGCATGAATGGGAATCTGATACAACCATTGATAATAGGCTTCGGTGCGTAAATTCCAATGCTGATTGAATTGGATTGTATATCCAAGAATAAAATGTCTTGCCCTGCTAAAATCAAGACTCCTATTGGGCATAATGGTATCCGCCCCTACTTTGATTCGGGCAAAATAATTTCCCAGCGGTTGCGTTTGTGAATGCAATCCCATGCCGATTGTCAGTGCTTGTCCCTTTGCCACCATAAACTTTATACCCATGCGAGGTTCAACAACTGATTTTTGATTGAGGGAAAAGTATTGTGCATGAATACCTCCCTGAAAACTGAGCCTAGTGATCGGATCCCATTTAACCTGTGTATAAAAATTGGTCAGCCTTGTTTTACCTTCTGCCCTGATCTTGTCGCGCAAAACATTGGAGACAATCTCGCGCTGATTGAGGTCAAAGGATTTTTCAGTTGTATAAATACCGGTCTTGAGCAAAAGATGTTTGTTGAACTTATGTGTAAATATGGATGAGAGAACTCCATTACCCTCGCCAAATCGATTGTTTCGGGTGAAGATGATGGGACCACTGAATTTGTCCAGTCGCTTATCCACTTCTCTGTAAGAAAACCCATTGATGCTGTAGATGGTCTTCAACAAAGACCTCTTCCCGATATTGATTTGATGCGAAACGCCTACAGCACCTGTATTGGCAATATCTTCATTGCCCCTTCTGGACGTAGGATCATTCTGCCATTCCATGGAATCCTTTGCCAGGTAATTGTCCTGACGACTCAATCCACCAAAACCAAAGATGGAAAACTCTCCCATCTTCCTGGTCGGAAGATGTATGTTGAAAGAGAGATCCTGAAAAGTTGTAGCTTCTTCAGATATCCGAAAACCGAGTTTCTGCATGAGTGAAAGAAATCCGTACCGGTAATTGACCAGATAGGAACCACCATATCCCTTTTTGAAATATCCTTCCGTAGCAAGATCAATACCGATAGTGCTCAATGAAAAAGTGTGTTCTCTTTTTTCCTTGTTCCCTTTTCTCAGTCTGATATCAAATACACCCGACATGGCATTGCCGTATTCTGCAGGAAAGGCTCCTGTCATGAAATCAGAATTGGCCAATAGTTGTGCACTCAAAATGGAGATTGCTCCACCGGAAGTTCCAACACGGGCAAAATGATTGGGATTGGGAATATCGATGCCTTCCATTCTCCATAGCAATCCGCTTGGCGCATTACCCCTGATGATCAGGCCATTCCCGTCACCTGCTGATGACACTCCAGCAAAAGAGGCAGCAATCCTTGAGGGATCATTTAATCCGGCAGCAAACCGTTTTGTTTCCTCCACGCTGAACATTCTGCTGCTGACCATTGAAAAAGCATTTATCGGCTTTCCTTTGTTGGTTCTTGCCTGAACCAGTATTTCATCAGCATTGGATACTTCATCTTCCATTTCCACAATTAAGACCAATTCTTTACCCGATTCAACCTGGAGGTTATTCAAAACCACGGGCTTGTATCCGACATGGGTGATCCGGAAATTTTGTCTCCCTACAGGAATTGCACTCATTTTGAAATTCCCGCTTGCATCCGTCAATACCTTTTTCCCATTATCAGTAACCCACTCAATTGTTGCCGAAGCCAATGGAGTTTTGATGGACTTATCCAATACAGAACCCTTGATGGTCTGAACAGGCATTTGTTGTGCCTCTGTTTTGAATAAGGATACAAGTAAGACAACGAGCAACAAGGATCGGTTACTTACTGCATTGTTTAAGAATGCGTTTGCAGACATGAAATAAAAATATGCTTTTTGTCAATTTTTTCGGAACTTGATTGAAACCCTTCTAATGATCAGACACGAAGTAATGGATCCCTTTTCAGGGGAATGGTGGACCTGCATCAGTGTTGTGCTATTGGTCATATCGGTCATATTGATCCTGCCCAAGTATTTTAGATGGGCAAAATCAAGAAATTATCCCATCATGATCGCCTTGTTCATGCTGGCCAATCTGGTGATTGAGAATGGGTATGCGATGTCTTTGGGGATTTGGAACTACAAACAAAATCTTCCGCTACACTTATGTGGACTCAGTGGGATAATGGGTATCATCCTGATGTTCCGCTTCAATGAGGCAATTGCGCAGGTCTTTTATTATTTCGGTATGACCGGCTCTGTTCATTCTTTGCTCACACCGGAATTTGACCTGGGGACGCAGGGATATTTTTATTACGGGTATTTCATCAGCCATGGGGGACTGCTCATGATCTGTCTTTACATGATCTTCCACAAAGGATTTGAACCCGCTAAGGGATCATGGCTCAAAACCTTTGCTATCATTCAACTATTTGTGCTGGCTGTTGGAACTTTCAATTATTTCACCGATTCAAACTATATGTACTTATCTGAACCTCCGGTTGTGGACAACCCGCTGATTGTAGGTCCGTGGCCCTGGTACATTTTGGTCTTTGAGGCACTTGCCCTCATCCATTTTTTTGCATTCTACAAGTTGTACAGGATATTTAAATAATAGCTATATTCGTAATTGTGTACAAATTACACAATTGTTTGTTGTATGAAAAAGCTATCCCTCTTTCTACTTTTCATATTGATCAGTTTACTGTCGATTCATGCACAGGTTCTCAAGTGGACACCAACATTTATTCAGGAAAGCAGCAATACCATCACCATCACGGCCGATGCAAAATTTGGGAACAATGGCATTCTCGATTACTCTCCACCCAATGATATTTATGTGCACATCGGTGCAATCACCAATCTGAGTAGTACTGCGGCTGACTGGAAATATGTAAAATTTAACTGGGGTACAACGCTGGCAGCTGCCAATGCGCCAACAACTGCTACAAACCAGTGGACCTATACCATCACAGGAGGTCTACGCAACTTTTTTGGGATCACGAATTCCAATGAAAAGATCCA
>JBKCOY010000126.1:0-4487 GCA_046309555.1 Chitinophagia bacterium
TGGGATGACGCAACAAGATCACTTCCTCCCCTACCAATGGCGTCATGGCAGCCGTTCCTTTGTCGCGGTAAGAAGCCCTGAGCACATAGGTTCCTTTTTCCTTCAATTCTTCAGCGGGTTTGATATCCAGGGTTCCTTTAATCGGCGCAGATTTGACAGTTGGTTTTTTCTCACCGGTTGTCATGATGTATTCCACAATTGCCCTAGCATCTGAAACACTGAGCTGCGGATGGGCACTCATGGCATGATCACCCCATACTCCTACTCCACCCTTGATCACTTTCTGGGCCAGGGATTCCACTGCTCCTTCCTTCCCCTTGTAACGCTGTGCTACCTCCAGATAACTGGGTCCGATGGAACGCTTATCAGGCATGTGACAACTTTTGCAATCACTCTTGTTCATCAGCAATTGTCCCGTTGACGCCATGGCCTGCATATCAGCACTGTGTTGGGCAGAAGCAATTTCGATCTGATCATATCCCAATGGCATATAATCCAGACTCACGGAAACTTGTGCCGGAAGTATTTTCCCTGCTGCCAGTGAGCCATCTTCCTTATCCTGTACATTCACCGCATAGTTCAGTTTTGTGCCTGGGAAATAAAAGGTCTTGTTGGCATTGGCCACATCAATGGCCACAGCAGGAGGCTGATTACCGGCTTTCAATACAATGGTCTTACTGTCTTTTGCACCCTGCGCATCTGTTACTGTAAGGGTAGCCTTGTAGGTACCAGCTTTGGTGAGGGTAAGTTGTGGTGCAGTCTCTTTCAGGATCTTCGTTACACCTCCGCCAACAATTTTCCATTCATATTTCAAGACATCACCATCATAGTCTTTGGTACCACTGGAAAGCAATTGTGTTTTAAAGGGAATAGCCCCACTGCTCAGCGTTGCAGAGGCATTCACAACAGGCTTTCGATTACCGGCATTGTATTCTACTCTCACAAGATGTGCATTGTTGTTGCCTTTGAACCACGCTGATCCATACTCGATCACGTAGAGATCGCCTTCAGGACCAAAATCCATATCTATTGCGGAACTGAAGCTAACTTCCGGCAAAAAGCGTTCCATGCTTTTGTAATCCCCTTTCTCATCCATGGTTACAGACATGATCCATCCACGCATGAATTCCACGATCAGCCACTTGCCTTCATAATAAGATGGGAAAGGCCTTTTGGCATTGGGAAAATCAGCTCTTCTGTAAACGGGTCCACCTGTTGCACTTCTGCCGGCAGCTCCCAACAAAGGAAACTCATCAGACAAACCATAAGGATACCAGATCATGGCTGACTGTGGAAGCGGAAGTTCAGTGAGGCCGGTATTGTTGCGTGATTTGTTAACTGGTTTTTTCGGATCAAAAGGCTGCCCATAGCTGCTGTCCTCATGATGAAACTCTACATATGGAATGTTGTTTCCGATAAAATAGGGCCATCCGAAATTACCGGGACCTTTGGCCTGGTTGAATTCATCATATCCTTTGGGACCTCTTCTCGTATCGGTTGAGGCATCTGGTCCAACTTCACCCCAATACAAATATCCTGTCTTGCTGTCAAGCGTTGGCCTCCAGGGATTGCGATGTCCCATGGTATAGATCTCGGGGCGGGTTTTGGGAGTACCCTTGGGAAAAAGGTTACCTGCTGGAATCGAATAGCTGCCGTCATTTTCAGGATGGATGCGAAGGATCTTACCCCTCAGGTCATTGGTATTGCCTGGTGCACGCTGGTCGTCGTTGTTTTCAAAACCCGGACGATCATCCAGATTGGAAGTACCAGAGCGGGGATTGACGGTATTGTTACCGACGGTCAGCAAAAGGTTTCCTTGCTTGTCGAAGACCATTCCCCCACCGGTATGACAACACTCTTCACGTTGGGTGGGCACTTCAAGTACAATTTTTTTACTGGCAGCAACCAGCTCATCATTCACCAGTTCCCAGCGGGCCAATACATGTTTGGTATCAGTAGGATCTGCATAATACATATAGATCCAGTGGTTCTGTGCATACTGGGGATGCGCGATCACCCCCATCAGTCCTTCTTCCGCCTCTCTGACCACACCCTGCTTGTTCTTGTATTTTGTATTGACAGGAATAGTTGCAATAAGTTTCACGGCACCAGAATTTCCATCTACGATCTTGACACCACCCTTGCGTTCTACCAGCAAAATGCGGTTGCCTGGGAGGAAGGTCATCTCCATGGGTTCATCCAGCTTTCCTGGCTCGGTGAGTACCACCTTGGTAAACCGGTTAGGGTCGGGAGCCACACCCGGATCATCGCCATTGGTGAAAGATGTGATGATCAGATAAGTACCTGTGCTGATGGAAAGTATCAGGAACAGCACAATGATCCTGATGAATACCGAAGTGGTTTTATCCTGTCTCATGAAAGCAACTGTTTTGGTCAATGAAAAATAGGCAAGAATTGGATGCCAAAGCGAAATAAAACTTTTACTGCTGAGGAACAATAAAATGTTTAGGGATTGTTTTTCCTGAAGGCCAGCGGACTTGTTCCTGTATGCTTTTTGAAAAAATTGTTGAAATGGCTGGACTCATTAAATCCGAGCGCAAAAGCAATCTCTGAAACACTCATGTTGCCGTGCCTGAGCATGATCTTCGCTTCCTGAAGGATCCTGCCGGCGATATGTTCTGATGAGGTTTTGTCGGTGATTTCCCGAACAGACTTGTTCAGATGATTGACATGAACTCCCAGCTGTCTGGCAAATGCTGCAGGGGTTTTGAATTCGATCTCACGGTGTGATTCATCAATGGGAAACTGGCGTTCCAGCAATTCCAGGAACAGCATACTGATGCGTTGTGCCGCATTCATGAAAGGGCTTTCAGCGGTTTCCGATGGCTTTATTTTCATCGCCATATGGATGAGTTCGAGCACGAGCCCTCGTATCACATCATATTTATGCAGATAGTCTGATTCAATCTCTTCAAACATTTTGCCAAAAACAGAAGCGGCAGTTTTGTACTGTTCATCATTCAATTCAAAAACCCTGGAGCCATGGGGTTGATAGACAGCATAGTTTTTGATGTTGATGAAATTATTGACGAAGACTTTGTCAAAAATGCAGAAGAAGCCCGTCTTGATCTTATCAGTATGTTCCCATTTGTAAGGAATCATAGGATTGCTGAAGGTGATGGCCTGCTTTTTTACCTGGATCACCTGATCAGCAAAATGCACGGTTCCCTTGCCTTTGATGAGGGTGATCTTGAAGAAATCTCTTTTCTTATACGGAACCGGACTAGCATGTTTTCCAATAAAGGGATCAAGTTTGAACACATTGAAATGACCGATCTCTTTCCCGATCGATGCTGGTATCCAATCGAATTTCCTCAGATAGAATTCCTCCAATTTTTCAGGCTTGGGCATAATTCCGATTTATAATCCAAGTGTTCGCATGTCCATGAATTTCCTGTTGAAGGAATAATTGATGGAAAGGTTATAAATAAAATCTTTGCTTCCCACAATGCTGGTTTTGATCGTTTTGTTTACGATAGAAGAAAGCGAAAAGGGAGATCTCTCTTTCACCAATGTAAAAGTTGAAGTTACATAGTATCCGCTTTGCTGATCCATTTTCAAACGATAAACCTGCGGATTAATTTTAAAAACAAATCCCTTACCCAGCCTGATGTTGGAAAAGTTTGCATTGAGGGTAATGAAAAGTGTATTTCTGACTGCTTCTGGTTCCAACCCTCTGGAGTATAGGAGATAGGTGCCGATTGAAGTTCCTTTTGAAAGCATATAGTTGGGCGAGATTTCACTGGCCAGATATCTTTGTGGTAAAAGAACCTCTCTTGGTCTGTTGTTCAGCAATACATTGGTTCTTCGGAATGCAATAGCAGGATGGGCTCCTACTTTTAGCAGAAACCTTGACGACTGAACGGCTTTGTATCGCCACCAAAAAATCATCGACCAGGGTTTGCCTTCCAGCGCAAACCTGAACTGAGGTTCAAAACTGAATCGCTTACCGGCAAGGTTGAGATCAAAAATTGCTGCAGGCTTACCCAAAGTAAATGTTGGCAATAAGGAGATGCCATTGTTGGTAATAGAAGCTGCTCCTCCAAAACGAAAATCTTCATTTTTAGGGACGCTCAGCTGCTGGGCAATTGTATCCTGAACAAAGAATAACATACACAGCATAAAGAGCACAATACCTGCCTTATCTTTCATGTTCAAAATTGAACTGCAAAGGAAACGAGCCTGCAGGAAATCTGTCTGCTCGTTTCAATCAATCTATTGCAAAATTCAATCAATGGCTCTTAGATACTGATATCACCGGCTTTAAGCTGAGGGAGGAAAGGCTGTTCATAAAAACGCTTGCCCGTAGCTTTGTACAACGAATTGGCCAAAGCAGCAAAGACAGGCGGGAACAGGGGTTCACCCAATCCAGTGGGTTCCATTCCATTTTTTACGAAGTGAACATCAATGGATCTCGGTGCTTCTTTCTGACGAATGATTTTGTATTGATCAAAGTTTGATTTATC
>JBKCOY010000127.1:0-5576 GCA_046309555.1 Chitinophagia bacterium
ATTGATCTGCACATCAGAGCCAAGGGGACTGCCAGCACTAAAACCAAAATTGTAAGTCACTGAGGCGTAGGGAGGCGCTGTTGCTACACCAGGAGCAGGTGCCGAAGTTGAACCGCCGAGATATGCCTCTTCAAATCTGTACTCTAAATTATCATTATCAATATCTGTAGCAGCAAAATCATATTTGAAATAACTGTTGGCGCAAATGATTACAGTGTCTGATGTTTTAAAAACTGGACTGCTATTATTGGCGGTACTTGGCAAAACATCAGTTCCAGGTATTGTTGCAGCATAAGTAGCACCCGCAGACACAGAATTTATCAAATTAAAAATACCATCAATCCTGCAACATCGCTGATAGGCTGCAGTATAACCACCAACAATAAAGGGAAGATCAACTTCAAAAGAATAAAATCCTACTTCGTAACAAATTCTGGGTGGATTGCTGATACAGGGATCTGGGCTTGTCAATAAAATCACATCTGTTCGTTCCAATGGCACTGATCTTGTTACAAAAGGAGTGTTGCTTCCAAAGGCATAAATACTGATTGCGGCATTGGGATCCAATTTAGCCCCATCAGTATCACAGTCGCGATACATCCGCAACATGATCAGATATTTTCCGGAATTACTGGCTGCACCCGGACCCAAATATTTATAACTCATCTCCCCTCCGGCAATATGTTTTGCAAATACCGGAAATGAAAGCAATAAAAATGTTGTCAAATAAAAGATAAATCTCAAGCGCTCCGTTTAACTGAAATGATCCAGATCCTAAAATTAAAACTTTGTTTTGGCAAAAGCGAATAAGTCGCCTTCTGAATAATAATGGCCTATGGGTTTAACATCTTTTTATCAGGCCTGGACAGCACCCAGGATCGATAGGACAAAAGGACTATAATTGGGAAAAGAGAGAAATTGATCACCCCGTCATAGAGAATTCCCACTGCCATCAATATGATGAGCAAAACACTATATACATTAAAATATTTTCTAACATATTCCCTTCTTCGATCAGATACAAATGCAAGCACCAGATTGATGGGCATTGCCCATACCAAATTCAGATTCTTGCTGAAACTCTGGTGGTCTGTGCCCAACCACATGAACAACAGCAAAAAACCCAGCATCCCGGTAACAATCAGCGATACATTGTCGGCAAATCGCTGCCATTTGGAGGAACCCAAGATTGAAGTAATAAAAAGTACCAAAGAAATAATTCCGATCACAAACAGGGGTTGCTGCCAAAAGGGTACAGGCAATACTGGATCCTGTGCATCAGCCAGGGCAATATTTTCTTTTAGCACCAGTTGTTTTCCCTTTGCGGTTCCAATTGAAATCCCTTTTGCCAGATAATCAGGCAGAAACATAACTTCCATAGGACTCATCGGCTTATCGGCACCAACTCCCAGCAGCAGATCAATGCCAAGCGTGGTCCAGGGCATTTGTGCCCTGTCGAGGTAATCATGCAGATTATCCCGAAAGGTTTTCCCGTAAATACTGAACACTCTAGGCTGCAGGGGTTTGGCGCCATTCACCCTAAAAATGATATCCCTCAACCTCGTGGTACAATTGTCGTATAAAAAATCATATTTATAATGCCGGTTCTCCTCTCTCACATTTTCAAACATGAATTGCTGTAGCTCCTTTTTTTCTTCAGCACTGAGCTTCAGCTCCTGCTCCACAATACCTCTTTTGAAGTAACTGTATTCAAAAAGGAAATCAGGGTAACTGGACTGACTGAGAAAATACATCAGTTTGCCCCTGACAAACTTGGTATAAAAATCAGGATCATTGAAGTTGAAAGTGCCATAATTATACACCACATCTGTACCGGCAGCACTATCAATAACCCTAAGTGCATTATGACCAAAAATGGAATAGAGTTCAGCTCCGGGAGTGCAGGTCAGGAGACTAATACGCAACCCACTGCTGTCCTGTTCTGCTCTTGAAACAAATTGCAGACAAAGAAAAAAAGCGATGAGCAGTTTGGTCCTCATGAACGGTATCTTATCTGCTGTAATTGGGAGCTTCTTTGGTGATGGCCACATCATGCGCATGACTTTCACGAATGCCGGCATGGGTAATCCTGATGAACTGTGCCTTTTGCAATTCGGTTATATTCTTGGCACCACAATAACCCATACCTGCTCTCAGTCCCCCAACAAACTGGGTGATCACTTCCGTAAGATTTCCTTTGAATGGTACACGGCCTTCAATACCTTCCGGCACCAGCTTCTTGATACCCTCTTCAACATCCTGGAAATAACGATCGCTGCTCCCCTGCTGCATGGCGCCAATTGACCCCATCCCGCGGTATTGCTTGAATTTTCTTCCTTCGTAAATGATGGTTTCACCCGGACTCTCTTCAACTCCGGCAAAGACAGATCCCATCATAACGGTTGAGGCTCCTGCCGCGAGCGCTTTCACAAAATCTCCTGTATATCGGATCCCCCCATCGGCAATGATGGGCACATTCATTTTTTTCAAAGTAGATGAAGCCTCCAGGATAGCGGTTATTTGAGGCACTCCGGCTCCCGCAACGATTCTCGTAGTACAGATTGAACCAGGTCCAATTCCCACTTTCACACAGTCGGCCCCGGCTTCCGCAAGTGCCTTCGCCCCAGAGGCAGTGGCTACATTACCGGCAATGATGCGTAATTTTTTAAAATTTTTTCTCAGCAATTTGAGCGAATCAATCACTCCCTGTGTATGTCCATGTGCACTATCCAAACAAACCACATCCACACCGATCTGTTGCAAAGCAGCCGTTCTGTCGAGCATATCCCTGGTTATTCCCAATGCTGCCCCAACCCTGAGTCGTCCAAACTCATCCTTTACGGCATTGGGATGGCTGTGCAATTGAAGAATATCGCGATAGGTAATCAAGCCCACCAGTTGTCCGTTCTTCCTTACCACCGGCAGTTTCTCAATTTTATAATTTTGAAGTATTTTTTCTGCTTTCCTCAGATCAGTGCCCTCCGGTGCAGTCACAAGATTCTGACTGGTCATCACTTCGCTGATCTTTCTTGTTTTATTGGTTTCGAAACGCAAATCGCGGTTCGTCAGTATTCCAACCAGCTTGTTCGTAGCATTTACAATAGGAATTCCACCAATCCTGTTCTCCTTCATCAATTTCAGGGCATCGGCAATGATGGCATCCTCGTGTAGAGTAACCGGATCGATGATCATGCCGCTTTCACTTCTTTTGACCTTCCTTACCTGCTCAGCCTGTTGTTCAATAGACATGTTCTTGTGCAGGATACCAATACCTCCTTCACGGGCGAGCGCAATGGCCAGTGTAGCTTCCGTCACCGTGTCCATCGCTGCCGACAGCAAGGGTATGTTCAGGGTGATGTCTTTTGTGAGTTGTGTGGAAATGTTCACTTCTCTGGGCAGCACATTGGAATATGCAGGTACCAGGAGCACGTCATCGAAGGTCAGACCTTCACCAACAAATTTGGGGGATGATTGAGTTCTTGTTGCCATATGCGAAGATAGAGAAATTTTGACATATGTATCAGGGGACTGAGAGTGCATAGGTCTTGCCGGGCAATACATGTATTATTCCTTTCAATTCCATGGACAATAAAATAGCCGCCAGTTCACTGGAACGAAGACCACTGAGCCCATGCAATAGATCGATCGGTACGGGGGAATTTGAATGAAGAATATCATAAATCAACTTTTCCTCTGTACCAAGCTCTGGAAATAAAACAGGCTGAACATGCCCTCTTTTTTCAGATCTGGGAATCCAATTCATCATTTCCAGCAGATCCCTGCCTGAACTGATCAATTGTGCCTGATGATTCCGGATGAGTTCATTGCATCCTTTACTATGCACATCCGTTACCCGTCCGGGAAATGCAAAGACATCCTTGTTATAACTGTTGGCGATATCTGCTGTGATCAGGCTTCCGCCTTTTTCACCACTTTCAATCACAACCAGTGCATCCGCCAAACCTGAAACGATCCTGTTGCGTTTAGGAAAATTTTGCCTGTCCGGTTTCGTGCCATGCCAGAATTCTGTTAACAACCCTCCATGAGCCAGCATTTCTGATGCGATATGCCGATTGGCATAGGGATAGATCTTGTCCAAACCATGACCCAGCACTCCAATGGTAGGCAGTCCAGCCTTCAATGCTTCCTGATGGGCAATCGTATCAATGCCGTAGGCCAGCCCGCTGAGCACCAGAATATTTTCTTGTGATAAAGCAGACAACAATTCAATCGTTCTTTCCCGTCCATAGGCAGTTGGGGATCTGGTTCCAACAACACCAATGATGCGAGCATGATTCAACGATTGGTTTCCCTTGAAAAATAAAACATGTGGCGCATCATGGCAGTGCTCAAGCCTCGACGGATAATCCTTCATTCCTTTCACGATGATTTCAATTCCATTGCGTTGGGCAAACTGGATCTCTTTCTCACTGCTTACATGATCCTTGAAATGGAGGATGGCATTGGCCCTTGCCGATCCGATACCAGGTATCAACTCCAACCTCCTTCTGCCCATGGCAAAAAGTGCACTTGCACTTCCTGCATACCGTATCAGCTGCGATATATAAATATCACCGATCTGGGGTATTCTGCATAAAGAAAGATTATCCCTCAATTCTGACGCTGTCATGGCTGAATTTCAAGCCACAAAATATTTCAGCCAATGAAAGTAAAAATGTGAAAACCCTCCTCTACTAAAGAGAATATTCCCAATAAAGTGTGATGAAAATCAGTTGCCCTCTGTTACCAGCAACTCTGTTCTGCGATTCAATGCTCTTCCTTCCGGTGTGCCATTATCGGCAATTGGCAAGGATGCCCCATAACCTATTGACCTTAACCTTTCACCAGATATCCCTTGTGCAATCAAATGATCAACAACGCTTTTTGCTCTGGCAGTGGAAAGTATCAGATTATCATTTGCTTTTCCAATACTGTCGGTATGACCACTGATCTGAATTTTTATGGATGGATTTTCCTTCATCAACCTAACTACTTTGTCGAGTTCAATAAGCGATTCCGAAAGCAGATCCGAATTCCCAGTTTCAAACAAGATGTTGTGCAAGATGATTTTTGATCCGGTAGTGAATGGCTTCAAAGGGATATTCATTTCAAAATGTGTCTGTCTAAAGGAGTCACCCAGAGCAAAGCGGGCAGAATGAAACAAATATCCTTTCTTGTTAACATTGAACGCATAATTTTTACCGAAGGGCAATGTAGTTAGATAACTGCCGTCCATCTCTGTCTCGACCTGCGAAACCACTCTTTTGGTTTCCAGATCGATCAATTCAACCACGGCAGACAATCCCTTACCGGTAAGACTATCATAAACCCTTCCTTCAACCCAGGTGGTGGGCAAAGGCCTAATGGATGGCTTCAGATCAAAATGATAAATATCCATCCCCCCACGGCTGTCTTCCCTGTCACTGGCATAATAGGCCTTGCTGCCATCAGCGGTAACAGTTAAAGTGCTCTCATTATGAATGGTATTGATAGGAAATCCAAGATTATAAGGCTTCGCAAAGCCATCCTCTGTTCTTTTGGCCATATAGATATCTTCTCCTCCATAACCGGGATGT
>JBKCOY010000128.1:0-23685 GCA_046309555.1 Chitinophagia bacterium
GGATGATAAACAGTACGTTTCCAATCTTCTTCCGAAAGTGGCTTTAACAGTTCATACCAGCGATGATGAAGTGCATGAAGCAATGTGATGGAGATATTAACCGGAACAAGACTAACGTCTTCTCTTGTAACCCATGCATCCTGGTTATAAGGTTTGATGGTAGGATTGTCTTCCGTCAATGCCAGCTTACAACGAATAAAGGCATTCATGTGTGAATCCGCTACATGATGAACCAGTTGGTTGACCGTCCATCCTCCGTCTCTGTAGGGAGTCTGCAGTTGTTCGTCATTCAGGTTGAGCACTGCAAATTCCAGCATGCGGGGTAGAAAAAGAATGTCTGCCAATCGGGCTTCTTTTTCTTGCTCCGAGTATTCAACAAAAGGTATTTTGCCGATGGGGTATTGGTTGCTAGTCATTAGATGTTAGTTTTTAGACTTCAGATGACAAAAGTCAGATGACAGTTTTACTTAATGATCTCGAGGAGTTCAACGTCGAAGACCAGCACTGAGCCGCCTGGGATGGCTTCACCGGATCCTTGTTCTCCATAACCCAATTGATAGGGAATATACAATTTATACCTTGAGCCTACCGGCATGAGTGCCACACCTTCTGTCCATCCGCGGATCACACCATTCAAAGGGAACTGTGTGGGTTCACCACGATCACGGGAGCTGTCGAATTTAAATCCATTGATCAGGAAACCTTCGTAATGAACCTTCACGGTACTGGATGTAACCGGTTTCTCGCCTGTGCCTTCAGTGATAACTTCATATTGGAGTCCGCTCGAAGTAGTCTTCACACCTGGCTTCTTGGCATTCTCAGCCAGAAACTTTTCCCCTGCTTTGATGGTGGGTTCGATTTTCTGTTTGGTGATCCTTTGCATTTGCATCCTCACGATCTGGTCAGCTTGCTCAGGTGAACACATGGTGGTACCTTTTAACGCATCAGCAAATCCTTTGGCCAATGCTTCCGGATTAAGACTGGTGATCCCCTGTGTTTTGAAAAAGTTCGCATCCAGCATGCCGATGGCATAGCTCATGGAATCGATGGCATTCTTCAGAACCACAGCACCAGATGCAGCAGG
Source organism: Chitinophagia bacterium (assembly GCA_046309555.1). Classification (GTDB taxonomy): domain Bacteria; phylum Bacteroidota; class Bacteroidia; order Chitinophagales; family Chitinophagaceae; genus Pollutibacter. Next base: position 1,085 of record JBKCOY010000128.1, read on the forward strand.
CTTAGCCGCGATTGTGGCCTTGGGTGGCGTTGCAGGCTTGGCTGGTGTCGCTGGCTTTTTAGCAGTGGTAGCCTTTGGTGGCGTAGTAGTGGGCTTACCGGCTGCTGTTGGTTTTGTCTGTGAAAATCCAAATCCGGTTGAAAAACCAAGTGCACACAAGAGAATAATCTTTTTCATCTTTAAATTTTTGTTTGACTGTATTACTAATTTCTAATTCCTAAATTCTAATTCCTGGAATCAAACCCATTCTCAAACCCCTTCCCTACCAAACCCTTTGCTTTGGCCTCGACTTCTTTTCGCATTTTGTCTTTAAAAGCCTGCAGCTTTTTCTCCAATGGTTTGCTGGAAGCCGACAAGATTGAAGCAGCGAGTATGCCAGCATTTTTGGCGCCGTTTAAGGCCACTGTTGCTACAGGAATACCATTGGGCATTTGCAGTATCGACAAAACAGAATCCCAACCATCGATGGAGTTGGACGACTTAATGGGCACTCCAATTACCGGTAATGTTGTGATGGAAGCCACCATGCCCGGCAAATGTGCTGCGCCACCGGCTCCAGCAATGATCACCTTGATGCCACGCTTTGTAGCGGTGGCAGCAAACTTCATGAGGCGATCAGGTGTTCTGTGCGCCGACACCACTGTAAGCTCAAACGGAATACCGAATTCCTTCAACTGATCAGCCGCTGCATTCATCACCGGAAGATCGCTATCACTACCCATGATGATGCTGACGATAGGTTTTCTTTTTGTTGTCTTTTTGGCTGTTGCCATATCCTGAATTTAAATTGCTTTGCTTCCCTTGATGGATAATGTGGTGCGGATCCTGTTCGCCTGATGAATCAATTCCTGGCGCTCATGGCTGATCACCGTGGCGTGTCCCATTTTCCTCCCGGGCTTGGTCTCTCTCTTGCCATACAAATGCACAAATACATTGGGTATGCTCAACACATCCTCCAATCCTTCAGCCCTTGCCTCTCCTGCATAACCATTGGCGCCTAAAATATTCACCATGATGGAAGGCATGAAATAAGCCGTATTACCCAACGGATAATTTAGCATGATCCTCCACAACATATCAAACTGTGAACTATAATGTGCTTCAATCGTATGATGTCCTGAATTGTGAACACGAGGGGCCGTTTCATTCACCCAAACATTTTCATCTCCATCCACAAACATCTCTACGGCAAATAATCCTGCTGAACCCAGGTTTCTGGCAACCGATATGGCCATGGCCTCTGCTTTCCAAAGTACCTTATCGGGGATAGCAGCAGGACACAACTGAAAATCGAGCAAGTTCAGGGTGGGATCAAAAACCATTTCAACAGGAGGATACACTGCCGTTTGTCCGCCCTGGGCTACCGCCACCGTAATGGCGATCTCCTTTGAGATGGGGATCATTTTTTCCAGAACCGAGGGCGCATCAAAACCAAGAGCAATATCCTCTGCATTACGAATGATCTGAACTCCTTTTCCATCATATCCACCCGTCGCGAGTTTGTGAACTGCAGGGAACATATCAACATGACTGTTCAATTCACTTCTATCCGACAATACTTTGAAAGGAGCTGTCGGAATTTCATGCTTCTGGTAAAACCCCTTCTGCAGGATCTTGTTTTTGATGGTTTGCAATGCAGCGGGACTGGGAATGACCTTTACACCCTTGGCTTCCAAAGCAAACAAGGCATCCACATTCACATTTTCAATTTCGATGGTGAGCACATCCAGTCCTTCCCCAAATTGCATCACATCCTCATACCGGTTGATGTTACCCTTCACAAAATGGTGGCAGAGATTGGCAGCGGGACAGTCTTCATCATTCTCCATGACATGGGTCAAAACGGGATAGTTGGCAGCTTCCTGCAGCAACATCCTTCCCAGCTGACCTCCTCCCAAAATACCTGCCTTGATCATGTATGCAAATATCCTTACTTCCTACTAAACCAAAACCATTAATTTTGTGAAAGATGAAGTCTTTTCCAGGTATATCCTATCTGACCATTGGGCTGGTATTTTTGGCATCACTGCCAATGTTTGGGCTTTGCCAGTCGCAAAGCAGTTTCGTGGAGTATCAAAAGTCATTTGCCAGGGTATCCAAGGCATTTTACAACAAGGAGGACACCCTTAAAAAGCAATTCGCTGCTAAAAAGCTCAGTTGGCCACTCAAACAGATGTATATCCGCAGCTTCAAGTACAACAGCGATCTGCAGGTATGGGTAAAAAACAATGATTCGGACACCTTCACTCTTTTCAAATCATATCGCATATGTGCCTTGGCGGGAACGATGGGGCCAAAACGAATGGAAGGCGACTATCAAGTGCCTGAGGGATTTTATTACATCAACGAATTCAACGCCAACAGCCAATATCATTTGTCGCTCGGACTCAACTATCCCAATCCTTCCGATAAACTGCTGGCAGACTCCATGCAACCCGGCAGTGAAATATACATCCATGGAAGCTGTGTAACAGTAGGATGCATTCCCATTACCGATCCTCAGATTGAAGAGTTGTATATTTTATCAACCTACGCAAGGGCGGCAGGTCAGGAATTCATACCAGTGCACATCTTCCCTATAAAGTACAAGGATCCAAGAAGCAATGAGTACCTGGCAAAACTTTACGACAACGATCCAACCCTTAAACCATTTGCCATGAACCTCAAGAAGGTTTATGATTTTTTTGAAGAAAAGAAAAAATTGCCCGTGGTGGCAGTTTCAGTCAAAGGAGATTATTTATTCTACTGATATGATCACTGTACAAAACCTGACCAAAAAATACGGAAATTTTGAAGCAGTGAAAGGCATCTCCTTTGAAGTGAAGGAAGGAGAGATCTTTGGATTGCTGGGCCCCAATGGTGCCGGCAAATCCACCACCCTCGAAATCATGGAAACCCTCCGCAGCAAAACTTCCGGTAAGGTAACCATCGCCGGCTATGATCTCGACGAAAACCCCAATGAGATCAAACGCATCATTGGTGTGCAGCTGCAGACATCTGGATTCTATCCCGGACTGAAGTTGGTCGAGCTGATTGAGCTGTTCAACGGACTATACAACAAGAAAGTTGACCCCATGGAGTTGCTTGCGAAAGTAAACCTTGAGGACAAGGCGAAGTCGATTTACAAATCATTGAGTGGTGGACAAAAACAACGCTTCTCCATTGCCACAACTTTGATCAATGATCCCAAAATCATTTTTCTGGATGAGCCCACAACGGGACTGGATCCGCAGGCCAGAAGAAATTTGTGGGACCTCATCAAAAATATTCGCACTGCCGGCACTACTGTGATCATTACCACACACTATATGGATGAGGCTGAATACCTCTGCGAAAGAGTTGCCATCATGGATGCAGGTAAAATCATTGCACTTGATAAACCTGATGCACTGATTGATCAGTTGCTCGCAGGAGGATTTGAAAAACAAAAGGAAACAAAAGGCGCCAATCTGGAAGATGTGTTCATCAATCTTACCGGCCATGCCTTGAGAGAAGAATAAACTGATCATCATGACCCCAGGGCAACTTGCAAAATACATTGACCATTCTCTGCTTCATCCTACGATGACCGACGCTGATCTGGAAGAAGGCATCGCCATTGCGAAAGAATATCGAACTGCAACAGTATGCATCAAACCCTATTACGTTAAAAGAACTGCTGCATTGTTGAAAGGTATGGGTGTAGGAGTATGTACGGTGGTGGGTTTCCCGCATGGCAGCAATACTACAGATCTGAAAGTAATTGAAACCATTGAGGCCTGCAGGAACGGGGCTACCGAGATCGATATGGTAGTTAATATTGGTAAAGTGCTTGGGGGTGATTGGGATTATGTGGAAGCAGAGATTTCCCAGATCATGGATGCCTGCCTGGAACACAATGCTATTCTGAAAGTGATCTTTGAAAATGATTTTCTCAATGAATTACAAAAAATAAAACTCTGCGAGATCTGCTCATCGCTTCATGTAGCTTTCGTGAAAACATCAACGGGCTATGGATATGTGAAACAAGAAGATGGTAAATTTCTCACCAAAGGTGCAACACTCGATGATCTTAAACTCATGCGTGCCAATTGTCCTCCAGAAGTTCAGGTGAAAGCAGCTGGTGGCATCAGGAATCTAAAAGATATGCTGGCGGCGATTGATGCAGGTGCTACAAGAATTGGAGCAACCGCAACCGTGGCGATCCTTAAAGAAGCGGCAGGGATTAATGCGGGGTTGGGTGAGGAAAAGGGAGGGTATTGAGGTTGAAGTGATTGGAGGGGTTGAGGAAGTTTAAGTAATTTTCTTCAACCCCTTCAACCACTTCAACTCTCTCAACCTCCCTCAACCTTCTAACACTACCACCCCAAACTCCTGCTCCAATGCAAGCGAGTGCTTGATCACTGCTTCAATGAATGTTTGTCCGAAGCGCGCATAATATGGCATGAAATTCTCAGATCTTTCCTGAAGACTGTTGTTGGGGAATAATTCAGACTTGAGTTTCCAAATGCGTTGCAATTGCACTGATTGTTTGTTCCTTTCCGCCTTGAGCATTTTCTTCTCCAGCGACTCCAGCTTCTTCATGTGAAAAGTCTCCAGCGCAAAGACATGCTGTACAAGGGTTTTATCGACATCTCCCGCACGCTTGCGCAGGGTATCAAACAACTGTTTGCTTTCCTTTTCTTCTTTCTCCAATGAAAGGTCGTAATCGGACCACTGCTTCACCATCTGATTGGCCAGCACAGTCTCTTCCATGAACAAGGCTGCGTCATCTATTCCCAGCTCTTTCATTTTGTGTTCTTGATGTGCATCCATGATCATGAAGCTATTACGCAACACCAAAACTGGATATGGAACATCATAGTGTTCGAACAACCCTTTCAATTGCATCCAGTAAGCCACCTCTGAACCACCACCCACAAAAATGATGTTGGGCAGTATGGTCTCCTGGTAGACACCACGGAGGATGACATTTGGACTGAACCTCTCGGGATATTCATCGAGCTCACGCAGGATCTCCTCTTCGGTAAAACGGATCACAGTGCCATCAACCGAATATTGATTACCCCGCTTATCGATTCGGTTGCGAATCCCATCCCGCAGATAAAAAAGATTCACCGGCCTGGGATTGACCTGAAGCTTATAAGCTTCATCGAGTTGATGACTGGTAGCGGCGACAACTTTTTCTGCCGTCTGAGAAAGCAGATCCTCGCGCATGATATTTTTGATCTGTGCTTTGAGATCCGACCTATCTGGTTGTAATACCAGCAAGCCTTCTTCTCCAAACAGCTGATTCAGCAAATGAAAACTTCCTTCCGCCATATCATTCCCTTCTGCATAGGCCTTGCGTAAGATGGACATCAGGTTGGAAGCATGAGAAAGATGCGACAATTCAGACTCAACATCATTCAGCAAAGAGGTAATGCCTTTGTCGACTTTCATTCTTCCCACCGCACCTGTCTGATCCGTTTCCCAGCGATAAGGCTTGCCATTGATCTTGAACTTCGACAATTCATCCAGGTCATTGTCCTCACTACCGATATAGAAAACCGGAACAAAGTCGCATGAAGGAAACTCATTCTTCAACTTTCGCGCCAGCGCTATGGTATGGGCAGTTTTGTAAACGAAGTAGAGATAACCCGAAAAAATATTAGGCTGATGGGCCGTGCAGATGGTGAACGTGTTTTCGCCGGTAAGCAAAGCAATATTTTTTTCCTGGGCAGGAGTAGGTGATGGATAAGCCTCATGAAAAACATCCTGCAGGGCCTTTCTATTCGTTGGGAATTGCTGTCGGTCTTCAATGGCTTTCTTCACCCCATTCAGATCAGGAAGATGCCTGACAAAAGCATTGACCTGTTCATCACCGGCAAGGTAATCTGTGATCAGCCTTGAGAACATGCCGGTTTGGGCATAGTCAATATATCGACAGGAACTTTCCATCATTGCAAATTAAACAAAATCAGACCACCACGCCTTCAAGATCGTAATCATAGGCTTTGGTAATCTTAACGTTTACAAAGTCGCCTGGGTTCAGTTTTTCTTTTGAAAGAATAATCACCTCATTGTCCACTTCCACACTGTCGAACTCTGTTCTTCCAATATAACGCCCAGCTTCTTTTTTGTCGACGATCACCCTCAGGGTTTGTCCCAGCTTCTGCTGATTCTTTTCCAGGCTGATATCCTGCTGAAAAGCGATGATCTCTTGTGCCCTTTCCTCTTTTTCTTCTGCTGTAAGCGTGTCTTCCAGTGCATAGGCGGAAGTATCTTCTTCATGCGAATAGGTGAATATTCCCACGCGGTCAAATTTCATTTCTTCCAGGAAAGCCTTCATCTCTTCCACATCTTCGCGCGTCTCGCCCGGGAATCCTGCGATCAGGGTTGTACGGAGACAGATATCAGGTATCCGGCTTCTGATCTCTTGGATCAGGTCTTTCATTTCCTGTTGCGTGATCTGCCTTTTCATGGCCTTGAGCATATTGTCGCTGGCATGCTGCAGGGGCATATCAAGATAGTTGCAGATCTTGGGTTCTTCCTTCATCACATCGATGATATCTAAAGGAAATTTAGACGGGTAAGCATAATGCAGGCGGATCCATTCCAATCCTTCAATGGCACAAAGGGCCTTGAGGAGTTCAGGTAGTTTCCGTGTTTTATACAGATCGAGTCCGTAATACGTCAGCTCCTGAGCAATGAGCATGATCTCTTTAACACCCGACTTCACCAGTTTCTCTGCTTCCAACACAAGTTCTTCAATCGGTTTGCTGCGATGTCCGCCACGCATGAGCGGGATAGCACAAAAAGAACAGGTACGGTTACACCCTTCGCTAATCTTCATGTATGCATAATGAGAAGGGGTACTCAGCAGGCGTTCACCCACCAATTCAGTTTTGTAATCAGCATTCAAAACTGCGAGCAATCCGGGCAGTTCCATCGTACCAAAGAAGGCATCCACTTCAGGGATCTCCTCTTCAAGATTTTGCCTGTATCGCTCACTCAGGCATCCTGTTACATATACTTTATCAAGCTTGCCCTTTTTCTTCAGTTCCACCTGATCCAGAATGGTATTGATGCTTTCCTCCTTTGCCTTATCGATGAAGCCACAGGTATTCACTACCACAATATTGTGGTCAAGTTTTGCATTCTCGTGGACTACATCAAAATCATTGGCCATCAGTTGCCCGCTCAGCACTTCGCTGTCCACCATGTTCTTGCTGCACCCCAGGGTGATGATGTTGACTTTATCTTTTGTATATTTTTTGGATTTCATCCTAATGAAAATAGTCCTTCCACAAATGCCTTCTTATCAAATACAATCAGGTCCTTTGCCTGTTCGCCTACACCGATGAATTTTACGGGTATTTTGAACTGATTGGCAATCGCAAGCACGATACCGCCTTTAGCAGTTCCGTCAAGCTTGGTAATGGCCAAAGCAGAAACATTGGTGGCGGCAGAAAAATGTTTGGCTTGCTCAATTGCGTTTTGTCCGGTTGTTCCATCCAGTACCAGCAATGTCTCATGAGGAGCATCGGGGATCACTTTCTGGATCACCCTTCTGATCTTGCTCAGTTCCTCCATGAGGTGTGCCTTGTTGTGCAATCGGCCTGCAGTATCGATCAATAGGATGTCAACCCCTTTTGCCACAGCGCTGTTGACAGCATCAAAAGCAACTGAAGCGGGATCGCTGCCCATTTCCTTTTTCACAATAGGCACTCCGGCCCTTTCGCTCCAGATGGTGAGCTGATCTACGGCTGCGGCACGGAAGGTATCTGCTGCGCCGAGCATAACCGATTTGCCTGCTGCCTTGAAATTGGTGGCCAACTTGCCGATGGTGGTGGTTTTGCCCACACCATTGACGCCTACAACCAAAACCACAAAGGGTTTGGTACCCTCGGGTAGGTCAAACTGTTTGAGGGTATCCTTATCGTCATCTACAAGAATGGACTGTATTTCTTCCTGCAGGATATCATTGAGCTGTTCAGTACCCAAGTATTTGTCGCGGGCCACCCTCTCCTGTATCTTTTCGATGATGGCCAGGGTGGTATCCACCCCCACATCTGCAGTGATCAAGGCTTCTTCCAGCTGATCCAGCACTTCGTCATCTACCTGCGACTTACCAGCGATGGCCTTGGTGATGCGGGAAAAAAATCCTTCACGGGTCTTTTCCAGGCCTTTCTCCAGTTGTTGCTTCTCCGGTTTGCCGAACAGTTTATCAAAAAATCCCATGGGTTACCATTAAAACAAAAGCTGTCCCGATGGTTGAAACGGAACAGCTCTGGTCATGAATGTTAAATGCTTTTATTGGGCGAGGAATTCCTTCACCTTGTCTTTGTGAACGATTTGCTCTTTAAAAGTGTAGGCGCCAGTCTTAGGGCTTCTTACCGCCTTGATCACTTTTGTCCAGTTCTTGGCTTCTGCTGAAGCCTTAAGGTCTTTTACCTTCGCGTTCTTAGATGCTGCCTTTGCCATGATTATTTAATTTCTTTGTGAACGGTGTACTTCTTAAGGATGGGATTGTATTTCTTCAATTCCATGCGCTCAGGGGTGTTTTTCTTGTTCTTGGTGGTGATGTAACGGCTGGTACCTGCCATGCCGGTGGTCTTGTGCTCTGTGCACTCCAAAATCACCTGAACCCTATTGCCTTTCTTTGCCATTGCTGATTATTGTTACGATGATCAAATATTAACGCCTTGTGCCCTCAATTCCTTTACCACTGGATAAAGACCGTTCTTGTTGATGGTACGGATGGCCTCAGAAGAAAGCTTCAGGGTGATCCATTTGTTCTCTTCAGCGAGGAAGAAACGCTTGGTCTGAAGGTTAGGCAGAAAACGACGCTTGGTCTTGATATTAGAATGGGAAACCTTGTTTCCGGTGATGGGGCGCTTTCCTGTAACCTGACATACTCGTGCCATAAACTCAATTTTTTAGGGAGGGCAAAGGTAATTGTTAAATGGAATATTTCAAAATTAAATATCAATTGCTTCGCCATAAGCAGCGGCCACGGCCTCCTTTACCGCCTCACTCATGGTTGGGTGCGGATGGATGGCATTCAGGATCTCATGGTGGGTGGTTTCCAGCTTGCGGGCTACTACCACTTCGGCAATCATTTCGGTGACCCCGGCTCCGATCATGTGGGCACCCAGGAATTCACCGTATTTGGCATCGAAGATCACCTTTACAAACCCGTCGGTATTGCCTGCTGCGCTGGCTTTTCCGCTGGCCATAAAGGGGAATTTACCCACTTTGAGCTCATATCCTGCATCTTTAGCGGCCTTTTCGGTATAGCCCACAGATGCGATCTCTGGTGAACAATAGGTACATCCGGGGATATTGTTGTAATCGATTGCATCAGGCAGATGATGGTATTTCTTTTCCAGGTATCCAATGGCTTCAGCCGCATTGATGCCTTCTTTACCTGCCACATGGGCCAGGGCTTGACCGGGAGAGCAGTCGCCTATGGCGTAGATACCCGGCACAGAGGTTTGCTGGGTCTTGTCGACCACAATTCTGCCTTTGTCGGTCTTGATACCATTCTCTTCCAGTCCGATGTTCTCGATATTGGGGGCAATACCCACAGCACTGAGAACAATTTCAGCCTCGATCACAGATTCTCCTGCCGCATTTTTCACATGGGCCTTTACCCCTGCTCCTGCTGTATCTACCTTGGTCACTTCACTGGAAGTGAGGATATTAACACCCTTCTTTTTGAGTTGCTTTTCAAGTTCCTTGCTGATATCAGCATCTTCAACAGGAACGATCCTGTCCATGAATTCCACGATGGTCACCTTGGTGCCCATGGCATTGTAGAAATCAGCGAATTCCACACCAATTGCACCGCTGCCCACGACAACCATGGATTTGGGTTGGGTGGGAAGCACCATGGCTTCACGGTAGCCAATGATTTTCTTGCCATCCTGCGGGAGGTTGGGCAACTGGCGGCTTCTGGCTCCTGTAGCTATGATGATGTATTTTCCTTCTACGATCTGCTTTTTACCATCAGCTGCGGTTACTTCCACCTTGCCTTTGCCGGCGATCTTTCCATATCCCATCACCACATCGATCTTGTTCTTCTTCATGAGAAACTGAACACCCTTGCTCATCTTGTCGGCCACGCCGCGACTTCTCTTCACAACGGCACCGAAATCATGCTCCACTCCGCTGCTTTTGATACCATAATCAGCACTGTGCTTAAGATATTCGTATACCTGGGCACTCTTGAGGAGGGCCTTGGTGGGGATACAACCCCAGTTGAGACAAACGCCTCCGAGGCTTTCCTTTTCGATGATCGCTACCTTAAAACCGAGTTGTGAGGCCCTGATCGCTGCAGGATAACCACCGGGACCACTGCCCAGCACAATTACGTCGTATGCCATGGTAATAGTTTATTGAGCCGCAAATTTAGAGAATTATTTCCTTTTGATCATGATAACAGAAGGAACTGGGCGCTCAACTCCATTGTCGCCCGGCCTCACAGTCAGACGATTGTTCACGATCATGCTGGTAGAGCCTCCTCCATCCAGGTTGATGCCGTTGGTACAGCCCAATTCTTTGAGCAGAAGCGCAAGGGTATTGAGATTCACTCCAGGATAACCATTGGCTGCATTGTCGCCCTCAATTGCCAGCAGCACCACGAGCCCGCCAGCAGTATATCCGACCGCTGAACGAGGCCTTGAGGTAGTATTGTTGATTTCAATCAGCTCTTCCTTATCTGTAATTTTCACCTCACCTCCTTTGAGCAGCATCGGTGAACCTCCGATAGCAAAAGGAAGATTCCACTCTGAGCCTCCAGCTGGAAAGTTTTCATCCGGAACAGGTTTGGGTGCAGTACCCAAAAGATTAGGAGAAGGAGCAGTATATTGAAAAATTCTGTCATTGCCGGTTCCGATATGATACACCCATGCAACGGATGGCTCTCCGGCAGCAGAGATGCCCAATGCCGCTCTGGTGGGATAATAAGGCGTACTGGAACCACTGTATGTGCGATTGACGGATTTGATATTAGGGGATAGAACAGTATTGTATTTCACCAAACTATAGGACTGATTTCCGCCAAAAAATCCTGCGTTGATGCATGCATAAACTATGCCTGTTTCCTGAGAAAAAAACTCGCTGGGTTTTTTCGAGGTGGCTGATAAAGTGGGTTTGAAATCGAGATAACTGGTCTTGGGATTGAAGGCTACCGCAAAGGCCTTGATGGTGCTCTGCTGAAAAAGAGTATCAAACGTGTATGCCTCAATTCCGTCAGGAAATCCATTGGAAAGATTGATATCATACTTCCACCCTGCTGGCAGCTTGAGCAATTTAGCAGATGGTGGTGGCGTGGGGGTGGGTGGAGGATTGGGAGTAGGATTTGTTCCAGCGTTGGGGGATTTGCTGCAGGCCAGAATAACAACAAACAAAAGAAGGTATCTCATGCTTAGCTTCATTGATATATATTTTTTTGAAATCGATTCAGTGTTTCATAATAAAAGAATACTTCTCCATTGAACCCATACTTCCTGTTGAGATTGATCATGCCCCGCAACATCTCCTCCCCTGCCTGATAGCCATCACCCAGAGAAGTCAGGATACCGGGGAACACTTTCTTTTTCAATTTCCCGGAAACCTGTTCATCCAGCTCCTTCAAAATTTTCTCATACGCATCGAGCTTATAGCGATACAGCTGTGGGAAAATATAGTCAGCATACCCTCCTTCCAGCCACTTAGGCCAGTCCTGCAGATACTGTTGCTTCGACCATGGATAAATACTCGGCGCCCAGGATACAATGCAGGATCTTCGTGTTTGCTTTACCGCCGAATAAATGTTTTTGCCATACTCACTGAGCCTGTCGGCCTTCCATTGTAAAAACGCTTCCTCATTTATATTTCCTTCCTGTAAATTATTCCCGGTCGACTCCTTATACAAGGAACGTGTATAGGAATCCCATCCTCCCTCTGATGGCATGGCTGGTAAACGATCATCACCTTGCACACCATCGATATCATAATTTTGCACCATCTCAAGGACCAGTTCTTTCAGGAGCGTTTGTGGACCGGGATGCAATGCATTCCACCAGTAAAATCCATTCTTCATCAATACCCCTCCTTTTCTGTCTCTTCCCAGCCATTCAGGATATCGATTGAACCATACAGAGGATGTTGTATCACGATAAGCAAATGAAAAACCAAACTCGAACCAGGCGTGAACCTTTATCTTTTGGGCATGCGCAAGGTCGATGAGTTCACGTATCGGATCCCTGCCTTTGAAAAGAGGATCTTGTTCCACCCCGATATACCTGTTCAATACACTACTGGGATACATTGTCATTCCCTTGTTCCAGACCACGACAAAAATATGATTGATGCCCTGCGACTTGCATTGCTGAACCGCACGGGCAATGCTGTCTTTTGAATACATCACGCGACTGCCCACATTGGTCATCCATACACCCCTCACCGGATCTTTGGCAGATAATGTCTGCAATGTGAACAGTAAAAAAAATAAACAGATTATGGATCTCATACTATTGCTTACCAATGAATTCAAGATAGCGGTTATACAAATGATGGGCCTGCACATAGGCAGATTGCGGACTCATGAAATGTGAAAATTCAAAAGTGATGGCGTCTGTGTATCCAGCACGTTTCGCTGCCTCCATTTTGAGTCTTAGTTTTTCAAATTTGATTGGCAAAAATTTGATCGGCATATCCCTGTCAAAACTTTCCGTATTTGTCCATGCCTGCATGCCATGTGCATCAGCCATTTTTTTGTTGACCACCAGATAATCTTCAAGATCGCTGATGTCTACGTGGCCATCCTGAAAGGCAACAATATCCACTGCGCCTTGAATACCTTGGAAGATCTCCGTCCACTCCCGTTCATGTTGCTCCAGCGAGACTGCATCATTTTTGCGAAGAGAGGCATCACTGGCCATGACAGCCTTTGGGCCATCGATCCATGGCGATATCAATGTTTTCAGATCTGCTCTTTTTTCTTTTCCTGCAAGACCCAGTGTTCGGAATGCTTCAATGGCTCCTTTGGTTTTGCGACTGATCTCCATGCTCAGGTACCATCCTTTGAAAGACCGGTGATATCCGTATCGGCTCCAAACCTCATCAATCACATATCGATTCGCATCTATCTCGTGATGCATATCGTTCGTATCCCAGTAAATCCCTGAATCATACAATCCGAAATAGAATTCCATTCCGTGTTTGTCTGAAAGCTCAAGAAACAACTGAACCAAGTCTTCTGAAGGACGATAACAATTGTATTGGCTGATGAGGTATTCTGAAGGATAAGTGATGAACTTTCGATAACCGGAACGGATCATGATCACCTTATCAATACCGGCCTGTTTCATGAAAGTAAAATCCTTATCCCACTCATCCCTACCCCAGTTTTGATGAGGAATATCATGACTGATTTCGTCTAAAAAAGTTCCCTTGATCATCTGCGTTTCAATCTTTTAATTTATCCCACCAGTATTTCTTGAGCAACCAGGAAGTTACAAAGAAGATGACTGACCAAATGGCCAGTTGTGTGTTGTTCCTGATCATGAAATACATGGGGATGACCACCTGGGCCATTTGCCAGATGATGCCCACAATGATATTGAAAACATCTCTTCCAAAATCAGATTCCAGCTGAATGTCCGGTTCCTGTTCAATTAATTTTTTGCGGATAGGTCCCCACCATCCCCATGGCCTGGTCTGCTTGTAGAACTGAATAACCTGCTGTTCATTTTCCAGGGGTGCCATGTAGGTGCCGATCAGACATCCAACCAAAGAAAAAACAAGGACCAGTGGGAATAGAAAAATATCAGGAATGGTTTGTTCGAGACCCAGCATTCCCACCAACTCTGGCTTGAAGAAAAGAATGAGGGTACTGATGATCAGTCCTGCCACCATTCCTCCAAAATATCCATATCCATTGAAACGCCACCAGATCCATTTGAGCATATTGGCTGCTGCATAACCTCCATAAAGTGCTGACGTAATCCATAGCGTAAGGCGGTTAAGGGATTCTGCATTGAAACCAAAAGCAATACCAACCACCACCAGAAGAATAGAGGAATAGAGGCTGTATCGGATCAGCTTTTCAGAAGGCGCGTCCGGACGAATATATTTTTTATAAATATCATTGACGATATACGCTGGTGCTGCATTCACAATAGCAGAGAACGTGCCCATAAAAGCAGCGAGCAGTCCAGCGATCAGCAATCCTTTGAAACCGAGTGGCACAAACTTATTGATCGCGAGCGGAAGTACTTTTTCAAAATCGATCGATGATCCCATGCCTGCAATCTCGGGTTGTAAATACACCAATCCCAACACAGCAAATCCCGACACCAGGAGATAGCGGGGAATGTACATGACCAGTATTGTACTCATGCTCATTTTGGCAGCATCCGAAGGTGTTTGTGTACTCAGGATCCGTTGCATGTCGTAGCTCGGAACTGGTCCTGCAATAGATGCAAAAATGCCCTTGAAGATCATCATCATCAGCAAGGCGCCAAACAAACCAAAACCATCACCAGTGATCTTGTCGTTCACCAGCGGATAAGGAGTATTGCTCCAATCAAGCTGCAAATCCCAGCCCGTCCACAGGTTGTCCCAACCAGCGGGAACAACCGCTGCAATCTGCTCAGCACTCACTTGTGTATAGCCAATGTAGGCCACTACAAATGCGCTGAGTGTCATTAAGAAAAACTGCAATACTTCTGTGGCTACCACACTGTACATGCCGCCCTTTACTGTATAGATGGTGGTAATACCGCAAATGATCAAGGCATATGAATGCTCGTTGGATATCTGCCAGTTTCCAATGGAAAACGAAAGGTCATATGGCAGGATGGATGTACAGAACTTTCCGATACCCTCAAAGAAATAGGCCATGAAGCCCATTACACTTACCAGAGCGAATATCACAATGATGATATACGACAATTTGGCTCCCCTGCCTTCACCGAAACGAAAGCTGATCCACTGCGCACCCGTCATGGCATTGCTGCGTCGCATCCAGATGGCGAGAAAAACAAACACGAATACCTGATTCCATACCGGCCAGAGCCAGGGTATCCAGGCACTTTTCAATCCATATACAAAGAGGATCATGACCGTCCACATGCTGCCGCTGATGTCCCACATACCGGAAGCATTTGACAAACCCAATGTGTACCATTTCATGGTATTTCCACCAAGAAAATAAGAACGCAGGTCTTTCGTTGCTTTTTGCGACAGGTAGAATCCGGCAGCCAGGGTCAGCACCAGATACAGCACAATGATTAACAGATCCAAAGAATGTAAGGCCACAGTAAGTCTTTAAGTATTTTAATAAAGCTAATTATAAATATTAATTATTTTTAAAAATAATTTGATGCAAGGAAATGAGAAAGAACATGAGACATGCCATCCCCTTTACAATCATTTGTTGTGCTTTTCTGTTCGCGATTTCCAGTTGTAAAAAAAAGACTACCCCTGCACCTCCACTGCCGCCGGCACCACCCGGACCCGTATGGGATCCCAATGCCATGAGGGGCGTCTGGATCACCACCACGGCCAGCACGGCACTCGACAACAACGACAACATTCAGGCAACGGTAACTGCCTGCAAACGGGCAGGCATCAATACAATCTTTGTTGTAGTCTATAACAATGCTCGCACCATATACCCGAGTGATGTGATGCAGAATTTAACCGGCAAAAAACAACTGGAAAAATTTGCAGGCAGGGATCCATTGAGAGAACTGATCACGGCAGCAAAAGCGGCAGGACTGAAAGTGCATGCCTGGTTTGAATATGGATTTTCATCATCATATAGTGCGCAGGGCGGATCGATCATTGCCGCAAAGCCAAAATGGGCTGCATTGGATCAGAACCGGTCGCTGGTGGTTAAAAATGGATTCGACTGGCTGAATGCATTTGATCCTGAAGTGCAACAATTCCTGATAGATCTGTTCAAAGAAGTTGTTACCAATTATGACGTGGATGGTGTTCAGGGAGATGACAGGCTGCCGGCCCTTCCTTCCACTGCCGGCTATGACGATTACACTGTTGCTGAATACAAAAAGGAGAACAACAATGCGTTTCCCACCACCAACATCAAAGATCCGGCTTGGCTGAACTGGAGAGCAAAGCGATTGAATGCTTTTATGAAACGATTGTATAATGAGATCAAGACCGTACGTTCATCGATACAGGTGACCATGTCTCCTTCCCCCTATCCTTGGTCGCTGGAAGAATATTTGCAGGACTGGCCCACATGGGTAGACAGTGGCTGGGTAGACGCCGTGATACCGCAATGTTACCGGTATGACATCAATGCCTACAACGCCACCTTGCAACAGCAAAAATCATATCATAAAAGCACCAAGGTGCCGCTATATCCGGGTGTGCTGGTAAAATCCGGAACCTATCTCGCCACAGCAGGATATCTGACGCAAATGATACAGGCCAACAGGAATGCCGGCTTCAAAGGAGAAGTGTTTTTTTTCTATGAGGGAGTCAAAGATGCTTTACCCTGGTTTGAAGGTCAGTATCCGTTCATCAAATAATACACCATGCATAAAGTATTCGCATTTCTATTTTGCATTGCATTGTTGTCGTGCAAACAGAACAAGACATCACTGCTGAAGTTTGTAGACCCATTCCTGGGCACCGGAGGTCATGGGCATGTTCACCCTGACGCCACAATTCCATTTGGAATGGTTCAACTGGGACCTGACAATGGTGTGGATGGATGGGATTGGTGCAGTGGGTATAATTACAGTAGCAATACGATTGCCGGATTCAGTCATACGCATCTCAGTGGAACAGGCATAGGAGACGGTTATGATATTTCTGTTCTCCCACAAACGCACACAGACAGTTTGCTGGAAGAAAGGATTCATGAACCTTTTCAGCATGAGAACGAAACTGCATCCCCCGGATATTATGCCGTAAAGCTCAACAATGGCATAAGCTGTGAGATGACTACAACGGCAAGATCCGGTGTACATCGTTATCAATTTCCTGCAGACACCGGATGGCTGCGCTGGGATCCATCCTATCATCAGAACTGGGACTTCCCCGATTCCTGTGAGATCAGTATCATGAACGACAGCACCATCATCGGGTATAAACATTCCACCGGATGGGCCAAAAATCAGCGAATATATTTTCAGGCAACATTCAGTCAACCCATCATCAACCATGTTTTCATGAAAGACAGTGTTGCCCTGAATGATGACACCGATCCGAAGAATGGGCTTATAGGAAAAAACATAAAACTGATGCTTGCATTCGCAACAAAAAAACCACTGGAGGTAAGGGTTGGCATCAGCAATGTATCCTATGCATCCGCAGCTCTGGCGCAATTGGAGAGCCAGGGTAAATCATTCGAGGAGATCAGAGAAAATGCTGAAAAAGGCTGGGAAGAAGAGTTGTCGAAAATAGAGATCAATACAGAAGACACACTGGCTGCCAAAAGATTCTACACGGCTTTGTACAGAACCTGCATGGCCCCCTCATTGTATTCTGACAGCAAGGGCTTCTACAAAAATGCAGATGGTAAAATTTATCAGATGCCGGAGGGAAAATCCAAGTACAATATTTTCTCTACCTGGGATACTTTCAGGGCCCTGCATCCCCTTTTCACACTTACACAACAAAAAATGGTCGAAGGGTGGATGAACAGCCTGCTCGCTTTTTACAACGACAATGGTTTGTTACCGGTATGGGACATCAGTAGCTGGGATGCCAACACCATGACGGGCTTTCATTCCGTTCCGATCCTTGCCGATGCCATTCTCAAAGGCTTTGAGGGCTTTGATCATGAACTGGCATACAAGGCAATGAAAGCCTCAGCTGATCAGGAAATTCGTGGCACTCCTTTCTTCAATCAATATGGTTATCTGCCGCACGATCTGCACGGATGGAGTGTAACCTATACACTTGAATACGCTTTTGACAACTGGTGCATTGCACAGGTAGCCAAAAAATTAGGACACCTGGAAGACGTTGCGAAGTACGAACAACGTGCTGGCAACTATAAAAATCTATTTGATGCCAAAACCGGTTTCATGCGAGGAAAAATGAGCAATGGCCAATGGGTGGAACCATTTGACCCCTTTGTTTCTGAACATGGTTTTGAAGGACAATACATTGAAGGAACAGCATGGCAGCATAGCTTTTTTGTGCCCCATGATGTACCCGGGCTGGCAGATCTTTATGGTGGAAAGGATAAACTTCTGGCCAAACTGGATACATTGTTTACCACCAGATCTGAGTTGAGAGGAGACAATGTGTCGATTGATGTTACTGGACTGATTGGGCAATATGCACATGGAAATGAACCCTCCCATCATATCGCTTATATGTACACGGCACTGGGAAGTCCGGAGAAAGCTGCAGAGCGAATCAGGATGATCGCAGACAGCATGTATAAGAATGGGCCGGAGGGGCTATCCGGCAATGATGATTGCGGACAAATGAGTGCCTGGTATATTTTCAGCTCAATGGGTTTTTACCCGCTTAATCCTGCATCAGGCGAATATGTAATCGGATTCCCATTGCTGGATGAAGTGATGTTGAGCACCGGCAAAACAGGAAAGATCAGGATCAAAAAAACAGGTACCGGCAAAACAGTCAAAGCCGTTTATGTAGATGGGAAAAAGCAAGACAAACTTATGATTAAGCATGATCAGCTCATGAAAGGAAGTGAAATCGAATTGCGAACAGAATAAAACAATTCATAAATATCAAATAAAAAGGGGCATCAGTTGATGCCCCTTTTTATTACTGCTGATATTTTTACCATCCTGGATTCTGGACGATACTCTTGTTGGCATCAATCTCAAACTGTGGAATTGGCCACAGCTTATATTTTGGATTGGCATTGTTCCTGACCTGATTTCTGAATCGTATCCTTTGGTTGATACTGGCAGTATAATCTGGAATATCATTAGCGCCAAATACAGGTGTGGCAGGAGCTACTGCAGGATCAGTTGCATATCCTACAATAGGGCCGTTGTTAGCGCTTCCATAAATATCCCATCTGCGCAGATCAAACAATCGCTGTCCCTCTCCTGCAAATTCCACTACACGTTCGCGGCGAATGATCTGACGTAATTCAGCTTGATTGGTAGTGGTTATTGCCGGCTGGCCAACACGCCCACGTACCTGATTGATGGCTGTAAGAACAGTTGCGTCAATCTCATTCAGTTCAACTTTTGCTTCTGCATACATCAATAAAATATCTGCGTAGCGCATCAGGATATAACCTGTTTTGGTTTCCCAGATGTATTGGGTGGAATCAATATACTTTCTCCATACATAACCAACACCTCCAATATTTCCGGTAGCACTCACTTGCCATTGAATACCGGCTGCCTGCGCACCGATCCAGTCGTTGTTACCGGTAACATTATCAAAAGCATTCGTATTCCAGTTGAATCTTCTTCTGATGTTGCTATGGATGTTGAAAATGGTTTTTTCTTTGGGTTGCACATATGGCAGAGATGGCGTCTTGAGTGTATTATACACCATGGTATCGCCAGGCATATATACAGTCCATTTCAAACGATTGTCGCGATTCACCCTTGGATTGAGTGGGTTGTAAACTGCAGACTGATCGATGCGCTTGCCATCGTTGGCTTCATAGCGATCTACCAGTGCCTGTGTTGGGAAATGGCTGCTCTGAGAATTGGTAACCTGACGTGGAACGCCCAAAATGGGGCCCCAGTTCTGTGGGTCAAGCAGATCAGTTGGATAAGCCTGATTGAACATGATTTCCCTGTTTGTATTCGCAGTTTGACCCGCCAAAAGGAACAGATTGGGATAGCTTGGATTCAGTCCGTACTGTCCAAGATCCATTATGGCCTTGGTAGTAGCAGCTGCAGTTTTATAGTCTTTGATGAGCAGTGCAAGCTTAGCCTTAAGACCCAACGCAACACCTCTGTTTACCCTACCCTGTGCAATCACAGGTTGGGAATTCGCAGCAGCAAAAGCACCTGAAGCTTCATCAAGATCCTTGTACAGTTCAGCAACAATGGTTGCCACCGGGGTTCTGCTTGCTGCCAGCACCTCATTTACTGCAGGTGTTTTGTTGTACCAGGGAACATCACCAAACATATACATCAGGTGAAAGTAAGACCATGCTCTTAAGACGAGCGCTTCTGCCCTGATTCTGCCATAAGTAGTTGCCGACACATTGTTCTTGCCATTCGCCATTCCATCTAGATGCTGGTTGGCTCTTTGCACGAGTCGGTAAGCCTGACTCCAGCAAGTATTCACAAGTGCATTGTTGATCAGAAAGGGACCACCATCGCCCATGGCCACGGCATCTTCAGCATTACCACCTCTTTTGATGGCAAGGTCGGTTGATGCCTCAACCGCAAACAACAATGGAGTATTGTTCGGGAAAGCCCAGAAGGCTGATCCATAAACACCATTCAGGCTCAGCTCCATTTCTTCCTGGTTGGCAAGGAAATTGGTGGAGGATGAAGCATCCAAAGGTTTCCTGTCCAGGAATTTGCTGCAACCAGCGATTCCCAGAAGAGACACCAACAGGAAGGAGTATATTATTTTTTTCATAACGCTTATTTTACTTGTTTTAGAAGTTCACATTAAGACCTGCAGTATAGGTGCGCATCACCGGATAGAACTCTGCATTGGCATTGTTGATCTCAGGATCAAATCCATTCCATGCTTTGGTGATGGTGAAAAGATTCTGACCGCTGACAAACACCCTGACAGAACTGATCTTGGCCTTCTTCAATGCTGCTGCAGGAATGGTATACCCCAGGTTCACGTTTTTCAGGCGGAAATATGATGCACTTCTGATCCACCAGGAGGATGCGAGGAAATTGTTGCCGCCGAATCCGGATGGCAGCAATCTCGGAAACAATGCATCGGTATTGCCTGGCCTCCAGGAGTCTTTCTGAATTTCCAGTAATGAAGCAATGAAATCAGAGCTTGCAAATGGAACAGCACCGGTACCACTGAGGTAATTGCTTCTTCTACCCACACCTTGTCCGAAAAGATTCAAATCAAAATTTCCGTAAGAGAGGTTCAGGTTTATGCTGTACTCATAACGGGGAAAAGCATTACCGAGGAATGTTCTGTCAAGTGCATCAACTTTTCCGTCAGGTTTGCCATCCAGACCGCTGATATCGGCATATTTCATGTCGCCAGCTTTTGGACCAGTTGTAGCAACTGAGCTCCAGGGAATTCCGAACTGAACAGGTGAATTCTTCACGTCGTTGCTGTCTGCAAAGAATCCAAGCGCCTGGTAACCATAATAGGATCCGAGTGCATAACCCGGGGCAGTCCTGGCATTTCCACCATCAATGAAAGGAAGTCCTTCAATCAAACCTGTTACATTGTTGCGCACATCAGAGAGCATGGCGGTAACATCCAGGTTGAGTTTCTTGAATGACTTTTTATAGTTAGCTGATACCTCCCAGCCTTTGTTATCCATGTTACCGGCATTGACAAATGGATTGGAAAGTCCACCGGCAGATGCAGGAAGTACACGTGGAAGGATCATATCCTTCAGGGTTTTGACATAATAGTCAGCTGTTAAAGTCAGACCATTCTTGAAAGTAAGATCAACGCCCACATTCCATTGCTTAGATGTTTCCCATCCGATCATAGGATTGGGGAACTGCAGTATGGCCACACCCAATGTGGTTAGGTTGTTGAAATAGGCGTTGGTACCATTGGTTGGGTTATTATAGTTGGATTGTCCGTAAAAGGCATCAAATGCATAGAAGGAACCAAAATTCTGGTTTCCGTTTCCACCGATTGAACCTCTTATTTTTCCAAAAGTCAGCACATCAGAAAGACCACTCAGGAAATTTTCCTTGGTGAATATCCATCCTGCAGATGCTGATCCGAAATTACCCCACTGTTTATCGTTGACCTGAGAGAATCTTGAAGAACCGTCTCTTCGTCCATTCACCTCCAGCAAATATTTGTCTTTATATGCATAATTCAACCTGCCGAAAAATCCGGCAAGTGCAAGTTCAGAAACACCGGCATTGTTATCCCTGGCACCTGTACCCAGATTGAGGTAAGGCTGATTGGGGTTGATGAAGCCCTGCCTGCTGGCACCAAAGAAATAGTTGCTGTAGAGCTCACTTTGTCCTCCGGCCATTACCCTAAGGGAATGATCCTCACCTAACTTTGCATTGTAAGTAGCCTGTGCGGTATAGTTCTGATAGGTGTCATTTCTCCATGCTTCAGACAGTGACGTATTGCCCGGCCAGATGGCGATGCGATCGTACTGCTGTGTGGTAAGATTGGGTTGGAAGATATCCGCATTTTTTACAAATGTCTTGGTATAAGGATTTCGTTTCTCACGTCCCCAATAGGCTTCTACTTCCAATCCATCTACCGGACGCAAATTGAATCCGAAACGCGTCAACAGTGTATTACCCTGTACAACAGAATTACCAGTGGCTTCGGCCATTGCGATCGGATTTCTATTGTTGGTCTGCGCTGCAGTACCGTAGAGACCGGGACCATATTTACCACCACCCAATGCAGGAAGACCAATGGCCTGACGAATGATGAATTCCGGACTGCCGGTTGATGGATTGATTGTTTTATTGGAGTTGTAAGCAAGAACACTGTTGAAGGTCAGCCATTTGTTCAGCTTGAAC
>JBKCOY010000129.1:0-15663 GCA_046309555.1 Chitinophagia bacterium
CAATAAGAATACGCATCAGATTCAGATTTGCTGCAAATTACTGAAGGCGTATGATATATTGTTAATTGGAAAAGTCAATATCTGCAGATTTAACAACAGCATTTTCAGACTGATAAATACCAATGGCATTGCTTACTTGAACTAGTAAAATAATCATCAGTCTGAAATTTATTTCTGATTTTGTTTAATTAAGAGTTTGTTTTATTTAACAAGATTTTTTTGTTTTTAATATTTACTTATTATGCGCTTTATTCTAAATCAAATAGTCACTAACCAAAAGAACTGAAATGATGAAAACACGGATTAGGATTTTGCTTTTCTTTTGTTTTTCTGTGCTCATGGCTACAACCAGTGCTCAGCAGAAAAAAAGTTTCACAGGAAATGTAAAGGATGAAGCGGGAAGTCCATTGCAGGGTGTGTCTGTACAAGTCAAAGGAACACAGACTTTTGCCCTTACAGATGCTACAGGTAATTTTACGATCAGCACATCAAATGCATCTCCTGTGCTGGTATTTTCCGGAATCGGATTGGGTACGGTA
Organism: Chitinophagia bacterium; assembly: GCA_046309555.1. Lineage (GTDB taxonomy): Bacteria > Bacteroidota > Bacteroidia > Chitinophagales > Chitinophagaceae > Pollutibacter. Next base: position 540 of record JBKCOY010000129.1, read on the forward strand.
GAAATGGCTGCATCGCAAGCCATGGCCATCTCCATGAAGAGAGCGGGTAATCAACTCGATGAAGTTGTAATTACCGGTTTCGGAGATAGAAAATCAACAAGAAAACTCGCCTATGCGATTCAGGAGGTCAAGGGTGGAGATGTTGCCCGTGCAGGCCAAGTGAATATCATCAACTCACTCCAGGGTAAAGTTGCCGGTGTGATGGTGAACCAGGGTGCAGGCGGACCTTCCTCCAGCTCCCGTATACGTATCCGCGGTAACGCCTCTTTGAGCGGTAATACCATGCCTTTGATTGTAATTGATGGTGTGCTGATTCAGCCTGGTACTTCAGGTGCCGACAGCTGGGGTGATGCCCGTGATTTCGGTAACCAGATGAAGAACCTCAATCCTGATGACTATGAGAGTGTAACTGTACTGAAAGGTTCAGCCGCGAGTGCCCTTTATGGTTCACAGGCTTTGAATGGAGTTCTCCTCATCACCACCAAGAAAGGTCGCGAGCGTCCCGGAATTGGTGTGAGTGTAGCGCAGACCAGCACTATCGAGCAGGTTTGGAGATTGCCCGCCTTCCAGAATGAATTCGGAGGGGGTATCAATCCTTATTTTGATAAAGCACCTGATGGCAGCCCTGCTATTGCCAACAACAGCTTTTCTCCGTTTTATAATTTTGGTCCGAAGCTGGATGGCACAATGGTTACAGATGCGGATGGGGTAAAGCGTTCTTACGTCGCCAATGATCTTTCATCTCTATTCCGTACCGGCAAGATCAATAATACCAACGTTGCTGTTGAAGGCGGAAATGCCCAGACTACATTCAGGTTCTCTTATACCAATACTTCGAATGAGGCCATTCAGCCTACCAACAAGTTCGGCAGGAACAACTTCAACCTGAGGGCAACTCAGAAGATAGGTAAGTATGTAACCATGGATGCATCTATGGCTTATGCTGTTTCCAATACAACCAACCCACTGCTTCAGGGTGGTAACTCCAATCCGCTTTTCAGGTTTGCATTTGCGAATGCAAGAAACCTTCCTATCGATTATGTATTGAACAACTACCTTAAACCAGAAGTTGGAGGCTCAAACATCGTTGCTCCTTATATCAGGGGTTCTAATCTCCAGCCCATCTGGCAGCTATATCAGGTTCGCATCGATAACAAGGAAGATCAGATTCTTGCCAATCTCGATCTTAATGCCAAGATTCTTCCCTGGCTTTCTGCACTGGTGCGTAGCAATGTAAACTCATTGAATGTTCAAAGGGAAAACAAAACTCCTGGTGACGGTCCTAACTTTGGTATCGGTCCAAACTTCTCAGGATCTTATTCCCTGTTCCAGAGCAACTCCAAGAATGCCCGTATCCAGGCTTTGTTGACTGCTTCACGCAAAGCAGGTGAAAGCATTGATTATAACGTTACTGTGGGTGGTGAAACCCAGCGTGGTTTGGGTGGTCGCCAGCAGTCTTCTTCAACAAGCGGTGGTCTGCGTATCCCCAGAATATTCTCTATCGCTAACTCGCTCAATGCTGCCACAACATCTGCAGGCATATTCCCTCAGAGCAGACTCGATGCATTGTATGCTTATGGTGATGCTACCTGGAAGGATATGGTTACTTTGAATGCAAGTGTTCGTAACGACTGGAACAGCACACTGACCTACCCTGATGGAAGTGGTGATTATTCTTACCTCTATCCTTCAGTAGGTGCTTCATGGGTGTTCACTGAACTGCTTCAAAAAAACAAGAAATTTGATTGGCTGAACTTCGCTAAACTCCGTGGTAGCTTGGGTTATACCGGTGCAGGTACAGGTATTTTTTCAACTACTTCTGGCAATTACAGTCTGTTGGGAACACCATTGTTGCCCAATGGAACTGCCTTCCCACAATATGGATGGGGCGGATATGGACTGGGTAATCTCAACCTCAGACCTATGCGTGCAAGAGAGTTTGAATTTGGTCTTGATGCCAGAATGTTCAACAACAGAATCCGCTTAGATGTAGCCTATTACAAGAAGAATACATTCAACCAGATTCTCAACCTGGGTGCTCCCGCTGAGAGCGGAACACCGAGCAGACAAATCAATGCAGGTAACATTCAGAACCAGGGTATAGAAGCGGTGATTTCAGCAGTTGTTGCACGTAAAAAAGACTTCGAGTACACCACAACTGTCAACTTCACCCGTAACCGTAATAAAGTGATTGACCTTTATCCTGGTGTAGATCAGGTAGAACTTGATCTTGCTTTTGGTGCTGACGTTCGTTCTGTTGCCCGTGTTGGCAAGGACTATGGCACCATCATCACCAACTATGCCTACGCTACGAATGACAACGGTCAGCGCGTTTTGAATGCTGCCGGTCAGTTCATCCGCAGTGGTTCATACGGACAGGGTTTCAAGGAAGTGGGCACCATGATGGAAAATTTCCTGGCCAGCAATATTCATGAAGTACGCTGGAAGAACTTTACCTTCTTTGCACAGTTTGATGCCAAGATCGGTGGTAAAATGGCTTCCGCAACTCATCAGTATGGTTCTCAGTACGGAAGTTTCCAAAGTACTTTGTACGGAAGGACCAAGGCCAGCGGTGGTGTTGAGTGGACTGACCCTACTGGGGTAAAGCGTGAAGATGGTGTGATCCCTGATGGTGTATTCGGTAAGGGAGTGGTCATCAATGGACAAAATGTTGAGGGCATGTCTTATGCTGAAGCAGTATCCAAAGGAATGAAGACTCCGATCCCTGCATGGCAATATTATGACGGTCTGGCCAGCTGGGGTACCGGTATTCGCGAGTATTCAATTTTTGAAAATTCTTGGGTAGCGGTTCGCGAAGTATCTGTTGGATATGAGTTGCCAAAGAATATGGCGAAAAAGGTAGCTATGCAACGCCTGCGTCTGAATCTGACAGGTCGTAATCTTTTCTACCTGTACAATACTACTCCTGATCATATCAATCCTGAGAGTGTATTTGCCAGCAGAGCAGGTGCCTTCGCAGAATATGGTGGTATGCCATGGGTAAGGCAGCTCGCTATTTCACTGAATGCAGGTTTCTAATCATGTAAATCAACATTCAACTCAATTATTCAAAAGAAAAGATCAAAACGATGCAGACAAAAAATAAATTATTCTCGATCACACTGGTATTGGGTGCGATGCTTTTCGCGGGTTGTCAGAAGGATGCCTTCGTGAAGCTGAATACCAATCCGGACGTACTGTATTCTGTAAAGCCTGAAGAACAGTTTTTCAATGCCGGCAGAATTGCACACGGACAGGATTTCGAGCAGTTCTATGACAACTACCGCAGGATCATGTATTGGATGCAAATGAGCACAGCTCAGGGTGGTAACAATGCAACTTCATTTACGGAGTTCGGAAATTTCAACGCACGTTATTCTGTATTTTTCCCTGGCATAGGCAGTGTAACCAATGATGTTGCCAAGCTTGTTGAGAAGATGACTCCTGAAGAAAAAGCCGCCCGCCAGATGTTGGTAGCTATGGCTGAAGTGGTGAAGATCTACTACGCATTCTATGTTTCCGATATCAATGGATCCATTGCCTATACAGAAGCATTTGATTCCCGTTACGGAGGTACTTTTACACCCAAATGGGAAAGTCAGCAATCTCTCTTCAATGCATGGGAAGCAAAGCTGAAAACACTCTCTGCCACACTCAAGGCAGGTGCAAGCAATCAGGTTTCCCTGACCAGCTATGATCAGTACTATGCGGGCAACTCAGCCAGGTGGGCAAAGGCAGCCAATGCCCTGCGCATGCGTATTGCCATGAGAATGCTTAAAAGAGATGCTGCTAAGGCAACTACCATTCTCAAAGAGTGTGTAGCAGATGCTTCAAATCTTATGTCATCCAACGATGATAGCTGGAATTATATCGCACATCAAAGTTTCACTGCCGGTGGTAACTGGAATCCACAAGGTTTCAGGGCTCCTGAACCAACTGTAAATTTTATGTGGGAGACATCTGACCCCCGTATAGGCTTCTTCTATCAGATGAACAATTATACTCAGGCAAACATAGATGCAGCGATTACAGCAAAGGTTCTTGCTGCTGGTACAACCCAGCCGGCTCGCAGATACGTTGGCGCACCCATCAGTCCGGATAAAGCTGGAAGTCCTGCTTATTCAGTATGGTATACCGGCAGAAGGGTGAATGCAAGCCTTGTGATGGATACCATTTCCTATCTGCAGGAGCGTATGTTCCAGCCTTCATTTGGAGGCGGAACCGGTCAGGCTTTCTTCCCACTCATAACTTATGCTGACCAGCAGTTCATGAGAGCTGAATTGGCCGCACGAGGCATTACTTCTGAGAATGCTGAGAGCCTGTACAATGATGGCATAAAAGCATCCATAGAATTTTACAGCGCAAGAGCTGGTGCAGCTGCTGTAACAGGTTATGCAGCTGCCACTGCTGCTCAGATAACTGCCTATACCAATCACCCAACAGTGAAGTACAGTTCTGCCAAGGCATTGGAGCAGATAGCCATCCAATCATATATCAATTTCTACAAGCAGCCCAATGAAGCATGGGCATTGTGGAAAAGGACCGGCATGCCCAACAAGAATACGGCGCTGGCCAATGAGGATATCATGATCAACGGTTCTGTATTTGCCATTGCCAGAAGGGCTGTTATCGGTAACCCATCTCCTTCTGACCTGAACAGGGTCAACAGGCAGGCAGCCATTGACGACATGAAGAAGGATTCTGAGTTTGGCGACCAGCTGCTTCCTTACGGAAGGGTTTGGTGGGATAAGCAATAAGACTTTCTGTAGATATCATATCTGAAGAGGCCGGTCTGTTCAATCAGTCCGGCCTTTTTTCTTTTCCAGTGAAAAACTAAAGACTCTTTGAATTAATTTGCCAATATGAGCCAGAGGAAAAGATTTCCGGATATGATTTTTATAATGATCATGACGATCTTTTCCCATGTATTTGCACAAAACCAGTCAGACCCTGTCTTTTCTATTGCTGCCAACTATCCGATCTGGTCGCCTCAGCAAAAAGCAAGAGTTTACTTACAGCAACAACCAAGCTTATTGGTATTGCTATCTCCCGAGTGTCCTATGTGTGCCAACTATATGCCCTTGTTGAAAAAAATAAATAAAGAACACGGGGATGTCATACAGGTAGCCGGTATTATTCCCGGGAGGACTTATGATGATGCTGCTGTACTCAACTTTTCAGGGGCCTATGATCTAAATTTTCCGTTGTATACCGATAGTGTCATGCAGCTTACCCGTTATCTCAAAGGGGAAGTAACGCCAGCGGTGTATCTTTTTGACGGCCAGGGTAAACTTGTTTATCATGGGGCCATCGACAACTGGATGTCGGCATTGGGCAGGAAAAGAACCCGCGTAGACCAGCATTATCTACTGGATGGCATTCAACAAATGCTGAAGGGGAGTATAGTTGCGTTAACTTACGTTAAGCCACAGGGTTGTCTTTTAAATGAATATTGAATATGAAGCGTGTTTGTTTGATGCTGATCACTGTCTGTTTTATTTCAGGACCAATCCATTCTCAGGTCCCCACTTTCATCAATGATGTTGCACCCATCATTCATTCAAAATGCACTCCTTGTCACAGACCCAATGAGGCAGCACCTTTTTCATTGATTACTTATGAAGATGTATCAAAGCGCGCAGGTTTCATTAAAAAAGTTGTGTCATCAGGTTACATGCCACCATGGAGACCGCATCATGATTATGTGAAATATGGTAATGACAGGTCACTCTCAGAAAATGAAAAGGCCACCATCATCAATTGGGTAGATAATAACGCACCAAGAGGTACCGGTGAGATCAAAAATATTGAGAAGATCACTGCTGTAAGAGGCATTACTTCTTATCACAGAAAACCTGATACAACGCTGAAGATGAAAGCTGCCTTTCCTTTGCCGGATGACAATGCAGAACGATTTATCATTTATAAGATTCCGTTTGAATTAAAGGATTCACTGAATGTTGAAGCAATAGAGTTTTATACCAACAACAAGCGGGTGGTGCATCATGTGAATTACAGTATACATGAAGTTCCTGCCAATATACCGCTTACTACTGGTCCTGCTTATCTTGATCTTACGGTAGATGATCCGGTTAAAAGTGATCAATGGAAACCCTTGAAGAGTTCCATCAGTTATTATGGTGGCTGGATACCCGGTGCAACACATGAAAGTTATCCCAAGGGTATGGGATGGGTATTGCCCAAACGGGGAGTTGTATTTCTGACTATGCATATCGCTCCATTGGCAAAAAAGGAAGAGATCATTGCCGGCGTCAATTTATTTTTCACGAAAGAAAAGATAGATCGAAAAGTAAAGGTGATCAGTTTTGGCTCGGGCGGCATTGGGGAGAACCTGATCCTGCCAACACTCAGGCTCTTACCCAACAGGGTTCAAACTTTTTCTCTGACCCTTTCCAATCCCGGTGAAGATTTTTCTGTGCTCTATGTATGGCCGCACATGCATTTGCTGGGTAAAGAATTCAAGGCGTATGCCATAAATCCCAAAGGAGACACAATCAAATTGGTTCATATCCCTGATTGGGATTTCAGGTGGCAGGAAATTTACAGGTTCAAACAGTTGGTAAGAATCCCACAGGGAAGTCGACTTTACATCAAAGGCACTTACGACAATACTGCAAACAATCCCTTCAATCCTTTCAAGCCACCACAAATGATTTTTTCATCCGGTAATATGGAGACCACCAATGAAATGATGACCATGATGATGGTGTTTCTTCCATACAGGAAAGGAGATGAGGAATTGGTGATTGACGTACCCAAGTGATAAAGGATAAGCATGAAGTTGTTATTTCTCATAACATTGATTCTCGAACTTATTGCTCTCTCAACTTCTTTTGCACAGGAGAAAATGCCGCTTTTGGTTGAAGTATCCCCTAAGACTTCAGGTATTGAATTTATCAATCAGATCACTGAAAATGATTCCATGCACATTTTCAAATATGAATATCTCTACAATGGGCATGGGATTGGTGTAGCTGATTTTGATCACGATGGTGTGGAGGATATTTTTATCTCCGGCAATGTAGTGCCCAATAAATTGTTTCTCAACAAAGGAAAGCTCCGATTTGAGGATATCACACGCAAAGCTGGTGTAGCAGGAAATGGTGCCTGGCGAACGGGAGTTAGCATTGCTGATGTGAATGGGGATACCTGGCCTGATATTTATATCTGTCATTCGGGACCTAAACCGGGCGCCGACCTGAGTAATGAACTTTATGTGCATCAAGGGCTGGAAAATGGAGTTCCTGTTTTTCGTGAAATGGCGAAGCAGTATGGAATTGATGCTCCCGGTACACTTTCCACACATGCAGCCTTTTTTGATTATGATCTCGATGGCGATCTTGATCTCTTTCTGGTGAACCATTCCAATCATTCATTCAATCCCTATCTCAATACTTCTGAAATCCGTTCAGTTCCCAATATGCAATTTGGTAACAGACTTTTTCGAAATGATCGTTCTGAAAAAGGCTCGTTCAAATTCACGGATGTAACCTTAAGTTCAGGCATTGTGAACAATGCACTCAATTTCGGACTCTCTGTGGTTGTGAGCGATCTCAACAAAGATGGATGGCCGGATCTCTATACTTCAAGTGATTATACCGAACAGGATTATTGTTATATCAACCAAAAGAACGGAACATTCCGGCAGGTACTGCAGCAATCTTTCACTCACATCAGCAAGTTTTCCATGGGCGCCGATATTGCTGATGTGAACAATGACGGCTGGCCCGACGTATTTACATTGGACATGTTGCCGGAGGATAATTACCGGCAGAAATTGCTCAAGGGGCCGGATGAATATGATGCCTATCATCTGTTGCTGGATAGCGGATACTATCATCAGCAGATGCGCAATATGCTTCATCTCAATCGGGGACTTGATCCGAATGGAAACATCAGGTTCAGTGAAATCGGGCAGCTGGCCGGGATCAGCAATACAGATTGGAGCTGGTCGTCTTTATTTGTTGATCTTGACAATGACGGGTGGAAAGATTTGTTGGTGACCAATGGTTATCTGAGGGATTATACCGACAACGATTTTTTGAAATATACCGTTGCAGATGCTCAGCTCAAAGAGGCAGCAAAAGGGAATCTGAATTTCAAGTCCTATGATTTGGTGAAGCAAATGCCTTCCAACAAGCTGCAAAACTATCTTTTCAGAAACAAGGGAGACCTCAGTTTTGAGAATGTAAGCTCCGATTGGGGAATGAGCAGGAAGACAGTTTCCAATTGCGCCGTCTATGCAGATCTTGACAATGATGGCGATATGGATCTGGTGATTGGGAATAACAATGAACCTGTACAGCTATTTGAGAACCGCAGTCGTGATATCAGCAAAGAAAATTACCTGCAGATTCAACTAGAAGGCAAACAAGGCAATCCTGATGCCATTGGATCAAAAGTCTATCTCTATTCCAATGATCCGAAAAATCCTGTTCAGTTTCAGGAGGCCTATGCTGTGAGGGGATATCAGTCATCTGTTTCAACTATACTTCATTTTGGTTTGGGTATCGGTTATGCAGTTGATTCTGTAAGGATCGAGTGGGTCGGCGGAGGGGATACTTTGATCAGGGATCTAAAGATCAATACAAGATTACTGGTGCAACAACAGGTGTCAATAAACAGTAAAAAAGAATCGGAGGGAAGAAAATATCTTTTTGAAGACATCACCATCCATTCAAACTTGCAATTTCAACATGAGGAAAATGAGTTTGTTGATTTCAAGGTGGAAGTGCTTTTGCCTTATCAGTTATCGAAGATGGGACCAGCATTGGCAACAGGTGATGTAAATGGGGATGACCTGGAAGATGTTTTTGTGGGAGGAGCGATCGGTCAATCGGGCACGCTCTTTATACAGCTCCCTCAATCAAAATTCATCAGAGCAACGGTGCAGCCATGGGAGGCTGACAAGACATCTGAAGATGTGAAGGCAATGTTCCTTGATATCAATGGTGATGGTTTCAAAGATCTTTACGTTGTCTCCGGAGGAAATGAATATGATGATGGTGCAGCTGAATACAGGGATCGTGTTTACATGAATGATGGGGAAGGAAATTTTTCATTTGTACCTGATGCATTGCCAAGAGAAATGAATGGAAGTAAAAATGCCATTGCGGCGGCAGATATTGATAAGGATGGCGACCTTGATATTTTTATTGGGGGGGCCTGTGTTCCCGGTTCATTTCCTGAGCCATCAAGAAGTTATCTCTTGAGAAATGATTCGAAGGGCAATAAAATTTTGTTTACTGATATTACCCGTTCATGGTCTGATGCCTTGGTTGCACCCGGCATCATTCATGATGTTGTATTCAGGGATATGGATGCTGATGGTGATCAGGATCTGTTGATTGCCGGGGAGTGGATGCCAATGAAGGCTCTCAGGAATAATGGTTCCAGCTTTCAAGATATATCCGGTGATTTTGGTTTTGAAGATAGCGGTATGTGGACTTCCCTGTTGGTGGATGATTTTAATGGAGATGGATATCCTGATATCATTGCCGGAAATGCGGGTAATAATCTGCAGTTCAAGGCATCACGAGAAAATCCTGTTGGGTTGATCATAACAGATCTGGATGACAATGGAGCCAATGAGGTGTTGTTCAGCTATTCCATACAGGGAAAAGAATATCCGGCAGCTTCAAGAGATGAGCTGCTTGATCAGGTGGTGCCTTTGAGAAAAAAATATATCAAGTATCATCAGTATGCGTCTGTTGGGATCAATGATCTGGTCGGGGAAGAGAAAATGAAGTCAGCACGCAAATGGAAGATCACGGAGTTGAATCATCTTGTTTATTTCAGTGATGGCAATAGAAAATACAGCAGTAGAAAATTACCACAGATCACACAATCTTCTCGCATCTTTTCAATTGTTAAAACGAATGAGACTTCTGCCGGAAAGGAGTATTTATTGGCAGGTAATTTTTTCCCCTGGCGTACCCAGTGGGGGCAGAATGATGCTGGGTTGGGTAGTCTGTTGGGTTTCTCAAAAGATCAAATGATTGTGGCTGATAATAGTGAGATTGGATTGTTCATCCACGGGGATGTCAGGGATATGGCGATGATTAAAAATGCAGAAGGTGAACAACTCATCATTGTGGTGAAGAACAGCGGACCTGTGCAGGTTTTAAAACTTTCAAAAAAATGAACAGGTTTAATCTCATCGTATTGATTAGTGTTTGCCTGTTCAGGTATGAAGGAGTTGCAGCACAAAATTCTACTCGCATATTCTACAGAGCACAGCAGGCGATCACACAGGTTATCGTTCATGATATTTTTTCTCCGCCTGTTGCCAGCCGGATCTATCTGTATTCCAGTTTGGGTGCATATGAGGCGCTGACTGCTGAAAAGAAGATGTCTATTTCTTTTCAATCAGTGAGGCATGATTTTATTGCACCGGATCCTGAACCTTATGCCGGGAAAGTGAATGTTGAGGTCAGTGCCGTTTATGCAATGTTAACAACAGCATCAAAGCTGGTCTTTTCAGATTCCATGCTCTTGGATTCCATGCGGGTCATCATGAAAGAATTTTCAAATGTTCGGCCGGAAGTTTATCAAGCTTCTATTGCATGGGGAAAAAAAGTTGCTGAAGCGGTGATGCAATGGTCGAAATCGGATCAATATGCAGAGACAAGAAAGCTAAGGCGATATTCACTCATCAAGGATAAATCGTCATGGATACCAACTCCCCCCGGTTATTTCCAGGCAGTTGAACCCCATTGGGGCAAGATCAGAACGGTTGCGCTTGATTCTTTGCATCATTATAAACCTATACCTGCCATTGGTTTTGGTAGCGGAAAGGAATCTGCATTTTATCAATTGGCCAAAGAGGTGTACAACAAGACGAAACTGCTTTCAAGGGAAGATTCAGCGATTGCCTTGTTCTGGGACTGCAATCCTTTTCATCTAACGGTGCAGGGGCATGTCAATTTTGCCACGAAGAAGTTATCTCCTGGCGGTCACTGGATGAGTATTGCTGGCATTGCTTCTTCGGCATCAGGTGCAAACTTTGCATATTCTGTGAAGGCATATCTTTTTACAGCTATAGCCTTGTTTGATGCGTTTATCAGTTGTTGGGATGAGAAATACAGGAGTAATGTTATTCGTCCAGAATCTTACATCAATGCTTATATTGACCAATCGTGGCGGCCCTTGTTGCAAACCCCGCCTTTCCCTGAATATACCAGTGGGCACAGTGTGATCAGTGCTTCAGCAGCTGTTGTGCTCACTGCTTTGTTTGGTGATCAGTTTCGCTTTATTGATGTTACGGAGATGCCTTATGGTTTGCCTTCCAGACAATTTTCTTCGTTCAGGCATGCTGCTCAGGAAGCGGCCATCAGCCGATTTTATGGAGGGATCCATTATCGGAATGCCATTGAGAATGGAATGGTGCAGGGGGAGAAAGTAGGGAGGAAGGTGCTTCAGGTTCTTTCAACCTTGGTTGTTCAACAATCTTCAAGTGATGGAAGGATGATTAGAATGAATAATCTTTAGATACAATCAATGGTAGGAAATCCCGGAACCAAGCCGTGTATCGACCCCTTAATTTTTGGATAAAACGGTATTGTAATTTGGAAAATCATACCCGTAAACTTGTGCAAATTTCAGCTCGAGTTACACTAAACCCGTAGTGAAACATCTGCAAATCAAAAAAGCTCATAATACACTGTTATCCAGTTTATTATGAGCTTTTTGTTGCTGTAGGGGGAGGGATCGAACCTCCACGAGGCAGTTAGCTATAGCGCAAAGTTCAGTGGTCGACCCTGGTCGCCTCTTGCGAGACGGCTCTACACTACGTTTATCCTGTTATCCTCACCCCCGAGACAAGAGGGTATGTCTGCCAAAATTTCATCACCCCACAGTGGTAAAGAACTGATGCAAATTTAATATATAGGTGTATTTATTGATAATATTTCAAGAATAATTTTTTATTTATTGAAAATATTCAATAAATTTGCATTCCGTTTGAATACTTATAAAAATAGAACTATTTATGGCCGCCAAATTAAATCTTGACAAACTCGACCTTCAGATCATCCAGATCATGATGCAAGATGCCGGTATTTCCTATGCCGATCTTGGTAAACAACTTTTCGTTTCAGGCGGTACCATCCACGTGCGCATCAAAAAATTACAAGAACTGGGAATTGTCAAAGGTACTAAACTGAACGTTGACCTCAAAATGCTGGGCTACGACATCACCGCATTTGTAGGGATCTACCTTGAAAAAAGTTCCCTCTATGATCAGGTGGCTGAAGACCTTAAACAGATCCCAGAGATCGTAAGGGTCAATTATACTACCGGTAACTACAGCATGTTCATAGAAGTAGTTGCCAAAGACATTAACCAGCTGAAGTATGTCTTGCACGATCAGCTGCAAAAGATCAAAGGCATCGAAAGAACCGAGACACTGATCTCACTGGAAGAAAGCTTTAATAGAAATGTTCCGGTAGCAGGTTAGTGATCCTCATCTTACTGCCCTTCCTTTCCACTCATAACGCTTTACCCATCCAAGCATAGCAGCACATACTGTGTATAGGATATGCATTGGTTGTGAAATCCCGAACCATCGTAGCAGATCTTTCTTTTCGAAAAATCTTGCCGCAGATTTCATGAGCATGAGCTCAAGGACATACTTTGCCAGTATCATGCCCAATGATATCAACCCCAACAGCGGATACCATATACTTCCGCATAGCAGCACCAGGAGAGAGAGGTTGAGCAGGTAAACAGAAAGCAAGACAAGCTTGATGGACAAACTTTGGTAATGTGTTGATTTGCTGGCCCATCGAATGCGTTGCTGTAAAAACATGCCCCATGTCTGCATCGGCTCTGTGACCACAATCGCTTCTTTTGAAAGACAGTATTTCACTTTGCCGGGATACGCAGATGCAATTTTTTCCATCAACAACATATCATCACCGGTTGGAATGTTGTCGATCCCTTCAAAACCTTTCACCTTTTCAAAAGCCTCTTTTGTATACAACAGATTGGCACCATTGCACATGTTGAACCATTGCTTGCTTACCGCTACTGCGGTGACCGACTGCAGGGCAATGAGATCGAGCGACTGAAATCTTTCTGTAAAATTATTTTCCTCTCTGAACATCACAGGTGCTGCTACAAACACTGCATCATGTGTTGACTGAAAATCCAGCATCGTTCTCAACCATCCTTCCGGATAGATACAATCCGCATCGGTGGTGATGATCGTGTTGTATTGTGCAGCAGCAATCCCTTGGCTGATGGCAGTTTTTTTTCCTCCCAACACTTCATCGCTCAATTGCAATAGTTTGACGCCACGATTTGAAAAAGATCTGATGATATCTGCCGTCCGGTCATCCGACTGATCATCCACCACAATAATCTCCATGAGGGTATGAGGGTAGTCTTGCTCCAGCAGTGAGGCAAGACAGCGACTGATGAAGCGCTCTTCATTCCTTGCTGCAATGATGATGCTTACAGGAGTACTGACACTGTTACGGGAATTGAATTGTTCAAGTTGCTTCCAGCCATTTGAAATCAGGGTGATCAGGATTGCATACGCAACAAAAAGCAACAGAACAATATCGATCAGGTATGCAGGCATTCACCAAAAATAGAAAAGACCGACGGATACCCGTCGATCTTTCAGTAAGTTTTATCTTTTTGTGCTTAACTGGTCTTTTGTAACCTGTAGTATTTGCTGATATCAGTAACACCCTTCTTGATCATATCAGGTGTATTTGTAAGTGTGAAATTTTCCCATTGTGCAAAACCTGCATGAGCCGGAGTTTCATATACTTCAACCCCCTCAACTCCTTCAACCACTTCAACTTTTGTGAACGCCATGCTGATGGCCATCACTGAGGTTGAAAGCAAGGTGATCAATCCGAGTATCACCCTGATGTCAGCAACATGCTTTGCAGGCTCAAGAAGATTCAGCGATAATATAGCAGCGTAGCCTCCGAAACCAATGAGGATGGCAGCGAGCATGAATGCCTTTACACTGACTTTGTTGTTGTCAAAGTTTTGTTTCAATTCAGTGATGAGCATGGCAGTAGCTACTGCAGCTACCGGCAAAGCACTCACCAGCATCATGTTCAGGAGATTACCTTCGCCAATTCCTTTTGCCGCTATGGCGCCGGAATAGAAAGCGAGCAGTACGATCACCAGAAAACCAATAAAACGATTGGTTTCGCGATCACGGCTGAACTGCATCAACACGATCAGCATCAAGGGGGCCTGCCCCAGTGATAGCAGTGTGTTCAGAACAGTTGTTCCGGAAGCGGATGGGTGTGAAAATTTTTGTACGAGCACCAGCGTAATGAATACGAAGGTGTACAGAGAAACAAGGGCGATCAGGTTGATCTCTTTCAGGTTCTGGATGGAATTGGATCTTTTCATTGGATTGGATTTAAAACGGGTCCGGTACATTAACGCAGGCTTTTTTACCATATTTCATAAAGTGTTAAAATCAGAGAAAATTCAGTGAAAGTGCTCATGGGGATACGTATTTATACGATGATTTGCACGAAAAAACTATATTCGGTGGATGAGAACTACCTGGATAACACTCACCCTGTTGATATCTGCTATGGTATCATTTGGCCAGAATGCCAATCATAAAATGGCCAGAACCAAAGGATTACTACCGTTTCTGGAGTATGGTCCGGGCGACGACCGACTGGGCGGCGCCAAGATGACCTACCTGGATTCCGGTGTGCTGGTCAAAGTGATCGATAGCCTGAACAGCGATTATATTATATCACTTACTGACAACCTGAAAGCTTTTATTGCCAAATCTTCTGTTCAGTTTGAACCCCAGATTCAACCCAAACCCTATTATTTGAGTGGCAACTGGAGAACCTATCGTGAAGAACGGTTTGATGTGATCACGATTGCCATGCCGGAGCGGCTGCCATACCGCAGCATGATGCAGGTGAACCCGAATCGACTGATCATTGATCTTTTTGGTATCACATCAAATACGAACTGGATCACACAGAAGGGACAAACATCAGAGTTGCGCAATACCTGGTTTGAACAATTGGAAAATGGAGTACTCAGGGTCTATGTTGATCTGAAAAGCTCCATGCACTGGGGACATTCCGTTCATTATGATTCA
>JBKCOY010000130.1:0-14633 GCA_046309555.1 Chitinophagia bacterium
AGCGATGTTACGGGTCCAACTTCCAGATCCGGTTTGCAATTTGCTTTTGCAAAACATCTTCCTGTATCAGATGGATCAGGAAAGTTTTCCATAGGTATCGAAACAAGATTGTTTCAATTCGGAATAGATAAAAACAAGCTAAGCGCAACACTTGGCAATGACCCCATCCTGGCTGGTGCACAAACCAGAACAAAATTTGATGCAGGCCTTGGGTTCGCGTATTCAAATGATAAATTACAGGTAGGTGTATCAGTTGCCCAGATGGTACAGTCAAAACTCGACTTTTATACCGGCTCCAGCACACCTTCAACAGAAGGACGACTATACAGACACTTCTACCTCCACAGCAACTACAGGATCAATGTTGGTGGTGAAACCACAATTGTTCCAAATTTTCTTCTTATCTACTTACCTAGCACCTCCACAACAGAATTTCAAATAGGTACCAGGATAGAGAGGAATCTTTTCTGGTGGGGAATAGGACTTCGCTCTCAGCAGTCTTTCATGTTGTCTGCAGGTATTAATGTGAGTAAAAATTTTAATATTGGATATGGCTATGACAACTATATCAATCCGATCAGCACATTTGATGGTAATGCTACAGGGCATGAATTGCTGCTGAGATACAAATTTTCCAAAAAATAGATTTTCAATCTAACTCATAAAAAAAGGCTGCGTTTGCAGCCTTTTTTATTTACCAAATTTCCATCCGATCCTGACCCCAAACCGATTCATCCGAAATACATCTGTAGTGGGTACCGTTACGGTATTACCAGGCCCCAACCATCTGAATTCCTGAAAAGTTGTGGAAGATCTTTTATAAGATTGATAAAAACTCAGGGAGAATCTTTCCTTCTTTTTAATATTGAATGACAACCCCATACCTCCTTCTGCAAATACTCCACCCCGATAATTTTCAACCCTGTTGCTAAACCAGGTAAGGATAGTGTCACTGCCCGATCGAATATTATATCCAGCTGATCCAAAAACAAACGGATGCCACTTGCGCCAGTGAAACTGTCGCCTCGCCTGCAAAAAAACTGGATAAGATTCTTGACGATATTCATCAAAGGCCATACCCACACCATATCGCCAATTCCCCTGGCTAACTCCCCCAGTAAGTCGAAGGTCTGCAGCAGGATTCAACGCACCCGCTACCAGTCCCACCTCAGGCAATGCCCAAATGTTCAATTTCTTTTTTTGTGCTTGGGAAACCGTTAGCAAAGAGATACACAGAAAAATCAATCCGAGTCTTTTCATCTTCCTCAATTCTTAATGGAAATGGAAGATTTGATGACCGGTTTAGAGGGGTCATTGAAATCAATTAGGTATAAAGCATCTTCGGCTGAAACCATCGCAATCCTTCCCAGAGCAATAACATCAAAGGCATTCATACCTTTGATGTGTGATAACTGGCGAATGGCAGCGGGACTATCAGCGTTGAAGAACTTTACACCATCTGCACCATCACAAATAACCAGAATATTATCTTCTTTGGATAAACCATGAGGATTGGTTAAAGGATAAGACTTCACCAATGTTGGTTTGCTCAAGTCGGCAATATCCACCACATCCAATTGATTGATATACCCTGCACACTTTGATCCATTTCTCAAAGTGACATAAGCATGTTTTCCATCACTGATCACAGGATCACAAACGCGTGCGTGGACAAAAGTGCCGATCTGCTTGGGATCGTTCTTTGACGTAATATCAAAAATATACATACCATTCATCGAACCAATGAAAAGATTTTTACCAAAAGGAAAGATGGTCTCGATCCCCCATCCTCCTGCAGAAACTTCCTTGATATAAGTGGGTTTAGCTGCAACAGCAACATCAAAGACCTTGAGCTCAGTATCCCCAACTGTATAAAGTCTATCACCACTCAGCGCAAACCGGGCCATGCTGCCTCCCGTACCATTGGCGGTAGATCCTGTTGCTGATAAAACCGGACTAACACTGATCATATCACGCCTGGCCCCCCACATGAAAAGATCAACCCCTGCTTCTAATAGCGTATCAACCGTTAGCCAGTCTGTGATGATGCGACTGGTATCATCCATCAATCCATAATAATATCTTCTGGGGAATACACCGGGTTCAACATGACTCAACTTAACCGCTTTCGGATCTGCAATATCAACTGCCACCAGATCAGTATACATATCAGCGTATAACGTATTTCCTCTAACGGCAATATCTACTGCACCTGGAATATGAACGAATGCAATATTCTGTGGAGAAGAAGGATTGCGAACGTCAATGATGTGAACACCTTCATTTAATTCATTCAGAAAAACATAGCCGTCCTTATAAAAAAGTTTTCCAGGAGCTGTCAACTCCTCAGGGGCAGAACTTTTGATATTTGACCAAACTTCCTGCTTGGTCTTGTAAACAGGTTTATAAAAACTGGTTTTCCTGAAATTCTGATCCTTCACGCATGACTGCATAAAAAACAATGCCGCCAACAAAACCCATAAAATCCTTTTCATTTACTCTATTTTTAATATGACTGCAAATTTGAAGAAAACGTTGCATTCTGCCTTACTAAAATTGACAGACGGCAGATCACTTTGGTCAAATCAGATCGTAATTTCTAAATGAAAAAAGTCTTTTACCCGTAATCTTTTCCAGGATATACATGACCCATTTGGAGAAAGTGAATCGCTTCTTTGTAACATCAATTGCAATATCCCAATTTTTTGCAGCGATTCTTTTCTCCATTGCCACCGGATGTGTTCCGGTAAACCTCGTGAGTGAATCAAATTCACTGTAGTCAAATACACCTTCCATCTTTTCAATTCTCTCCTTCATCGACTTACCCATCCAATTGGAACTCAGATTTCGGAGTTTTCTGTCCATCAACACAGGATCCTTCACCCAACCGTAATGATAGACGGATGCATCAATGAGTTTAGAGGGCAGACGTTTCTTGCCATCCATCCTGAATCCCTGGGCATCTTTGAAAGAATAGATCCGCTTGTCATTTCGGATGATCCTGATCTCCTTGTTATACCATCGCCTGCTATCTCCCACATAATCGTAAGTGCCATAAAAGTGGAGATAATGAAATACCAGCCCCATCACTTCTTTGTTTGTAAGATGCTCTTTACAAGCCATGCGGATGGTTTCGTGATAGTTTTCATGAACCACCTCATCACACTGAATATAAAATGCCCAGTCGCTGTCTGTTGCTATCTGTTGAAATGCCTTATCGGTCTCAATGGCCATGACCTTACCTCCAGGCAATTGTGATAGATCCCATTCAGTTTGCACGATCCGGATTTTATCTGACCCGATACTCCTGATCAGTCCTTCGGTATCATCGTCACTCTTGCCCACGGCAACCACCATTTCATCAACAACGGGAAGTATAGAGCTGATGGCTTCAACTGCAGGATAATCATTGATTATGGCATTTCTGATGATGGTAAACCCGGAAATTTTCATGATACAAAAGTATCATATCAGGCATAGAAAACAAGGCATAGATTTCGTAAGGGAAAAATCAATTTCTGAAAAATTCTCCGTGAAACCCGTAAACAATGGGTTCAGGCACTTCTGCTCGCGCTATTTCATCTAAAGTAGTGGCATCCAGCACCAGCAAAAAGGACCTCTCCCTTTCGGCATCCAGCACAATAGACAATAACACTCCGTCGGCGTCATGTTTACTCTCAGGAGAAGCAATGAAATAAGGCTCACCAGGATAACAATCTTGCTGATGCCAGTAGGATGCATCCCCATTTTTGGTATCGATCTTTACTATACTGTTGTAAAAACCGATTTTGTGCATCGGATGAAGACCAACACCATAGGTAAATCGATAGTTCCCATTCATGTTGAAATGGTCATAATCAATTCTTGGCAATTCAATGCATGCGTCTGAAACTGTTACGATCTCTTTGACTTTTTTGCTAGCAAGATCCAACCGATATCTTCTCAGCTTCCCTTCTGGCAAACGGAGATCATGACGTTCCAATTCTTTCAGATAGTATTTATTGATGATGTCAGCATCATCATATGCATCAATATCCATGACGATATCATCTCCCTCTTCCCATGCATTGATATGATGGAAGCAGAAAAAAGCTTCTGTTTCAAAAACAGCTTTGGTCTTACCAGTAGATTTCTCAATCACCCAGATCCTGGCACCTTCTTCAGGCAACCACTGATGGTTTTCAATGTAGGGCTTCTTCCAAAACAACAAATGAATGGGTACCACAACAAGAGGTCCTGCCGCAATGATAAAATAACGTTCACTCATGCCAAATCCGTGCATATATGCAGGTTTTGCCACCGGAATGCTTGCAAGATGCTTTTTCTTGTGAACCATGTCATAGATGCGATAATAGCTCTGCATTCCGAACTTCACAACAAGGTTATAAGCGTGGTCTTTTTCGAAATGAGGATGTGCGGTGGTTTTATATGCAAAGGCTCCTGGTACGATCTCATCAACACCTATTTTCTCCAAAGTTTGGGGATCAAATTCTACTTGCATAGGCGTTTCTCCCAAAGCCATATACCTTTCCCCTATCCTGGCAACATGTATCTTGGGGTTATCGGTCATATTGGGCAAAGTTGGAAAAACATAGGATTGCACTTTTTTGAAAATGGATTTACACGGATCAGTTGCAAATTCCGAGAACTTTAAAGTACCATTTTCAGCTGCAGATTGATAAGATTCGCATTCTATATACCTGGATACATAGTCAACTTTCCCATTCCTGATATTGAAACTATGCAAGGCCCCCATTGCATCAAACCAGTGATTTACCCTTTTCCCGTTCAGATTGAACATTCCCGGACCATTTCTGATGTAATTCCCTTCCAGCCATTCTGGTATTTTACCCGTGACAGGTATGTTCTGCATGCTGTAGGTCTGCTGATTGGTATTGATGCCGTACTGGAAAAATGATGGGGTCATGATATGGGATTCAGGGAAACTCTTTTTTCCTGCAAAAAGACAGGGATATGATGAACAGGATCAATGGGATCAATGTTGTTTGCAGCAATTTTACCGGAAGCCATCACCGCAGGAACCCCCGCACCAGGATGTACTCCCGCTCCTACAAAATATAAATGGTCAAAGAAACCTGATTTTACCTGAGGCCTGAAAAAACCCGATTGCATCATGGAAGGCTTGATGGAAAAAGCCGCTCCGAGATGACTGTTCAAACGATACTTAAAATCCAGCGGACTCATTGCATGTTCAGCAATGATGTTGGATGATAGATCCGGCAAATAGTTAGTTTCAAGGAATCCAAGAACTTTTTGTTTGTAATCTTCAAGTGTATGTTGCCAATCAATATTTGAACTCAGATTTGGCACGAGCGATAAAACATAAAAAGAGCCACAACCATCCGGAGAGATGGTCTTATCTGTTCTGCTGGGCATATGAACATACAGTCCAAGACGTTCACCTGTTATTTTTCGCTTGAAGATATCTTTCATCAATTCTTTGTAGGGAGTTCCCAGGATCAGGTTATGATGCTGCAAAGGCGAACTTTCATAGCTTACCTTGGTGCCAAAATAGATCACTACAAGAGAATTACTGTATTCCATGGATTGCATCCATGCCTTGAGCGCAAATGGCTGATGTTGCGGCGCAATCAAATGTTTGCAGGCCTGCCCTACATCACCATTGCATATTACTTCATCAGCTGCGATAGAAGATCCATCCATCAAACGAACACCACATGCTATTTTATTTTTTATGATGATCTCCCTCACTTCGGTATTGAACAATATTTTACCACCACAATCGAGATACAATTTACCCAATCCATCTACAATGGCTCCGGTTCCACCCATACCATAATGAACGCCCCACTCTTTTTCAAACTGGATGATCAGTCCATATATCGAAGGAGTATCAAACGGATTTCCACCAACCAACAATGGATGAAAAGAACATACCTGCCTCAAAAAATCATCCTTGACGTGATGAGCAGCATATCCGTACATACTCCTCCAGGTTCCACTGGAAATGACATGCGGAAATATTTTGGCAAATTCAGAAAAACGGTGGAAACTCTTCTCTGTGAAGGGATGGAACCATTTAAAAATATCGGTCGTGCCTTTAATGAAGTTACGATAGCCTTCTAGATCAGAGGGACTGAACTTGGCAACCTCGGCTTCTGCCTTTTCACTGGAACGCCAATAATCAAAATGTTGCTGGTTGTCATTGAAAATGCGATAGAACGGATCAAGGGGAACCAGCTGAATATAATCTTCCCTTTTTTTACCGGCCAGAGTGAACAATTCATCGTACTGATGTGGGGCAGTGATCACGGTTGGACCAGCATCAAATTTAAATCCATTGACTTCATGCTGGTATGCACGACCACCCCATTTATCAAGCTTTTCAAAGATGGTCACATCATGACCTTTTGCAGCAAGACGAATGGCTGCAGAAAGACCTCCGAAACCACTGCCAATGACAACTATTTTTTTTCTTCTCGCCATGATCAATACTTCATCATGATTTTTTGTGTAGAATTTTTTTCATGGTCAAATGAGGCATCTGGATATTTTGGAGCAGAAAAAGTATTGAATGCATTATTGGACACCCCATATCCTTCTTTGGGTATTCCAAACAAATTAAGGTTCAGCACAGCATCACCATTGATATCGTGAAAAAGCGCAATAGCATATTTGCCCCTAGGCAATGCATCAACAACAAATGAAATATTTCCACCTTCTGGTATCCCCTTCAGTAACCTGAATGCCTTTGCTGTTTCAAATGGGAAACCCTGTGGCTGGTTGAACAAAGCGACCATGATCTCGCCTTTTTGCTTCCGAATACCCGAAACATCTATTTTCAGGGTCTGGCTATTCCCGTTGGTATACAGAGCAAGAAACAGGGAAACGATAAAGTAACGTAGTGGTTTCATTCAAATAGTAGTGTCCATTTAGAACAATTCCCGATCATGAATTGTTTAATCTTGTTTAACCAGACCAAGGTCTGGCCTCAATTTCATTAGACACAATTTTAAAAATGCCGAGAATGTCGCTTCCCCGTATCATTGCTCTATCACTGTTTCTGCTCTTTTTTGCCCCAGTTCTCTCCTATGCTCAGAATATTGGCAATATCAATGGTATTGTCAGAAAGCAGCGTTCACAGATACCCCTGCAGGGCGTTACCATCAGGATAATGGGAACGGATAAGATCGGGATAACAGACAGTACCGGTTTCTACAGGATCAGAAATATTCAAACCAAGGCCTATACCATTGAAGCTACCTCTGTGGGTTATAAATCAGTTCAAAAATTTGACGTTGAAGTAACCTCGGGCAATACCCTTGAAGTGAATTTTGAACTTGAAGAAGAAACCCAACAACTGGGCAACATCATCATACGCTCCAACTTTCCAAAACCCGTTGGCTCAGTCAACTCCGTTCAGAGTTTGAGTGCCAATGAAATTGTACGCTACCCAGGAGCAAATTTCGACATGGCAAAAGTGGTGCAATCACTCCCCGGTGTATCGGGTTCTGTTGGTTTCAGAAACGACATCATCATCAGAGGAGGCGCACCCAATGAAAATGTTTACTACCTGGATGGCGTAGAAGTTCCTTCCATCAACCATTTCGCAACCCAGGGTGCGGCTGGCGGACCGGTAGGCATGCTCAATGTTTCGTTTCTCGACCGTGTTACGCTGCACAGTTCAGCATTCCCAGCCAAATATGATAACCCGCTATCTGGTATTTTACAATTCAAACAAAGAAATGGTAATCCAGAAAAATTTCAGGGTAACATCAGACTGAGTGCTAGTGAGGCAGCGCTAACCACAGAAGGCCCTTTGGGCAAAAAGAATGGCAACACCACCTTTCTGGCTTCGGTCAGAAGATCATATCTACAGTTCATTTTCAAACAGATCGGATTGCCTTTTCTGCCTGACTACTGGGACTATCAATACAAAGTGACACATAAGCCGAACAATAAAAATGAGATCAACATCATTGGCATTGGCGCAATAGACAATTTCACATTCAACAAGCCTGATGATGCCAATCAGGAACAACTGGCTATTCTCGACCAAATACCACTCAACTCACAAAGAACCAATACCATTGGAATATCCTGGAGACATGCCCTCCCCGGAGGATACTGGTTGCTGGTGGCAAGTAGAAATCATCTTGATAACCGTGCTGATAAATTTGAAGGCAATGACGAAAGCATGGAATCAAAAAGAATACTGGGATACCGATCAACAGAAAATGAAAATCGCCTTCGCTATGAACTCAATTTCAACCTGGGAGATATCCAGATGAGTGCAGGTACACAGATGATCCTCACCGAATACGATAACAAAACTTTCCAAAGACGAATAGGATATACAGCAAATTATAGTACAGCTTTCAATATGCTACGTTATGGTGCTTTTGTCAGCGGCACCTATAAATTTGCCGATGACAGAATATCAGTTACAGCAGGTTTGAGAACGGATGGCAACGATTTCATGGAGAAGGGAAGACAACTGGGTAGAAATTTGTCGCCCAGGCTCGCCACAACAATTGGACTGGCCAAAGGCCTCAATGCGAATTTTTCTGTTGCCAGATATTACAAAACCCCTTCATATACCATCCTTGGATTTCAAGTCAACAAAGAATTTGTGAACCGATCAGCTGATTTCATTCGTGCCGACCATTGGGTGGGAGGCTTGGAATGGCTGCCAACCAGCACAACCAGACTGACAGCAGAAGTCTTCCGTAAAAACTATTCCAACTACCCTGTATCAATGGATAAAGATGTTTCCCTGGCCAATTTTGGTGGTGATTTCGGTGTATTTGGAAATGAAAAGATTTCCAGCAATGGAAAAGGTATTGCATCAGGATTTGAATTTCTGTTTCAGCAAAGACTCACCAAGAATTTTTACGGAATTCTCTCTTATACTTATTATAAAAGTGAATTCTCCGGATCAAATACAAGTAAACTCATACCATCCGCATGGGACAACCGTCATCTGCTATCCTTCACCGGCGGATACCGCTTCCCCAAAAACTGGGAAGTGGGGATCCGCTTCCGATATCAGGGAGGAGCGCCAT
The DNA here is from genome assembly GCA_046309555.1 of Chitinophagia bacterium. Taxonomy (GTDB): domain Bacteria; phylum Bacteroidota; class Bacteroidia; order Chitinophagales; family Chitinophagaceae; genus Pollutibacter. The sequence goes on from JBKCOY010000130.1 coordinate 9,048, forward strand.
ATACTCCTTATGACATCAATCTTTCCCTTGACAACTACTATTTCACTGCATCGGGTGTGCTCGACTATACAAAGATCAATCAACTCAGACTGGAGCCTTTCCATGCAGCCGACATGAGGATTGATAAAAAATTCAATTTCAAAAAATGGACACTCGATCTCTTCCTTGATATCCAAAATGTCTACAACAGCAAGAATCCAACTGCTCCAGGTTTCACATTGAAAAGGAATGATGATGAATCTTTTGCAACTTCAACTGGTGAACCTTACAACCCAGGAGTTTTTGGAAATCCACTTGTTTCCAATAACAGACAAAAAGGAATACCAGTGGTGCTGGCAAATGACAGTGGCTCATTGCTTCCCAGCATTGGATTTGTGATAGAATTTTAGATTTTGATTACTGGCGGTTCATTTTTCAGGAGAAAAATAAAGCATATCCTTATCTTTATTTCAATCAACTCCTGACATTGAAAAAAATTATTACCAACCTCACCTTCTGGGTCCTGATTGCCATCATTGCCGGTATTTTGCTTGGACATTTTCAGCCGGCAACTGCTGTAAAAATGAAAGTACTGGGTACCCAGTTCATTGAAGTCATCAAACTATTCATCATCCCCATCATCTTCCTGACCATCACGCTTGGGATCAGCGGCATGAACGATCTCAAGAAAGTAGGAAAAGTGGGCGGAAAAGCAATCCTGTATTTTGAAGTCGTTACAACCTTTGCGCTTGTTGCCGGTATTCTCGTTGCTCACTTCATCCAACCAGGGAGTAATGTCAACACGGATATGATAAAAGGTGGTGATATCAGCGATTACACCAAAGGAGCAACTGCTTTTTCCTGGTTGAAGTTTTTACAAGACAACAAAACCATTCAGGTGCTGATCATCTCAATCGTTTTGGGAATAATGCTCAGCAAATTCAAGCAAAAGGAGAAAGTGATCAAGCCCATGCAATTTGTCTCGAAATACATTTTCAAGGCCCTGCATATTGTGATGCTCTTTGCCCCAATCGGTGCCTTTGGCGGAATGGCTTTCACAATTGGTAAGTATGGACTCGCAACACTCATACCCCTGGGCAAACTGATGATCACAGTTTATATGACGATGGCTGTTTTCATATTCCTTGTGCTGGGTTACATCTTGCGATATTACAAAATCAGCATTTTCAAATTCCTGAATTACATCAAGGAAGAATTGCTCATCGTACTCGGTACTTCTTCCTCCGAGGCAGCGCTTCCCTCGCTGATGGAAAAGCTTGAAAAAATGGGATGCGCCAAACCCGTTGTAGGGTTGGTGGTCCCGGCAGGCTATTCATTCAATCTGGATGGCACCACCATCTATCTTTCCATGGCAGTAATTTTTCTGGCACAGGTCTTTAATGTAGACCTCAGTCTCGAACAAATGCTCACCATCATTGGGATACTGATGATCACTTCAAAAGGAGCAGCAGGTGTAACGGGAAGCGGATTCATTGTACTGGCATCAACACTTACTGCCATTGAAGTGATTCCGGTGGAGGGACTGGCCTTGTTGCTGGGAGTTGATAAATTCATGTCGGAAGCCCGTGCCATCACCAACTTCATCGGCAATGGGGTTGCAACAATCTTTCTTGCCAATCATGAAAAAGCATTCGACAGAAATAAAATGGAGATAGCTTTCTCCAGGGAGATTCATGAATATGATCTCAAAGAAGATATTTGATCAGCTTTTGATCAGATGGTCTGCAGCATAAGTGATCATCGGATCAAGCTGTTTATACCTGACACGATAACCCATACCTTCTACAAGTCCAACTGCTTGTCTGAACACTTCATTGGATTTGTAACGGGCATCAGGATTCAGATCAATATCAATCCATGTCGGCTTTGGAAATCCTTCCAGTCGGATGTATTCCGCAACACTGACCGCTTCCCATACTTCCACCAGCAATCTTTCACTGATGGATCTTTGTCGGGGAGTCTTCCATTTTCTGTACAGCAAGTGTGCACCCCTTCCTTTTTTATACAAGGCTACTACTGTTGCAAAAATGGTATGGTGCTCATAATTCTGAGAATCTGATCCAATCAGTATTTCCACTTCAGGATGATTGCTGATATACGTGCTCAAATAATCTTTCAATTCAAACTGAACAGAAGAACTGAATTGCTGAAACAATAATTTCTCTTCCATATCAAGGATTTTGAATGAGATGTCTCCTTGAAATTACAGCTAATTCACAGCCTTCGGATGCACATGTTTTCAACAAGCTTACGCCTGAATCAGGTCGCGAATCACCACAGAAGCAGCCGTGGCACCAAAAACTGCGGGTAAATATGAAATGGTTCCGTAAGCAGAACGCTTGTAATTCTTACCGTCTGTCAACATCAGGCTCTCTTTGATAGGGTCTTCTGGTGAAAAAACCACCTTGATACCCTTTCGAATACCATGGCTTTTCAGGTTTTTGCGGATCTGTTGTGCAAATGGACAATTATAGGTTTTGGATATGTCTACCACCTGAAGCCTGGTAGGATCCAGCTTGGCACCTGCACCCATGCTGCTCACCACCTTTACCTTTCGCTGATAGGCCAGTGTTAAAAATGTGATCTTGGGCGTAATGCTGTCTATTGCATCGATCACATAATCCGGATTTAGGGAAAGCTGCTCTTCCACCATCTCAGGATTTACGAATGACTTGACCACATTCAATTCTATTTCCGGATTGATGGCACGAAGCCTCTCTTCCATGATCAGGGCTTTGGAAATACCATGGTTGGTGGACAATGCCGGCAACTGCCTGTTTCTGTTGGTGGGATCAACAACATCCCCGTCAATAATGGTCATTTTACCCACTCCGCTCCTGGCAATGAACTCAGCAGCAAAAGAACCCACACCGCCCAATCCCACTACCATCACATGCTGCCGGGTGAGATGCTGCACTTTCTCTTCTCCAATAAGCAAACTTGTCCGTGAAAGCCAGGAAGTATCCATACGATTTGCTGATGATTTTCGCTAAATTACTTATATTCAAATTCAAACCTTCAACCACAATGCAACGTCGCTCATTTTTTCAAACAACAGCATTGGCAGCCATGGCAGGCACCCTGCCTGCTCAAGCCATGACACCGGATGCAAAAACCGGCTCAACATCAAGGATAAAACTCAGTGTTTCCAGTTATTCCTACTGGCATTTCAAAGGAGATAAATTCCCCATCGAAAAAGTGATTGATGACGCAGCTGCAATGGGTCTAGACGGCATTGATGTGCTGCACCGGCAAATGGAAGGCGAAGACAATGCCTATCTACAGAAGATCAAGAAACATGCCTTCCTCAATGGTATTGCACTGACCTGCCTATCCATCCACCAGGGTTTCGTTACACCCGACAAAGAAGAACTGAAAAAGCATGTTGACCATACCAATCATTGCATTGAGCTGGCCTATAAAATGGGGATTCCCTGCCTGCGACTGAATACCGGCAGATGGAATACGATCAAGTCGTTTGACGACCTGATGAAGAATCGTGGCATTGAACCGATCCTTCCCGGTTATACAGAAGAAGATGGATACAAATGGTGTGTAGACGGCATCAACCAATGTCTGAAAAAAGCGGAAGAGTGTGGCGTACTGCTGGCGCTGGAAAACCATTGGGGACTGGGATCAACTCCCGAAGGAATGCTAAAGCTCCATGAACGCGTGAATTCTCCTTGGCTGGGCTTGCTGATGGATACCGGTAACTTCCTGGAAGATCCTTATGATAAATTGAAGATGATCGCTCCGAAGACAAGTTTTGTACAAGCAAAAACCTATTATGGTGGAGGAGAATGGTACAGCCTTGATCTCGACTATCCCCGCATCATCAAAATTCTGAAAGATGTAAATTACCAGGGATACATTTCCATCGAATTTGAAGGGAAAGAAGAAGCCCACTCCGGTGTGAGAAAAAGTGTCGACCTGTTGCGCAAAGCTTTAAACCAATAATCATCCAATCATCAAACAAACGATCATGAGCCATAAACACAACTCAAGAAGATCATTCCTGACACAATCTGCACTGGCAGGCGCGGGACTTTTCTTTGCCAATGACCTTGCTGCCCTTGTCAATTCGTCTGCAAAACCCAAAGGTGTATTGCTGGGCGCCATCACCTATTCCTTCCGCAGTATGCCGGGTACCATCGATGACCTGATCGGCTATTGCAAGACCTGTGGGATCAATGCCATTGAACTGATGGGCGATCCTGCAGAAGCTTATGCAGGCAATTCATTTGCCAGTACCGGCCCCATGAGAATGGGACCACCCCCAGCTGGTGGTGCACCCGGACAAAGACCGCAGATGACAGACGAACAAAGAAAATCATTTGCTGAACGTGCACAGAAAACAAAAGAATGGAGAGAGACAGTGGGCATGGAGAAATTTGCAGAGATCAGGAAGAAATTCGCTGAAGCTGGTGTTACCATCTATGCTTATAAACCGAATGCTTTGGGTGAGAACAATTCAGATGGTGAAATCGAATATGCCATGAAAGCTGCCAAAGCTTTGGGCGCAACTTCGGTTACGGTGGAATTACCCAACAAAGCTGCACATTCCAAACGCCTGGGAGATATCGCGGCCAAACATAAAGTATATGTAGGTTACCATGCCCACCTCCAGGCCACCGATACTGCCTGGGACGAAGCGCTCTCGCAATCACCTTACAACTCCATGAACCTTGATTGTGGTCACTATATCGCTGCAGGCGGAAACAATACCAAAGAAACCCTGCTTGCTTTGATTGAAGCCAAACACGACCGCATCACTTCTATGCACCTGAAAGACAGAAGAAATAAAACCAATGGTGGAGCTAATATGCCATGGGGCGAAGGTGATACTCCAATTAAAGAAATACTCACATTGCTAAAAACTAAGAAATACAAAATCCCTGTATCAATAGAACTTGAATACAATGTTCCAGCAGGTTCTGATGCAGTTAAAGAAGTTGGTAAATGCCTGGCATATGCAAAAAATATGCTTTCTTGATTACTAAAAAACAGCACCAACAAAACAGCCCCCCGAAGTTTCGGGGGGCTATAATTTTTCTCGTATAGCAAAATTACATTGGTCTTACCCTGAATACAGTTCCAGGATTTTCAATACCCACATATAGATATCCATCTCTTCCCATCTCTACGTTTCTCGTTCTGCCGATGTTCAACATGATTTTCTCCTGACTTACAAACTTGTTGTCTTTGATCACTACACGATCAACATAATTGAAACGAAGTGAACCTACTAAGATATTTCCTTTCCATGCAGGATACTTGGTTCCAGATACCATGGTCAATCCACTTGGTGCAATTGAAGGCAACCAATAAGTGATGGGCTGTTCCATTCCCTCCTTTTTACTGATTTGTGAAATTGGCTTACCATCATAATTGATACCGTAAGTAATTACAGGCCATCCGTAGTTTGCACCTGCATTAATGATATTTAACTCATCACCTCCACGCGGACCATGTTCGTGTTCCCAAAGAACACCAGCCTGATCCATGAACATACCTTGTGGATTTCTGATTCCATATGCATAAATGGTTTCAATCGCTTTTCCCTTCCCAATAAAAGGATTGTCTTTA
>JBKCOY010000131.1:0-5417 GCA_046309555.1 Chitinophagia bacterium
TGCATAGATCACCATGATCAAAGCAAAATGCAACCAGATCAAAACCTTTTCCTGTCTATTGATGATGATACTTGAATTCAGCACAAATGATTTCTTTCAGCAACAAGGTAAATCATTTGCATCAATCATTTGTATCCCAAACCTTCATCATACCAGAACAGTCCATACTGTTTTCCTTTCAGGTATCCGGGTACATCAGAGAGTTGCTTCTGTGCTTCATCTTCAGAGATGGGTGTAGTGAACGGCATTTTGCCTGAAGGATTGAAACGGCCCGTGATGATGTCAATCAATGCTGTATTGGTGGTTCCGAAGGTTGCCAATACTCCTGCAAATCTTGCTTTTGTTTTATCATTGTAGATCTCATCAATCACCCATGGATTGGTAAAATTCATGACAAGTATGGTTGGCTTTTTTGCAGTCAATCCGTTGACATAGTTTACATCCACTCCATTTTTAGAAAGGGATAAATACAACGGAGACCCATCGGCTTCAAACAAGGATCTTGAACCCGGAGTGATCCATAGCAGGATCATGTCTGCTTCTTCAGGTGTTTTTACAAATTCCACCATTGGATCGGGCTGCAGGTATACGTTGGAGGGAGAGGCGGCACCTCTTCTTTGATAAAAAGATTCGAAATATATTTTTGTTTTGGCTTTTACAGGCAATGATCTGTTTTCGTTTCTGAGGAGAACAATCGACTTGCGCATGGCAAGGTCTGCTTTGCTTTTGAATTGGGGATTGGCAACAGTAGCAATGGCTTTTTCTACATCCACGTAGGGATTTTCAAAAAGCCCCAGTTCAAATTTTTCCATAAGCAATCGGTACACTGAATTATCAATCAGTTTCATATCTACCATTCCCGATTTCACTGTTTCCAGCAACTGGGTTGGGTCTGCCGTTCCTGAGAAAATATTTACACCTGCTTCCAACGTACGCTTGTAACGTTCGGGGATCGTGAGGTTCTCTGCGCCCCAGGGCATCATTTCAATGGGACCAGTATCGGAGTTGATGATGCCTTTGAAACCAAGACTATCACGCAACAAACCCGTGATCACCGGTTTGTTATAAGCGTAGGCAATCTCTTCGTATTTGGTTCCTTTTGGAATAGAATAATATGGCATGATGGAAGAGGTTCCGGCTTTGATGGCTGCCTTGAAAGGAATCAGGTTATTCTGAAAAAAACCTCCCGGGAAATGCTCATACTTACCCCATGAAAAATGCGGATCTTGTCCGCCTACACCAGCACCGCCACCAGGGAAATGCTTGGTGGTAAGGGCTACGGAGCCATTTGAAAGTTTTGGTCCCTGAAAACCCAGCACTACTTCCGTCATCATCTTGGCTGCCCATTCAGCATTTTCGCCAAAGGTACCTTCTACCCGTTGCCATCTGGGTTCTGTGGCAAGGTCTGCCATGTACATATATCCCTTGCGGAGGCCAACAGATGTCCATTCTTGTCTGGCAATATCTGCAAACTCACGTATCAGCTTAAGGTCTCGTGTAGCGGATAGTCCCAGTTCTCCCGGCCACACAGAAAATGATGTAGTCCCCACACTGAGCCCGATGGAGGCATCTTTGGTGATGTGGTTACGGGGATTGGAAGCTACTATGGCGGGAATTCCTAACCCGTCACTTTCACAGAGCGCCTGGAGATTATTGGCCCATTCCGCTGTGATTTGCGTGCTGGTATTGGCACGAAGAATGAAATGGCGAAGATGAAATTGTTTTACTCCTTTGGTTGTTCCTGCAGCCATCATCATGGGAACCGGTAATGGTTTTCTGGTGAACATGTTCATGCTCTGCACCTGGTCCTGTTCGTTGAATCCATTTCCGATTGGCTCTCTCGATCTACCGCCCTCCGATACATTATCATTTTGCATTCTGGTGGTACTGATCAGCATGAAACCCACTTTTTCTTCAACCGACATTTTTGACAACAGGTCTTTTGCTCTTTTATCATAAGAAATCCTCCAGTCTTCGTAAGGATCTACACTTCCATTTCGGTTCAGGTCCTTGAATTGAAGACCTGCATTACTGATCAACGTTGCTGAACGGTATCCTAATTTTGGCTGTTTGGATATTTGAGCAAGGGATGAAAGAAATATCCCATTCAGCAGACAGAAAAAAACAAAAGATTTGACTGGTCTCATTTTTAAAAATTAAAGCGTAAAACTATATGAAATCCAATGTGCACAGGTAACCAATTGCTAAAACGATTTCGGATTGCAGCACAATTGTTAAAGTAAAGTTTGCCCATGCAGTATTAACATTCTCTTTCCTATTGGACGTTTTATGTGCCATAAGTTTGCGCAAAATGTTGCAGATGAAAAGTACCCTGATCTTTTTCCTTTTTCAATGCTTCACCTTCACAAATCTTTCCGCGCAGGAAAACATAAAACTTCCACCTGCATATCAGCAGGTACTCGATCATCATAACAAGATTCGCAAGCTTGTTAAGGCACCTCCTTTGCAATACAGTGCATCCCTATCAGCGTATGCCCAGCAATGGGCAGACCATCTGGCCAGCAAAGGATCCAGAATATACCATAGTAATTGTGTGCATGCAGATGGCAGAATACTCGGGGAGAATATTTATTGGGGAAGCAGTTCGGAGGTTTACTCTCCGCTTGATGCCTCCGGAGGTTGGTATGAAGAAAAGCAGCAGTATCGCTATGGTCCGATCTCAAATGCTTCTGATGGAACGGGGCATTATACGCAGATGGTATGGAAAGATACGCGGGAGATGGGTCTTGGCGTTGCCTATACGAAAAAGGGTGGCATCATAGTGGTGGCCAGTTATTATCCTGCGGGTAATGTAGTTGGACAGCTGCCATACTGAAAGAAATTGTTTAGATTGGACATCTAATGATGATCCATCAAACATTTTATATGCGGTTTGCCATACTATCAGTTTTGTTTTTTACTTTTTTTCTCCAACATTTACAGGCTCAGCAGCCGATAGCCACCAACGTCTATCCTTGGAAAGGGAAGGGTGACCTGATGTTTGAGGGCTCCGGAGCCATACTGGCAAGGCAGTCGTTAATTGGACATACGCTGAATAGTAAAAAAGCACAGAAATTCAATGCTGGTGTAACCGGTCATGAACTTTTTTTCATTGTCAAATACGGTCCAATTGAAGTCAGCTTGAATGGCAAGACTTATCAGCTCGATAAAGGATCGGTTGTTTTTGTTTTGCCCGGCGATGAAGTAACATTCAGGAATGGAAGGAAGGATCCCGTCGAATTCTATGAAATGCAGATGCAATCGGCTTCTCCAGATCTTCAGCGAGGGCGTTCAGCTGGACCCTCATTTGTGATCGATTGGTTCGACATGGTGTACAGGGCGCATGATCGTGGTGGCGTCAGGCAATTGTTTGATCGGAAAACGGTGCATACCAATCGGTTTGATATACATATTACCAGCTTGAATCCCGGTCTTTCCAGTCATGCTCCGCATACGCATAAAAATGAAGAGATCATCCTGATGGTGGATGGGGAAGGAGAAATGGTTCATGGTGAGAACAAGCGTATGTTGTATACCGGAGGTGCAGCCTGGGTGGAAAGCATGATCCCGCATAACATCACCAATACCGGAAAGCGACCAGCGGTCTATTTTGCCATACAGTGGAATTAATGAGTGAATTCTTTCCGTATCATTAGGTATTTTCAACATTTGCTTAAATAAGTTTCTAATCCTTTTTAAGAGATTGGTTAAATTGACCCTGAGAAAACAACGTTTTGATTCGAACCACTCTAATTGATCTTACCTCGAAAACGCGGAATCATTTATCTGATTCAGGCAGGATCTTATTGTTATTATTTATATCACTTAGTGCTGTTTCTTTTCTTAAAGCACAAGACATACATCTCTCTCAATTCAACAACACTCCTTTGTTACGGAACCCGGCATTGGCAGGGATATTTACTGGAAATGTAAGGGTGCAGACAGCCTATAGAAATCAATGGAGGTCGATTGCTTTTCCATATAAGACCAATGTGATGGGACTTGAATATAAAATTGCTTTGCCCAATGGCAATGATTTTTTAACGGTAGGAACCAGTGCCTTTTATGATCAGGCCGGGATTCAGGCATTGAAAACATTACAGGTATTGCCGGTGGTGAATTTTCATAAAAATCTGGGAAGTGATAAAGTAAGGTTTCTGAGCATAGGTTTTATGGGAGGATATGTGAGCCGACAATTCAGCGGATCAAATCTGACATTTGACAATCAGTACACCAATGGCCGTTTTAGCAGTGCCAATCCAACAGGTGAGAATTTTACCGGGCTGAATCGGAGCGTATTTGACATGGCCGTTGGGATGACCTATAATAGCCAATTGGGGGAAAATATTTATTATTATGCAGGGGCATCCATGTGGCATCTTAATTCCCCTTCTGCAAACTATTTGAACACCAGGGTGAAACTACCCATGAAGATGCAGGCCAATTTTGGCGTCAGGGCAAGGGTTGGAGATTATCTGGAATGGACCATTGAGGGCAACCATTTGCAGCAGGCACAGTACCAGGAAACAATTGTAGGCGGAATGATCAAATATGACCTCATGGGTTCTTCCGCTTCCTCTGAGACTGAATTGTCATCTGCAGCTGTAGGGTTGGGTGGATTTATAAGATTGAATGACGCTTTCATTCCCTATGCATATTTACGGTATAATCAAATTGATATTGGTATCAGTTATGATATCAACACCAGCAGTCTTAAAACCGCTGCTCAGGGAGTTGGAAGTATCGAACTTTCTATTTCCTATCGCGGCTTTACCCAAAATCCGAATCAATCGCTTCGATATATAAAATGTCCAAAATTCTGAGATCTTAATTATGCAATGGAAATACATACCTGGTAAATTGAGCAAAGCACTGGCGGCTTTGTGCCTGGTCGTTGCTTTTCCATTTGTTTCTTTAGCACAACCTGCAAATGACAATTGCGTCAATGCACAAACCATCTCGATCACAGGCGGCGGATTGGATAAAGGCATCTTTAATGGTACACAAATTGACTTGACCACTGCCACTTCACAATCAGGAGAGTACTATGCGCCATCGATAGTAGTAAGTGGATTGAATAAAAAATCCATCTGGTATAAATTTACCCTCTCTACACACCGAAGCATCAGGGTTAGTGTAGGTCAGCCCGGAGGAGCTATACAGGCAGGGAATGTTGGTTTTGCTGTTTACAAAACAAGCAACTGTTTGCCAGGAGATAAAGACATCAGCAATAAACTGAGTCCGATTGAAACATTTGGTAATACTTATCATCCTTGTGTTGACCCGGGCGAGTATTATGTTCAGGTATCCGGCTCCAATGCCGCAAATGGTCCGGTTACCCTTGCGGTTGAGGTGGGAGAATCAGATCCTGCAGCCTATGATAAGTTGAGTAATGCATCCACTTTTGGTACCCTGGT
>JBKCOY010000132.1:0-7162 GCA_046309555.1 Chitinophagia bacterium
TCAGCAAACAGCGATCATGCTGATCTCAACATTGACACCTTTGGGCAAACCTTTCACGGCTACGGTTTCGCGAGCAGGATGATCGTTACTGAAATAACTGCCATACACTTCATTCACTGCAGCAAACAATGACATATCAGATAGGAAGATCGTGGTCTTTACCACTGCAGAGAAATCAGTACCGGCTTCATGCAGAATCGCCTTCAGGTTGTTCATCACCTGATGGGTTTCAGCTTCAATAGACCCTGACTCCAATTCACCGGTAGCCGGAACAATAGCGATCTGTCCGGATATAAATAGAAAACCATTTGCTTTTACGGATTGGTTGTATGGACCTATCGGCGCTGGTGCTTTTTCGGTATTGATGATCTGCTTTGTCATGAATAATGTTTTGGATTGCGAAGATAATTGGTTTCCGCCAACCTATTTTTGCATTCATGAGTGTTCACATCCTCCAGATCAATACCGCCTTGCAGGAAGCGTCTGTCAGCATCAGTGCCGAGGGAAAAACTTTGGGACAGAAAATCAATCCCGCACAACAGGAACATGCTGGTTTCCTGCAACCCGCTATTGCCGAACTCTGCACAGACCTGAATATTAAACTGGCTGATCTGCAGGCAATTGCAGTGGTCAATGGTCCAGGTTCCTATACCGGACTGAGAGTGGGACTCTCAGCTGCCAAGGGAATATGTTATGCGTTGAACCTGCCGCTGATCTGCATCAATACGCTGGAATGGATGGCCTTCGGCAACCTGGAACATGCAACCGATTATATATGCCCGATGATCGATGCCAGAAGAATGGAGGTGTTCACGGCACTCTATGACCGGGAAATGAAGGTGATCATGGAACCACAACCCATGATACTTGAAGAAACAAGTTTCATCGATCATCTGGAAAATAAAAAAATTGCCTACATCGGAGACGGAGTTGAAAAATGGAAGACCATCTGCCATCATCACCATGCGCATTACCCAAAGGATCATCATGATGTACTGTCTCTTTCAATTCTTTCGTATAAATTTTACTTAACAAAACGGTTTGCAGACCTGGCTTACAGCGAACCTTTTTACACCAAGGAGTTTCATACTAAAAAATAAAAAACCCCGTATATTCGTAAAACTATAACCTATTAACCTACACCACAAATGTCTGAACCAAAGAAAAACATTTCACGTAATCGTGAAAGTTCCCCTCCCAAAATCAATCAGTTGTCATCAATTGCACCATCCCTGGATCATTTGAGTATTAAAAAAGCGAGTCTCGTTTTCAGGGCAATGAATCATCAGCTAAGACAAGAGATGATCAGGATGATCGATAAAAACGGTCATGTTACGGTAACTGATATTTTCGTTGAAATGCGTCTTGAGCAATCGGTAGCCAGCCAGCACCTTGCCATTCTCAGAAGAGCCGGAATCGTAGTGCCAGAAAGGGATGGCAAGTTTGTCTATTACAAACTCAATGATGAAAGGCTGAGCATGATCAATAAAATGATTCAGGACCTGCTGAAATAATTCAGGATAAATTCAGTTTTTCCAGCACATTGTCCGAATACTCTTCCTTGAAAGGATGCTTCCATCTGCGATGACTCCACAGATAGTTGTCTGGTCGCTCTCTGACCTTTTCCTCAACAAACCTGATGTATTTTTTTGTTAAATCACCGGGTTGCATGGAGGAGAGATCATCGGTAACATGCTCAGCTGAAAATGTGTACACTCCCCTTTTTAGCGGATAAAAATATCCAAAGACCACTGCCGTATCTCTCTTTCTGGCTGCTTTTTCAGGTCCCATCACAAAGGGTGCCGCTTTTCCAAAAAAATTCAGCCACCAGGCTTTGGCAGGATGACCCGGATTTTGATCGGCTACCAACGCAAGAGCATAGGACTTGTCCTGATGAGGAAGAAAATTGTTTTTGAAATCGTTGGCAGGAATGAGAACAGTGCCATTGCGGGTCCTGATCTTTCTGAACAACTCTTCAAAAAATGGATTGATGATTGGCTGATACACACCCAGAAAAGTTCTGGGCATTGCCTTTGAAATACCCAGGTTCACAATCTCCCAATTGAAGTTGTGCATGGCATGGATCTGAATATTCTTATCAGTACCCTGAAATACTTTTACAAACTCAGGCGAAATTACAAACATGCTATCGATCAACTTATCATCGGCACTGATCAGCTTGATTGATTCCAGCATGGCATCTGTAAAGTTTCGGTAGAAAGCCTTTGCAATGGCGATTCTCTCTCCCGGCGTTTTTTCCGGAAAGGCAATAGCCAGATTTGAGAGAACCACCTGCTTGCGATAACCAATCCAGTGATAAACAACAAAAGCAATCACATCGCTCAGCAGATGTAACCCTCTCAAGGGTATCCGCGAGATGCCATACAAAAGGATATATAACAATCGATTCTTCAAGACTACTCACTTAGCTGACGATGACTGCCATCACAGAACGGAGGGGTTTTGGTTTGTTTACACTGACAAAGCCATACCTCTTTCTCTTCTTCAAAAGTCACCTTCAGGCTAGCATAGGGATTGCCTTCAATTTTTTTGTGTTTGCCATCACAAAAAGGTTGCTTCTCACTGAGTCCGCACGTACACCAGGCATACGTTTTGCCTGCTTCTACTTTTACACAACAAGGTTCAGCCTTGGCTGCCTTGGGAAATCCTTCGTTTGCGATCATGTCTTCCATCTGCTTTGTTTTTTATTTTTTATGATTTGTAATTTGTTCAACCAATGTTTCAATCCCTGTTCGATTTGCCGCTGAAGTGAGCAATACCGAACGATTCCCTGCCATTCCCCTCAGCCGCTTCGCAAACAATTCTGCACCGGGCCGGTCTGATTTGTTCACCACAAAAATATCCGCCACTTCCATCAATCCTGATTTCATGAACTGAATCTCATCCCCCGCTTCCGGTACCAGCACCAACACTTTGAGATCTGCCATCCTCGCCACATCCACTTCCGATTGTCCCACGCCCACCGTTTCCAGCAACACAAGGTCAAATGGACACTGCTTCAGGAATCCTGTAATCTCCTTGATCCTGGGATGAAGTCCGCCAGTAGTGCCCCTGCTGGAAAGAGAACGGATAAAAAAGGAAGGATGATCATGCCAGCGGTTCATCCTGATCCTGTCGCCCAGCAGTGCTCCAGTATGAAAGGGAGAAGAGGGATCGATACAAACAACAGCAACTTTTTTCTTTTGTTGATCGAATACCTCAAGCATGGCGTCCACCAGACTGCTCTTTCCAGCGCCGGGCGGTCCGGTGATGCCGATAACAGGAACTTGTGAGCTGCTGTTGCTGATGCCAATCAAATCATCTGTTCCGGCAACATCGTTTTCAAGCAAGGATATACATCTTGCCAAACTCTTTTTGTTTCCGCCCAAAGCCTCCTGAATGATCGTTTCCATCATGCCGGCAGTAAAATTACCGCATTATGCCGATTTACCCCACCTTTGTGAAAACGCAATGGCATGAGAACGCTTTGCCTCGATCTTGGCAATACCCGAATGAAGGCAGCACTTTTTGATGATGGCAAGATCATACATACGGAAGTGCTGGAGAACGATGGCATTGACAAAACAACTGAACTGATCACCAAATTTCATCCGGAAAAATCCATCCTCTCTTCCGTTGTGCACCACGACCCCCGGTTGGAAGAACTGCTGATGCAAAACACCAAGTTTCATCGACTGAATCATCTTTCAAGACTGAATTTTACTGTGGCGGTAGGAAAACCCGAGACCATGGGGGCCGACAGACTGGCACTGGCAGCAGCGATGGTCTATTTCCACCCCGAACAGCATAACCTGGTGATCGGCCTGGGTAGCTGCATCACCTATAATTTCATCAACAAATATCATCAATTCCTGGGGGGTGGCATCTCTCCAGGGATGGAAATGCGCCTCAAATCGTTGCGCGATTATACCGCCCTGCTTCCCCTGGTGGAAAAAGAATGGGAATTTCCCCTCATCGGTTATGATACCAAAACCAATATCCTGAGCGGGGTGATCATGGGGATGACCAAAGAGATAGAAGGAATAGTGGAGGAATACCGACAAAAATACCGGAACTTTAACGTGGTTTTAACCGGGGGGGATTGCACCTATTTTGCCCGACTGATGAAAAACAGGATATTTGCAGACCCCGACTTACTTTACAAAGGATTGTATGCGATCAGTGAGACCAATAACTAATTGTTTTTCAGCCATTTTGATGATGTTGATGCTTACGCTTGCATCCTCTGAAACCCAAGCCCAGGAGAACTCTCCGTATTCCCGCTATGGATTGGGAGACCTAACACCTGCTCAGAATATCCTGAACAGAAGCATGGGGGGCATTGCAACTGCCTTCGGCGATTACTCCACCGTCAATTTCACCAATCCGGCTTCCTATGCCGAATTGAAGATCACATCGCTGGATATCGGACTTGATTACAACTCCAGAACACTCAGGGCCTTGAACCCACCCAGAAAATTCAATTCCTCCTACCTTATTCCCTCCTATATGCAGCTTGGACTTCCCCTTTCTAAAAAAAGAAATTGGGGAATGGCCATTGGACTGAGACCATTGACCAGAATCAATTATGACATCGTTTATCGCACACGCCTGGCCAACATTGACAGTGCCAGATACCAGTATGTTGGCAATGGCGGAACCTATCAGGCCTTCACCGGAATGGCTTATGGCACCAAACGCCTGAATATCGGATTCAATGTAGGATACATGTTCGGGAACAAGGAATATAGTTCGCAACTAACTTTTATCAACGATACCCTCGCTTATAAATCCACCAACTCTACTGATACCACAAGATTTGGAGGTCTTTTTTTCAATGCAGGTATTCAATACAAGATCAAGCTGAGTGAGAAAACAACCTTGAAACTGGGTGCCCATGGAAACCTGGAGACAAAGATGAATGCAACCAGAAATCTTTCCAGACAAACCGTTGAATACAACCCAAATGCAGGCTTTGTCACTTTAGACAGTATCTACACCGGTCAGGATCAAAAAGGAACCATTTTATACCCCTCATCCTGGGGTGCGGGTTTCATTGTAGAACATGAAAACCAATGGCAGATTGGTGCAGAGATCGGCATGGCAAATTGGGCATCTTACCGCTATTTTGGTACACCTGACAAGCTGAATAACAACTGGACGATGCGAGTGGGCGGACAAGTCATTCCCGACTTCAAATCAGAAAATTACTGGAAGCGTGTGGCCTACCGCTTAGGCGCTTCATTTGGTCCTGAAATTCTTAACCCCGGTAAAACTGTACCACAAAGTATCTTCAGCTTTGGTTTTGCCCTGCCTGTCAGAAGAAACGTATATACCAACCAATATACAATCATCAATACTGCCTTTGAGATTGGTACACGTGGTAACAAAGCCAATGATATCCGTGAAAATATTTTCCGCTTATCATTAGGTCTCAACCTGAGCGATATCTGGTTCAACAAACCCAAATACCAATAAGAATTGTTCCGTGAAAAGGAACTGGTACATATTGCTTGTTCCCATCATCATTCTTTCCTGTGAGAATGACGAAAAACAAGTCAGTGCTCTTTTTAATAAAAAACTGGGCGTTGATGAAGCCATCAACATTGAGAGTTTCATGAGCCAAGGCGGGAAAATGAAAGCAAAATTGACAGCCCCCCTCATGCTGAGATATCAAGACACCAGCTCAAGGGTAGAACTCCCCAAGACACTTCATGTAGATTTCTATGACTCTACCTTACAGATAGAAAGCAGGCTGGATGCTGGGTTTGCCACTTACTATGAATCCCGAAATTTTATTTTTCTGAGCGACAGCATCAAGGTTTACAACACCAAGGGAGATACTCTTTTTTGCAAGGAACTAACATGGGATCAGGCCCTCGGTAAATTCCATACACAAAAACCCGTTCGCATCCATACGCCCGATATGATCATGTATGGCGAAGGATTGTCAGCACCACAAGACTTCAAGACCTTTGAGATCTTCAAGGTTACAAACAGTGTGATAAGGATGAAGGACTGATCCTTATTTTATTGCGCTGATATCCTCCATGACATAAACCCCTCTGCCGTAAGTAGCAATGACGAGATTCCTGTCGCGTGGATGGATGAACAGATCATTCACCGACACCGTTGATGGAAGATTGGCCTGCAGCGACTTCCAGCTTACCCCACGATCAGTGCTGACATAAATGCCCATATCTGTTCCGCAATAAAGAATGTTGGGATTCTTGTTGTCCTCGCGGATCACATTTACCGGCGAGGCAGGAAGATTGGCTGCAATATTTTTCCATGTTGTACCCTTATCTTCAGAAACATAGATATAGGGCTTGTCGTCATCCTCTCTCCTGTTGCTCAAGGTAAGATACACACGTCCCTCTTTGAATGCAGACGCTACCAGTCTTGAAACATGCGCATTCTGTGGAATACCATTCATGATGTTCTCGAATTTTCCATCAGCAGATGATTTTCTCCAAACCCTTCCATCATCAGTGCCGGCATACAGCAAACCTTTCTTCAAAGGCGATTCATCAATGGCTGTGATGGCCTGGTGGTTGATCGCATAAGGTGTTCTCCCCATGCGGGTTTTATCATTATACGTCAGATCATCACTGATTCGCTTCCAGGTATTCCCGCCATCATTAGACTCAAACAAATACTGAAACCCGTGATAGATGGTTTTATTATCATGCGGAGAAATCAAGGTATACGCGAGCCATTCACCACGATGAACTTCCTCATCATTGGCTTTCTTGGGGTAGATGTCGCGTGTGCGAACCGAATCAGGATGAGGCTTATTTCCCCACTCGGTTTTTGGCATACGCAGATCACTTTTGGTCAGCCTGCCATAAAAAGTACTGGCATACATGATGTCAGCATCTTTAGGATCCATTGCGATGATGGTTCCTTCACCTCCAGGCGCATCATCCCAGGCCATGATGCCTTCCGGCTTTTTGCCAAATGTATTTTTGATGCTGCCCATGAAACTTCCCTCATCCTGCACTGAACCCACAATATTGTAAGGCTGCTTCATGTCGTAGGTGATGTTGTAAAACTGAGTGGTGGGAATCTTACGGAAGAAATTCTTCCACTTAGCCCCGCCATTATATGACAACACCACACCACCATCGTTACCATTGATGATATACTGACTGTTCGTAGG
>JBKCOY010000133.1:0-5198 GCA_046309555.1 Chitinophagia bacterium
CTCAGAGGCCAGCTAACATTAAAGATTACTGCCATTGGGTATCTTACGCTGACGAAACCAGTCAAATTTGAAGGAGGTACGGATTTTTCAAAATTGATGAGCAATGCAGATGTTGATCTCGGTAACATAAAACTTGAGGTAGATGCAAAGCAATTGGAAGAAGTGAAGATTGTTGGCACAAAACCTTTCATGCAAATGGGGGTTGACAGAAAGATTTTTAACGTTGAAAGAAATATTGTCTCCACAGGACAAACTGCATCAGAATTGATGAAAAATATTCCGGGAGTTGATGTTGATATTGATGGAAATGTTAGCCTAAGAAATGCCTCCCCTACGATCTTTATTGATGGCCGCCCAACCAACCTTAGCCTTGACCAAATTCCCTCTGATGCCATTCAAACTGTTGAACTGATCACCAATCCATCAGCAAAATTTGATGCATCTGGCGGTATGTCTGGCATCATCAACATTATCCTCAAAAAGAACAGGAAGGCAGGGTACAATGGTAATTTAAGGACTGGCATTGATTCAAGGGCTAAGATTAATCTTGGTGGTGACATCAATGTAAAACAGGATAAAGTCAATTTCTTTGTCAGTTCCATGTACAATGAAAGAAAATCCATTGGTGTTGGCGAATCAGTTCGCGATGAGTTTTTTACCACTCCCGCTATTCGCTATACCCAAAACAACAATCCCATCGGTGGAGGATTTTTTAATTTCAACAGAGCCGGTCTTGATTATTTTATCGACAACAGAAATACGCTCACTGTTTCCGGGAGCTATGTGCAGGGAAGAATGGGAAGTGCCGACAAACTCACCATTCAAACCGATACACTTTACAGCACAGGTGTAAAATCGATTCTTTCTGAAAGAAACACTGATACCAAATTCAATTTCAACAATTTTGGAGCTGCGCTGGGTTTCAAACATCTATTTAGTAAAAAAGGGATGGAACTGACTGCAGACTTTAATTATAATGACAGCAAAAACAGGAATGATGGTGGATTTAAAACCCAATATTATGACCTGGTAAAGAATCCAAAAGGAAATCTGATCGATCAAACACAGGCAGGCAAAGGCGGAAATTCTTTTTATACATTTCAAACCGACTATACAAACCCTCTGGGCGAGAAAGCAAAAATGGAATTAGGGGCAAGGGTTGCTGTGAGAGATTTTCAAAGTGAAAATCTGAATTACATATACAGCTGGATCCTGAACCAATACATACCAATTACAGCAATCAATGCCAACTATAAGTTCAATGATAAAGTATTTGCAGCTTACGGAACATATTCTAATGTAATCGGTAAGAAAACGAACTATCAGCTTGGCTTAAGAATTGAAAGTTCAAAATATACAGGCACTTTGCTCACCAACGGTAATTCTTTTGGCAACAGTTATCCGCTCAGTCTGTTTCCAAGTCTGAACTTCACCCATCAGATCGATGAAACACAAGACATTCAGTTCAGCTTCGCAAGAAAGATCAACAGGCCCAATTTTTTCCAGATCCTTCCTTTTGTGGATTATACCGATTCATTGAATATCAGTAAGGGGAATCCAGCACTGATCCCGGAATTTACCAATTCCATTGAAATGAATTATCAAAAATCATTCAAAGGCAATCACAGTGTATTGATCTCAGGATATTTCAAAAAAACTGATAACCTGATCACTCGATATCAGTCTAAAGAAGCTAGCAGTATTCCCGGAAAAGACATTCTGATCAACACGTATATCAATGCCAATAGCAGTCAGGCTTATGGACTTGAATTGACCACCAGAAATCCTGTAGCAAAATGGCTTGAGCTGACCACGAACTTCAACTTGTATAACTCAAGCATCAACAGCAGTAATCTTCAGGTTGACCTGAACAATTCACTCTGGAGCTTTTTTGCGAAAATGAACGCCAACATCAAATTGCCATCAAACTTCTCACTGCAGCTTTCTGGTGATTACAGGAGTAAATCCATTCTGCCACAAGGCGGTGGTGGAGGCGGCTGGGGAGGTTCTGGTGGTGGTGGTGGAAGAGGCGGAAGTGGCGGCGGTGGCGGTGGCTGGGGTGGTTTTGTTCAGACCACTGCACAGGGCTACATCAACCCCAATTATGGCTTTGAATTTGCACTGAAAAAGGACTTCCTCAAAGAAAAGAGAGGCAGTCTGACACTCAGTATGAATGACATGTTCAAGACCAAAGTTTTTGGATCATACTCTGAATCTCAATATTTCACACAGACCAATTCCAGAAGAAGAGATTGGCAGGTATTCCGACTGAACTTCAATTACAGGTTCGGTAAAGTTGATGCTTCCTTGTTTAAAAGGAAAAATACGAGAAGTGGAATGGATGGTATGAATGAAGGAATGCAAATTCAACAGTAACATTAAAAGCCGCTTCCAAAGAAGCGGCTTTTTTAATTTCTCTTGCCAACGAGCATCGGTACAAAAGAAAATTGATCGAATTTTTCATCAGTAATTGAGCCATCCGTTTCTTTCCTTATTCTATGCATGCGCTGATTTTCACCTTCATCAAGTGGCAGGACCATTATGCCGCCAGGTTTCAGTTGTTTGAGCAATTTTTCAGGAACATAGGGTGCCGCTGCAGTGATCAATATCTTATCGAAAGGAGCATAAGTAGGCAATCCTTCAAACCCATCTCCAAAAAACATGTTTAATGTTGGATACTGTTGAAGAAAAAGAAATTCCTTATTGGCATCAAATAATTTTTTTTGTCGTTCAATGGTATACACTTTTGCCTTCAGTTCTGCCAGAACGGAAGCCTGATAGGCGCTTCCGGTTCCTACTTCCAGTATTTTCTGAAAGGGTTTTACATCAAGCAACTGGGTTTGATAAGCCACGGTGTAGGGCTGTGATATGGTCTGATCTTCGCCTATAGGAAACGCACGATCCTCATAAGCCTGCTTTTCAAATGCTGAATCCAGAAAAAAATGTCTGGGAACATTCAGCAATGCTGCCAAAACTCTTTCATCCGTTATTCCCTTTTCCCGGATCTGATCCACCAACTGCTTTCTCATTCCCTTGTGCACAAATTCGTCTCTTGTAGCCCTCATGTAGAAATGGTTATCCGGTTATTGCAAACCTAGATCTTTTATGATTGATTCAATCTTATTACCCAGATCGGCATATGTACTGTCAAATTCTTCAGGATTTTCAAGCTTGCCCTGAACACTGAAATAAAACTTGATTTTCGGTTCGGTACCGGAGGGCCTGGCACTCACCTTACTGCCATCTTTTAAAACAAACTGTAAGACATTGCTCTTGGGCAGATCAATTGAACATATCTGACCATTGGACAGATCTCTTGCTTCTTTCTTTTCATAATCATACAATCCCGTTACTTCAATTCCCGCAAGTGTTTTAGGCGGATGGTTTCGGTATTGCTCCATCATGTCAGCAATTTGCTGCTGCCCATCCCTGCCCTTCTTGGTAATGGAGATCAGGTGTTCTCTGAAAATGCCATACTCATGATAGATTTCGATGAGTTTGCTGAAAAGACTTTTGCCCCTATCTTTTTCATATGCAGCCATTTCACAAAGCAAAGCAACCGCGCTGACAGCATCCTTATCCCGAAGCTGATCGCCAATCATCAACCCATAGGATTCTTCACCACCAATGACATAGTTTTCAGTTTCCTCCTTTTCTTTGATCAACTCGGCAATCCATTTGAATCCCGTCAGAACATTATAACATTTGATATCATTATTTGCAGCAATAATATCGATCAGATCAGTAGTAACAATGGTTTTTACCACCATGTCATTGGGTCTTGAAAGTCCTTTTTTCTTTCTGGCCTCAATCAAATAGTTAAAAGCTAATACTGCGGTTTGATTACCGTTCAGCAATACCCAGTTTCCATGATTGTCTTTTACGCCAATCCCTACCCTATCTGCGTCAGGATCAGTGCCCAAAAGAATGTCTGCGTCTATTGATGCTGCCTTTTTCAAACCAAGACTCATCGCTTCACTTTCTTCCGGATTAGGATATACCACAGTAGGGAAATTGCCATCCGGATTGATCTGTTCCTCAACAAGTTCAAGATTGGTGAAACCAAAGGATTCCAGAACAGCAGGTACCAATTTGATACCCGTTCCATGAATGGGTGTATATACTATTTTCAGATCATGCTGCTTCTTGATGACATCTGGATAGACGCTCAAACCTTTAACCATGTCAATATAAGCGATGTCGAGCTCAGGACCGACCAGATGAATATTATGCTCCCCTCCTGTCCATTTTACATCGTCTACACTTGCAATTTTTTGTACTTCCTTTATTACGTTCTTATCATGAGGCGGCACGAGTTGTCCACCATCGTTGAAATAGGCTTTGTAGCCATTGTATTCTCTGGGATTGTGTGAAGCAGTGCAAACCACACCACCATGACACTGAAGGTGTCTGATGGTAAACGATAGCTCCGGTGTTGGCCTCAAAGAATCAAAAAGAAAAACCTGAATTCCGTTTGCCGCCATTACATTGGCGGTTATTTCTGCAAACTTACGGCTGTTGTTTCTGCTGTCATGAGCAATAGCTATCCGCAATTGCTGTGATGGGAATGAAGCAATCAAATAGTTTGCAAAGCCTTGAGTGGCCATGCCAATCGTATATTGATTGATTCGATTGGTACCTACACCCATGATTCCCCTCAAGCCACCGGTACCAAATTCAAGATCTTTGTAAAAAGCATCTGCAAGCTCTGAGGGATCGTTGTCCGCAAGTTGATTGATCTCCTCTTTAGTTTTTTGATCGTAATTCCCATTCAGCCATTGTTCCACTCTTTCCCGGATCATAGGTTCCATAAAACAATAATTTTTACAAACTTACTGAAGGAAGTCAAATTTGCCACTAACTTCACCAATTATCATTTAGCAAATGAGAGCGTTGAAGTTTTTGAAGTTCTTGGTTTTGGTGGGTTTGCTCATGAAAAATCATGAGGTAAGCGGACAAGACAGTAGTATTAACGCTAATGCTAGAAATAAATGGCTATTGGGCAGTGTTCAGGCTGGTTTTTGGGCTGGTTCGTTTTACACGCTCAACAAAGCCTGGTATGCAAATTATCCCAAAGAAAGCTTTCATTTTTACAATGACTGGAAGGAGTGGCAGCAAATGGATAAAGCCGGACACGTATGGTCTGCTTATCAGCTTAGCAGATTAAGCGGGAGTTTATGGCAGGCAGCCGGAACCAA
>JBKCOY010000134.1:0-5163 GCA_046309555.1 Chitinophagia bacterium
TGGAGGATCGAGATCAAAAAATATCCACTCCTCACACAGGTTTCTTCCATCAGAAAAGAAACCATGCTGGGTCATTACCGTGATAAGAAATATGATGGCAAACCTTACGGTGGTTATTATACACAAGATCAGATCCGTGAAGTGGTAGCTTATGCAACCAGCAAGTATATTGATGTGATTCCTGAAATTGAAATGCCCGGTCACTCGCAGGCTGTGCTGGCTGCCTATCCTCAATTCGGAAGCAATCAGGATAAAATCTATCAGGTGGCAACACGCTGGGGCATATCAGAAGATGTGCTGGCGCCGCGCGAAGAGACTTTTGCTTTTCTTGAGGATGTGCTGACAGAAGTGATGGCTTTGTTCCCCGGTCAATACATTCACATTGGTGGTGATGAGTGTCCGAAGACACAGTGGAAAGAAAGTCATTTTTGTCAGAACCTGATCAAAAAGCTGGGGTTGAAGGATGAGCATGAACTACAGAGTTATTTCATACGCAGGATCGATAAGTTCGTTACTTCAAAAGGAAAGAAATTGCTGGGTTGGGATGAGATCCTTGAAGGTGGATTATCTCCCAATGCCATGGTGATGTCTTGGCGCGGTGTAAAGGGTGGCGTTGAAGCTGCTAAACAAAATCATGATGTGGTGATGTCGCCCAACAGCTTCTTCTATCTCGATTACTATCAGGGAGATTCCAAAACGGAACCCCTCGCCATAGGCGGTAATCTCCCCTTATCTAAATCCTATTCCTTCGAACCCGATCTTCCTGAACTTACAGCAGAAGAAGCCAAACATGTGGTGGGCATTCAGGCCAATGTATGGACCGAATACATCAGCAATATTCAATATGCTGAGTACATGACCTATCCCAGGGCACTGGCTTTGTCGGAAGTGGCATGGTCGCCAAAGGCCCCCAAGGATTATCCGGCTTTCAAAAAGCGACTGGAAGCGCATCTGCCCCACATGGATGCACTAAAGATCAATTATTCAAAAGTTTTCCTTAAACAATGAACTGCTTCTGTTTACTGAATGTTTAACTTGAAAAGAAAAAGCAATGCCGGTATATACGATCAATGTCAATGGTAAGCCACAGAAAGTGGATGTGGCGGCAGATACGCCTCTGCTCTGGGTTTTGCGCGACAACCTCAGGTTGGTAGGAACAAAATTCGGATGCGGCATCGGCTCCTGCGGCGCATGCACCATTCATCTCAATGGAGCAGCAACGAGAGCTTGTTTAACCCCTATCTCTTCTGTAGGAACCGCCAAGGTTACCACCATTGAAGGTCTCTCCGAGAAAGGAGATCATCCGTTGCAACAGGCTTGGGATGAGGTGGATGTGCCCCAGTGTGGTTATTGCCAGGCCGGACAGATCATGACCGCAGCAGCATTGCTGAAGAAAAATCCCAAACCTACTCCCGAGCAGGTGGAAACCGCACTCACCGGCAATCTTTGCAGATGTGCTGCCTATCACCGCATTCGCGAAGCCGTAATTGTAGCAAGCCAAAAAACGAAATGACCATGGAACAAGTTTTGCACGAGGAAAGAAGGGACTTCTTGAAAAAGGTATCCATCACCGGAGGCGGACTCCTCCTGGGTTTCACCTTATTTGAAGATGCTACAGCCGGTCCGGTTAACGGACAGGTCATTGATGGCGTCATGCATCGCTTCAACAGTTATCTCTCAATTGCAGCAGATGGTGTTGTAACCATAGCATCGCCCAATCCTGAACTGGGACAAAACATCAAGACCTCCTTCCCGATGATTGTGGCGGATGAGCTGGATGCAGATTGGAACAAAGTGGTGGTGGTGCAGGCGCCATTGGACAACTCAAAGTTCGACAGGCAATTGACAGGTGGCAGTGGCGCTGTTCCACATTCCTGGAAAAGACTGCGCACCGCAGGTGCAACAGCACGACAAATGTTGATTGTTGCTGCTGCAGCTCAGTGGAGTGTGCCTGCTGCTGAATGCAGTACTGAAAATGGGTTTGTGTTGCACAAGGCCAGCGGAAAGAAAGCGGGATATGGTGAATTGGTGGAGGCTGCGTCTAAGCTAACTGTTCCGACCGATGTAGCCTTGAAGGATCCGAAGCAATTCAAATTCATCGGCAAGCGGATCAGGAATGTAGAAAATAAAAATATTGCTACTGGTAAGGCGCTATTCGGACTCGACTTTTATCGTGATGGAATGGTCTACGCGGTGATCCAACGCCCGCCTGCATTTGGTTCAAAAATCCAATCGGTGAACGACAAAGCCGCCAAGGCCATGCCAGGTGTTACCGATGTCATTACTTTCAAAAATAATGTTGCCGTGGTGGGTACTTCCACCTGGGCGGTAATGAAAGCCAGGAAGGCTTTGGTTGTTGCGTATGAACCTGAGAAAGGAACGCTGGAAAGTTCATCTGACCATGATGCGCTCTTTACACAGTCGATGAAAGACGGAAAAACCAAAGTCAACCGCAAGGAAGGCGATGTGGATGCAGCCTTCAGTTCAGCAGCCAAAGTGATTGCAAGAGAATATGAGTGTCCTTTCATTCCACACAACCCCATCGAACCCATGAACTTCTTTGCTCATGTTAGGCCAGATGGTGTGGAGTTGGTAGGACCTACACAAACACCGGGTTCTGCAAGAAAGGCTGTTTCTGATCTGTTGAAAGTCCCTGAAGACAAGATCACAGTGGAGATCACCAGACTGGGGGGTGGATTCGGGAGACGATTGAAGTTTGATTATGTGGTAGAGGCTGCAGAAGTTTCTTCGATCGTCAAGAAGCCTGTTAAGCTGATCTGGACAAGAGAGGACGACATGGGTGGCGGCAGCTATCGACCTGCTGTGCGCTATAGATTCGAAGCAGCTTTGGATGCGAACAAGAATCTGATCGGATATAAATTGAGGGGAGTGGGTATCAATGTGGGCAATTCCACGCGTGAGCACAATTTTCCTTCAGGGTCTGTCGATAATTTATTGATTGAATCCATCGATCATCAATCGCCGATCACCACTGGTGCCTGGCGTGCACCCGTGACCAACTTCCTGGCTTATGCTGAACAGGCTTTCCTGGATGAGGTGTCTGAGGCCATGGGCAAAGATCCGGTGCAGATGAGATTGGAACTGTTGCAGAAAGCCAGAACGAAACCTGCTGGTCCGATTCGTTATGATATTGATCGCATGGAAAATGTGATCAAAATGGCAGCTGAGAAATCACAGTGGGGCAAGAAGCCCGGCGTGGCGCAGGGATTCAGTGTGTATTTCTCGCATGCTTCCTACGTGGGACAGGTATGTGATGTGGTCATGGAAGGAGGCAAGCCCAAGGTGAAGAAGATCACAGCAGTTTCTGATTGTGGTGTGGTGGTGAATCTCTCCGGTGCAGAGCAACAGGTCATGGGAGGAATTCTCGATGGCATGGGTCATGCCATGTATGGCAAGCTCAGTTTCAACAATGGAGAACCCGAGCAGAAGAATTTTGATGTGTATCGCCATATCCGCATGAAGGGCATTCCTGAAGTAGAGGCGCATTTTGTCGACAACGGTAAAGATCCTACCGGTCTGGGTGAACCTGCTTTACCACCGACAGGAGGTGCAGTGGCCAATGCCATTTACAAGGCCACGGGTAAGCGCATTTACCGACAGCCTTTTGTTGAGCAGGATCCTTTGAAGGAAGCAGAATAATTATGTTGCTTTTATATTAAGCAAGAGCAGATGAGCAAAATATTTTTACTGATCTCATTACTTTGTTGTTTCAGTGCAACAAGCCATGCGCAACAATTGAAAGCAGGGGCATCACAAGAGCTCATCAATCCGGAGAAGGACAGCCTCTATTTTGCAGGTGGTAAACCCAACAGACCCTTTGTTGATGTGCACGACAATTTGTATGCCAAGGCTGTTGTGGTGGAGGATGCAAAGACAGCTATTGCTATTGTCAGTTTTGATTGTATTGGACTCATGTATCCCGAATTGCAAAGGATCAGGGCAAAGGTGAAGACGATGGTGCCAAATTTCCCGGTAGATCATATTGTCAGTTCCTCCACCCATACCCATGCGGGTCCGGATGTGGTAGGCATCTGGGGCAAAAATTTTCAGCAGAGTGGGGTGGTGGACAAGCACATGGATCTTATCGTTGAGCGAGCAGCAACAGCAGTCGTTGCAGCATGGAAGAACAGAATACCTGTGAAAGTAAAATTTGCAACTGGAAGTTTTGGTGAGGATTGGGTAAAGAATATTTCAGAGCCGGATTTATTGGACCGAACGGTTTCGATTGTTAAGATGACCGATGATCAAAACAGAAATGTAGCCATGGTCGTCAACTTTGCCTGTCACCCCACCATACTCGATGATTTTGCTACAGCGGCCAGTTCGGATTATGTTGGCGGATATTATCGCTATGCTGATTCTGCGCATGGAGGTGTAAATATATTTCTGCAGGGCGCTATCGGCGGATGGGTGCAGCCGGAAGATGTTCCCTCTTCTTATGAGAATGCGATGCGGTATGGAGGATCTTTAGGCGCTTATGTTTTTGATCAGCTCAAGGGATCAAAGACATTGCAACAAAGTGCTTTGCAATATAAAAGTGCGCAAGTAAAATTTCCTGTTCAGAACAATACCTTCAAAGCCCTTTCGGGTATGGGCACTATCAAAAGAAAGTTTGCTGACTCTGTACAATCAGAGATTGCATTTTTCAATATCGGCAACATCAGTTTTGTTACCCATCCCGGAGAGACTTCACCTGCACTGGGTTTGATCTCCCGCAAACTGGCCGACAGAAAAGGTCCCGTTTTTGTAATGGGTTTAGCGATGGATGCGCTTGGCTATATTCTCAAGCCCATTTATTTTAATAAAGGCAATACGATTCCACACAGCGAATATCTTACCGGCATGAGCATTGGTCCGGATACCATGCCCATCATTGAAAAAGTATTGACTGATCTTACCAGGGATAAGTGATCCTGAAAATTCCATCATGAAGAAACTTGCACATATCGCCATTGTTGTTGATGATTACGACAAGGCCATCCAATATTACACAACGGTCTTGGGTTTTGATCTTGTCCATGATGAAGTATTATCCGAAACCAAGCGTTGGGTTTTGGTTTCACCCGGCGAAGGCAGTTGTCAGCTTTTGCTGGCCAGGGCAGCCAGTGATGTGCAGCAGCAGGCAATTGGGAATCAGTCGGG
>JBKCOY010000135.1:0-6664 GCA_046309555.1 Chitinophagia bacterium
AGGTTTACGGAAACAGCCCAGGTTGAGTTGAAGCGTTTGTTTGGTGGCGAAGCCAATGCTGATGGCAAAATGCTGCGCATCGGGGTAAAGGGTGGAGGTTGTTCGGGGATGAGTTATATCCTGGAGCTGGATAATCGCCAGGAGCGTGATGAGGTTTATGATATCGAAGGCATTCCCTGTTTAATTGATCCTGCACATGGACTTTATCTATTCGGTATGGAGATTGATTGGAAAACAGGGTTGGATGCCAGGGGATTTGTATTCAACAATCCTAATGCGTCTTCTACCTGTGGGTGCGGGACTTCATTTGCAGTTTAGGAGTTAGGAACTAGAAGATGGGAGATGGGATAGAATAAAACGTCAAAATAAAGAAAGGCTGGAGTTATCCAGCCTTCTTCTATTAAAATCTAAAAGTTTAATTTCTAATTCCCAGAACCTATTTCTTCCCCCCATCTGCACTTCCCAATGGCTTGTCTTTTGCCATGTCAACCAGTACAGGAGCTGCTACGAAGATAGAAGAGTAAGTACCAGTGATCACACCGATCAGCATCGCGAAAGCGAAACCGCGTGTCACTTCACCACCAAAGATGAAGAGGATCAGGATGGTCAGGAATACCGTAAGAGAAGTCATGATGGTTCTGCTCAGGGTATCATTGATGGCTCTGTTGATGATGGTGTCTTTCTTTTCACCCTTCAGCTTTGAAGCATATTCACGTATCCTGTCGAATACAATCACCGTATCATTCATTGAGAAACCGATAACGGTCAGTACCGCAGCGATGAAGTGCTGATCGATTTCCAGCGGGAATGGAACGACGCCACGCAGGAAGGAGAATACTGCCAGTGTAACGAACACATCATGCAACAAGGCGATGATCGTACCCATAGAATACCTCCAGTCGCGAAAACGCAGGAAGATATATAAGAAGATCGCGATCAAGGCGAAGATGGTAGCTTTCACCGCACCTTTCTTCAGGTCGTCTGAGATCGAAGGCTGCACTGTCTGAGAGCTTTGCTTATAGCTCTTTTGGAAATCAGCATATGATAATCCCGCAGGAAGACTTTCTTTCAGTCCTTTGTAAAGATCAGCCTCAACAGCAGAGTCGGCACTCTTGCTGATGTTATCGATCATGTGTGAAGTAGTGATATTAAGGGTCTTGTTATCCCCTACAGTTTTCAATACAGGTGACTCACCAAAGACAGCCTTTAGGGATTCCCTGATCTTTTCATTTTCTGTTGGCTTATCAAAACGCACGGTATAGCTGCGACCGCCCTTGTATTCCACGCCCTGGTCGAATCCATTGAAGAGGGCAGCAACACCGAGTATCAATACAACAACGGATATGATGTAGGCCACCTTTCTGTATTCAATGAATTTGAAGTTTGCATTCTTGAAAACGCTGCGACTTACTTTGGTGAAATACTCAAAGTGTCTTTGCTTGTTGGTATAGAAATCCGTGATCAATCGGGAGATCAGGATTCCGCAGAAAAGCGAAAGCAGGATACCCAGGATCTGTGTTGTGGCGAAGCCTAATACAGGTCCCAATCCGAAGTAGAACAAAATACAAGCTGTCAGCAAGGTAGTGATGTGGGCATCCAGTACAGGGGCCATTGAACGCTTGTAGCCTTCTGCAACAGCCAGCTGATAGCTCTTTCCAAAATTTAGTTCGTCTTTGATTCTTTCAAAAATGATAACGTTGGTATCCACGGCCATGCCGATGGTCAGAACCAGACCGGCAATACCTGCTGCAGTCAAGGTAGCACCCAGCGCACTTAATACACCCACTGTGAAAAGGAGGTTGAGGATCAGGGCGATATTGGCTACCCATCCACCGGTGTTATAATAAACCAGCATCAGGATAAAGATTACCACAAATGAAATGGCAAATGACATACTGCCACCTTCAATAGCTGAGGCACCCAGTGTAGGTCCTACAACCTGCTCCTGAACAATTTTTGCTGGTGCAGGGAGTTTACCAGATTGCAGAATGTTGGCAAGATCTTGTGCTTCTTCAATCGTGAAGTTGCCGCTGATTTCAGAATTTCCACCAGTGATCGGGTTGATCACATTTGGCGCAGAATATACATTGTTGTCCAAAACAATGGCAATGGGTTTGCCCACGTTGGCATTGGTCATTTCTGCCCAAATCCTTTCTCCTTGTTTTGTCATTTGCATCTTGATGGCAGGTCTGCCACGATCGTCGTAGTCCTGTGAGGCTTGCTGCACACCATCGCCTTCAAGCTTGGCCTTGTCAGATCCTTCAATTGTTTTCAGTGCATAAACAGCAACGATGTCACTTTTTACACCCTGTTCATTCACTTCAGGAATACCAAAACCAAAACGCACATCTCCGGGAAACTGACTTCTTACACTTTCGATGGCCATGTATTCATTGAAAATGGCGGTATCCCTTCCTGCAATAAAACCAAGGTTTGGAGCAAAGTTCATGCGACCCTGGGCATCCTGTTGGGGTGGAATAGGTTGGAAGATTGTGAAGAATGATTTGGTTGCTGCTTTGGCTGTATCTTTTTTAACTGCAGTGCCTGATGATTTAACCAGCTCACTGATAGTAGCTGCTTTGGATGTGTCTCCGGGTTTTGAAGGAGCCGCAGCAGCTTCCTGGGTAGTTGTATCAGTTGTTTCTTGCACACCTGCAAAATGGGCCTGGAGTGCTTTTTCAGCATCGGTGAAAGATTTATTGAGTTCACCAATGTTGTATACTTCCCAGAACTGCAGGTTAGCAGTTGCCTGGAGATATTTTCTCACGCGCTCAGGGTCATCTTTTACTCCGGGTAGTTCCACGGTGATGATACCTTTGTTTTTGTCCAGCTGAATAT
Organism: Chitinophagia bacterium; assembly: GCA_046309555.1. Taxonomy (GTDB): domain Bacteria; phylum Bacteroidota; class Bacteroidia; order Chitinophagales; family Chitinophagaceae; genus Pollutibacter. The sequence continues at coordinate 2,839 of JBKCOY010000135.1, forward strand.
TGGGCTGAGCCACTCCAAACTGGTCGATACGCTTCTGCAAAACATTGAAAGTATTGCTGATCGCGCCCTCGGCAGAGGTTTGCAGTTTGGCTACTACATCATTGTCGCTGTCTTCAGCTTTGATCGCTTTGCTGCTGGAGCCGGAAAATATTGTGGAAAGGCGTCCGTTTGGATTTTGTTGCTTGTAAGCACCTGCAAACAAGGTAATGAAGTCTGCATCGCTGCTTTGACGCTGTTTGTTTGCTTCCGCAATGGCGTTGTTCAGCGCGGGATCTTTGGGGTTATTGGCCAAAGACCTGAGCAGGCCTTCCAGCTCTACCTCTAAGGTTACACTCATGCCGCCCTGCAGATCAAGACCCAGGTTGAGTTCCTGTTCCTTGGCTTTCTGGTAGCTGATGGCACCGGTAATGCCATACGTTACTGTGGTTTCACGGGTGCTGTCGAGCAACCTGCGGTATCTCTTGTTGAACTCCAGATCCCTGGTTTCAGTATCTGCATCAGGGAAATTAGCCTTTACAAAGGCATTGGCCTTTACTTCCTGTTTTCCCTCATGGTTGCGAACAACCCATGTGAAATGTAGCTGATACACAGAGATCAGAATCAATGCAATCGCAAAAAAACGAACCAATCCTTTCAGTTGCATATAGTTTTGTGTTGGTAGGGCGGCAAAGATAGGGATTTGGGTACAAAAATTACCCTTGCAGTCCATTAAGTTATGGATCGATTTTTCTAATTTTGCGCAAAATTCAGCACATGAAACTCTCATCCCGCCTCGACCTCTTTGCAGAACCGGAAACATTGAAAATGGCCAAGCTCGGACGGGAGCTCAGGGCAAAAGGGATTGACGTCATTGACCTTTCCCTGGGAGAACCTGATTTTGACACTCCGGACCATATCAAGCAGGCCCTGAAAAAGGCGGTGGATGACAATTACAGTCATTATACCCCTGTAGCAGGTTATCCGGATCTCAGGGAAGCGGTATGTACCAAGCTGAAGCGCGACAACAATCTGGAATATAAGCCTGAAAATATTCTTGTTTCAACGGGCGCCAAGCAGAGCCTGGCCAATGTGGTTATGGCCATTGTTGACAAAGGTGATGAAGTGGTGATTCCTACTCCTTACTGGGTAACTTATTCAGAAATAGTGAAATTGGCTGAGGGTAAAGTGAAGCTGGTGAGGACCTCCCTTGAAAATAAGTACAAGATTACACCGGCGGAACTGGAAGCTGCCATAACTCCCCAGACCAAGCTGTTCATGTTCTCCTCTCCCTGTAACCCCAGTGGATCTGTCTATTCAAAAGAAGAACTGGCAGCCCTGGCAGAGGTATTCCGCAAACACCCCAGCATTTTTATTCTCTCTGATGAGATTTATGAATACATCAATTTTGTGGGCAAGCATGAAAGCATTGCCCAGTTTGATGACCTAAAAGATAGGATCATCATCATCAACGGTCTTAGCAAAGGGTATGCCATGACGGGTTATAGGCTCGGATATATCGCCGCAAATACAGATGTGGTGAAGGCCTGTGAAAAATTACAGGGACAATATACCAGCGGTACCAATGCAGTTACACAACGAGGAGCCATTGTGGCCCTCACTGGTGACATGAAGCCCAGTTTGGACATGAATGTTGAATTTGGAAAGCGTCGTGAAAGGATGCTGGAAAGGATCAATGCCATACCCGGTCTTGAAATTGCAGCACCTGACGGAGCATTTTACGTCTTCCCAGTGGTGAAATCATATTTCGGGAAAAAAGTGGGAGAGGAGTTAATCAAAGATGCAGATGATCTTTGCATGTATCTTTTGAATACAGCCCATGTTTCTACAGTTACCGGACGTGCTTTTGGTGAGCCTGATTGCATCAGAATTTCCTTCGCCAACAGCATGCAAAAGATTGAAGCAGCAATGGATAGAATCAGTGCGGCCATGGCCAAATTAAGTTAACGTTTTTAACACAATTTATTGGTGTTAAGTCCGTTAAATGGTTTTCCTTTGTAATAGACTCCCAAAAGGAGTAGGTCAGATAAACCGAACGTCCTAAACAATGATGAGAAGCCTAACCCTGCTGTTTCTGGTGCTTTCATTCAGCCTTGCTCAGGGTCAAACGCATTCGGTTTCCATTTTCCCGGGGGATACATCAGCCTGTATTGGTAACAGCATTCGTTTCACTGCCACTGTTTTTAAAGGTACTTTCCGGTATATAGGTACGTATGCAGGCAAAGATTATTTTATGGATACCATTGCCAGAAGCTGGACTGATAGTAGATCAGCAGCCCAGGCAAATGGCATGGATCTTTGGGTAATCGACAGTCTCAATGAAAACAACGCAGTATATAACTTGATTCCCTACAGAGGGAGGGTTGACGTAATGTTTTGGTTTGGACTTTATCAGGATCCAGTGCTGGAAACAGCAGGCGGACCTTCTGATGGCTGGAAATGGATCGATGGACGTTCACTGGATACGACCTTCAAATTTTGGTTGTTCAATGAACCAGATAATGCCTTTCAAACCAAATTCCCGGCTAATCATGCTGCAATGGGATTGAATACCATGTTAGCCAATTGGGGAGATATGTCGGATACACTGCCAAGTGGTTTCAATGGATATGCCATTGCTGAAACTGACGCAAAGCCCTTTCAGTATTTCTGGTCCAACGGAGATCGAAACCCATCCACTATTAATGTTGCCCCTACCTTAACGACTTCATATTCTTTCAAAGTTGTATACGGAACTGATACCGCCTTAAGCAATGTTTCTACTTTCACTGTTTTAGCCCCTGAAGCAACTGCAAATTTTGATTTTGCTCCGGGGTCTGAATTCTGCCTGGAATGGAACAAAGTTGTTTTTACCAACAGCACAATCACTGCAAATCCATCAAATATTACGTATTCATGGGATTTTGGGGATGGCACACTTTCCGGATTGGTTGCTCCTACACATCGCTATGGCGCCTCACAGTTGTACGCTGTTAAATTAAAAGCAACGGATAAAAATGGATGTTCAACAACAGCTACAAAATCTGTTACAATCCTAACTGCTCCCTTACCTCCCATCATCACATTTCCCACAGGGAAAAATATTTTTTGTGAAGGTGATTCAGTTACACTGAATACAGTTGTTGTTCAACCTGATCCCAGCGTTATATATAAATGGTATCGCGGCACCGATTCTGTATTTATCAACAAACCTTACGTTGCTAAAACCGCAGGAACATATAATCTTGTTGCTATCAACTCAAATGGATGTAAGGATACGAGCTCAGTTACAGTAACGGTGAATGCCTTGCCGCCCAAACCAAACCTTACTTATGGATTTGGCTTTACAGGGGTGATTTGTGCTATTGATAGTACAGTGCTTACTGCACAACCATTTGATCCATCGTTCAAATATATTTGGTATAAAGCAGCCAGTCCCTTTCCAACTCAGTTTACACAAAACACCAGAAACACCAATTCTGTTTATGGATCTTCGGTGGTTTCCGTTGTTCCCATTACTGAACATTATTTGCTAAGGATTCTGGATGCAAAGAATTGTTTTTCTGCCTACTCTGATTCAATTTCAGTCACAACCAGGCCTTCACCTTCCTCCCTGATTACCACAAATGGAAAGTCGAGTACTTTTTGTGAAGGAGACTCAGTAAGGCTGGTAGGTAGTTCAACATCTTCAGGAAATACATTCGCTTGGACTAGTAACAATGTTCCTGTCCAGGGTACTGATAGCACCTTCATGGCTAAACTGGCTGGGGTCTATCGTATGATCACAACCAATATTTACGGTTGTGGCAGAAGCAGTAATCCCATTGGTGTATTTGTCAACAAATATCCT
>JBKCOY010000136.1:0-10289 GCA_046309555.1 Chitinophagia bacterium
AGAGGATCGCTTGAATTTGAAAACTTTTCTGCTGATGGTGTTGAGATCAATATTCAAGGTGTCATTGCTCATCCTGGCTCAGCCAAAGGCAAAATGGTCAATGCCATCAAACTAGCCGCTGCATTTCTGGATGCCTTACCAAGGGAAGAATGGGCTCCGGAAGTGACGGAAGGAACAGAAGGGTTTGTTCATCCCACAGATATCAAAGGCGGAGCAGAATCGGCCACAGTTAAATTCATCATCAGAGATTTTGATACAGCCAGACTTAAAGAACATGAAGCAAGGCTGGAAGACCTCCTGAAAAGTGTTTTATCACACTTTCCGCAATGCAGTTATTCGTTTGTTGTTAAAGAACAATACAGAAATATGAGGGAGGTGCTGGATCAACATCCTGAGATGATCCGCCATGCGCAGACTGCCATGGAGACTTGCGGCATTGATCCAATCAGTTTGCCGGTGAGGGGTGGCACCGACGGATCGCGTCTTTCCTTCATGGGACTGCCTTGTCCCAATCTCTTCACCGGTGAAATGGCATTGCATTCCAAGCAGGAATTTGTGAGCGTGCAGGATATGGAAAAGTCTGTTGATGTGCTGGTTCAATTGCTCAAGGAATGGGAGCAAGCCGCTGTGGAATAACTTTAGCAGTATATTACAAAAAAAAATGGCAACTTCATGTTGCGTAAAATGCATTGACCATGTCTAAAGCCATGAACCTTTTTGATATCCTGCAATCCGGTGGAGCATTGATGATCCCTCTCGGATTGCTTTTTATCCTTGCTCTTTTCTTTTTCTTTGAGCGATACATTGCCATCAGAAAGGCAGGCAAGATCGACGATAACTTCATGCGGATCATTCGCGATCATATCGCGAGCGGCAATGCTACAGCGGCAAGGTCCATGACAAGAAATACCGATAATCCTGTTGCCAGGATCATCGACAAAGGCGTGCAAAGGATAGGGAAACCCATTGATGCGGTAGAAAGAAGCATGGAAAGCGTGGCAAGGCTGGAAATGTATAATCTGGAACGCAACCTGAGTGTATTGAGTGTAATCTCCAGAGCAGCTCCCATTTTTGGATTTGTGGGCACCCTCGCAGGACTCATGCAATTGTTTTTTGATATCAATACAACTGGAGAGTTTGTGCTGAATACGATTGCAGGTGGGCTTTATGTTAAATTGGTAACGTCCATCACCGGGCTGGTCATCGGACTGCTTTCTTTCTTAGGATATAGTTATCTCCATACGCAGATTGATAAAACAGCCAACAAGATGGAAGTGGCTGCCACTGATTTTCTGGATATCATTCAGGATCCAAGCAATAAAAATAGTTGATGCAGATCAGGAAGTCAAATAGGGGAGAAACGGAAGTATTCACAGAGGCATTGAACGATATCTTGTTCATTTTGCTGATGTTTTTCCTGATTGTTTCCACGCTGGCCAACCCCAATGTGATCAAACTCTCTCAGCCCAAATCACAGGGAGATACAAAAGCAAAGCAAAATGTGGTAGTTTCCATTGACGCCAACAAACAATTTTATGTGGGCACAACTCCGGTTTCGTTTGATTCTTTGAAATCAATGCTACAGCCCATCATACTCAAAGAAAAGACAGAGATACCCACTATTGTGATCAATGCTGATAAGACTGTTGATATTGAAGCGGTAGTAGGTGTGATGCGTGTGGCCAAAGAGCTCGGAGCAAGAACTGTTCTTTCTGTTGAGAAGCAATGATCATAGTGAAGATCCGCTCCTGGTTCCGAAAACCATTCTGTTTTTTCCCTGCATATCTTGTTTTACCATAACATCAGTGAAGTCGTGCTCCTCCATGATGGCAGCCACTTCATGAGCATGATGTACATGCGTTTCAAAAAAAAGTTTGCCGCCCCTTAACAGATGCAGGTCAGCAAAATCAAGAATTGCATGATAAAACTGCAGCGGTTCACCATTGGTGGTGAACAAGGCCAGATGGGGTTCGTGTTCCAATACATGCCTTGCAAGCTCTTTGCTTTCAGTCATAGGGATGTAAGGAGGATTGCTCACGATGATATCAAAGCCATTCCACTCTTTGTCTTTAGCATCTGTTAGAATATCAGATTGGGAGAAATGAACTTCGGCATCCAGCAGCATTGCATTTTGTTTTGCCAGTTCGATTGCGCCTGCACTTTTGTCCATTGACCACACTTCCCATTCAGGAAAATATTTTTTCAAGCTTATCGGGATGCAACCGCTGCCGGTTCCAATGTCCAATAGACTGATCGTATATTCATGTTCAGGTTTTATCTCCTTGTACACTTCTTTGATCAGTTCAACGAGTTCCTCAGTTTCAGGTCTTGGTATCAGCACCCTCTCATCCACTTTAAACCGCATCCCGCAAAACCAGGCATGTCCGATCACATATTGGATGGGTCTTCCATCAACCAATTCCTTGATCCCCATCTGTAAATCCGATTCCTGTACTTCTGACAATTCTCTGTCGTGATGGACAAGCCTTGCTGACCTGTCTAGTCCTGTAATTTCCTCCATCAACATATCGGCCATTGTGGAAGCCTCACGGTTTTCGTATTCTGGCGTTAATGAATTTCTGATCAACTGGTATGCTTCACGTATTTGCATCTCTTCAAAAATAGGATAAATCATGCTCGACATCAGATCTGGGAGGGGATCATATTCCTGAAAATACCAAACAGCATGTACCTTCGCTGCGATGTTGCAGCAGGACCCCAATTATTTTCAGACCATAGAGCAAAGATCTAGCGCAGAGTTCAACGACAGGGGTAGCAAGTTCATTGGCCTTGCAGCGCCTGTAGATTCTATAGATTCCTTCAAGTTATTTCTCGCTGAGGTTAAAAAGGAACATCCCAAAGCTTCCCACCATTGCTTTGCTTACAGAATTGGTGGAGATGGGTTGATCTTTCGTGCATCGGATGCCGGAGAGCCTTCCGGTTCTGCAGGTCGCCCAATACTCGGACAGATTGACAGCAAGGGATTGACCAATGTTGCAGTTGTGGTGGTCAGATATTTTGGCGGAACCTTGCTTGGTGTTCCGGGGTTGATCAATGCCTATAAATCTGCTGCGGGACTTGCACTACAATTAACGCCTGTTGTCAGAAAGCAAGTAGAAATCAAGTATGAACTGCAATTTGATTATACGGTCACCAATGAAGTGATGAAAGCTATCCGAAAATTCAATTGTAATATCCTGGAACAGGAACTTCAGCTTTTCAGTGTATACAAGGTGGGCATACCCAGGATACACGAACAAGAATGCGTTCGCATGTTGGAGGAGATCAGAGGGATCTCAGTTAAAAAATTGGCTTAAGTGGAGATTATTTGTTGGCCAGTTCCTCGTCAACCAGCACCCTTCCGCAGTTTTCACAAACAATGATCTTTTTGTGTTGGCGGATCTCACTCTGACGTTGCGGGGGAATTGCATTATAGCAACCACCACATGCATCACGGAGTACAGGCACTACAGCCAATCCGTTACGGAAATTGTTTCTGATCCTGTCGAATGAGGCTAGTAAACGTGCATCAACAGCTGCTCGGGCCTTATCGGAATTTGCTCTGCAGGCAGTTTCTTCCTTTTCGGTTTCGGCAATGATCTTATCGAGTTCGCCTTTCTTTACTTTAAGGTTGGCATCCTTGGCTGCGATATTCTTTTTGGCAACATCAAGGACTCTTGCTTTGTCGGCAATCTCTTCGTTTGCATCCTTGATATGTCTTTCTGCCAGTTTAAGATCCAGTGTCTGGGTTTCAATTTCCTTGGTAATGGCTTCGTACTCGCGATTGTTCTTTACGTTATCGCTTTGCTTTTCGTATTTTTTGATCAGATCCTGTGACTGAACGATGGCGGCTTTCTTTTGCTCAATGAACTCGTTGATGCCATTGATCTCTTCCTCGATCCTGGTTTCTCTTGCCTTTAGACCATGTATTTCGTCCTCAAGATCGCGAACTTCTATGGGCAATTCCCCTTTCAGGATTGCGATCTCATCCAGCTTGCTTTCGATCTTTTGGAGGTTGTAAAGCGCTGTGAGTTTTTCTTCGACTGAGTATTCTTTAACGGTTGCCATAATCAATTATAAAAAGTAGTGGACAGGATTGGTATTGTTACCCGTTTTAAGGAGTGCAAAGGTAGGGAATTTTTCATTTATACGCCTCAAAATCAGGTCAGAAGTGAATTGCTCGCTCTCAAAATGGCCAATATCTGCCAAAAGCATTTTTCCGTTGGGGATGAAAAAATCATGATAGCCAAGATCGGCGGTCAGAAAAACATCTGCATTTTGTTGCAAAGCATTGTTAATCATTGACTTACCTGATCCTCCGCAAAGGGCTACGGTTTCAATTGGTTTTCCAGTAAGCGAACTGTGTTTAATGGCGCCGGTTTGAAAGGCTTTTTTTACCAGCTGAAGGAAATCTGCCTCATTTAGGGGGCTTTTCAACTTGCCAATCAGGCCACCTCCTATCTCTTCAAACTTATTTTCCAGGTTCAGGGTATGGTAGGCAACCGTTTCATAGGGATGATTTTCTTTCAGCGTTCGGATAATCGTTGCTTCAAGATGGGTAGGAAACATCATTTCTACCTTTGTCTCCCTTTCCACATGTTGCTCTCCCGGTAGTCCAACAAAGGGTTTGGCTCCATCCAATGCCCGGAAGGTACCTTCACCTGTATCGTTGAAACTGCATTGGTCATAGTTGCCAATCTTTCCCGCACCAACATCAAAAAGAGCATTTCTTGCTCTGGAGGCATGTTCAACCGGAACATAAAAGACCAGTTTGCGATGGGTGCCAGCCAGTGGATTCAATACCCGGGTTTCTTTCAAGCCGAGTCTTTCTGCTATTTCACCATTGACTCCGGAAAGGACATTGTCGAGATTGGTATGAATCGCATATACGGCAATATCATCCTTGATGCAGGAGAGGAGCATGGCTGAGATGGGATCCTGGGGAATGATCCGCTTCAGCCCTTTGAAAATGGGGGGGTGGTGAACAATGATCAGGTTGAAGCCTTTTTCTTTGGCCTCATGAATAACGGCGGGAGTAAGATCCAATGCAACAATAGCCCCCGAACAGTTTCTTTCTGCATCTCCATAGGCCAGTCCGGAATTATCATATTCTTCCTGCAGCGCAAGGGGGGCGATTGTTTCTAAAAAGTTAATTATATCCTTGATTTTCAGCATTTATTTCATGGTTTGTCGGAATTGAAATTACTTTACTTTACGAATAGCCCAATATACATGCGCAGATTTTTCTTGTTTCTGCCTCTTTGGTTACCCTTGATGCTCTTTTCCCAAAAAATCGAACATGATTGGGAGAATTATATCGTGCCACTAAATGGTAAACCGGTTTCCATTAATGTGGATCTGGGCTTGAAATCTCTGGCCCCGATCTTGGAGGATTCCATGGTCATCATCATGCGTGTAAGGCTCAACCAGCTTGATCAGCAGGGTATGCCAAGGCAGGAAGATTTAGAGCAGCTGCTGAATGCAGAAGACAGGTTGGTTGAGTTGCTCGCAAGGCAATGCGGGGCGGTTTTTGCAGGTAGATTCACGCAACGAGGAATCAGGGAATTTTATTTTTATGCACCCGATACCCTTGGATATCGAAAAGCATTGAATCAGGCCATGCAACCCTATCCGGGTTATGAGTGGCTGGCTCAGGCAAAACTTGATAAAAGCTGGAGTAATTATTTTGATGTACTCTATCCATCCGAGCTTGATTTTTTGAGGATCCAGAGCAAAAGAAAACTCGCATCATTGATGCCTGGTAAAAAAGACAAGATTTCAATTGTCCATTTTCTCTCTTTTCCTGATCTCAACGCCATGAATCGGTTCCTGTCTTCTCCGGATGCATCGGGTTTTACTGTGCTAGACCTTCCATCTGTTGTGAGTGCAAAAACCGGACGATTTGAACTCCTCCTGTCAAGAGAGGAAAAGATAGATACCGGCTGGGTGGAAAGGGAAATTGTATCTCTCTATCGTAAATTGTTGGCATTTAGTGGTATTTACAGGGGTTGGGAAGGCAATATGCCCTGATTAATAACGTTTTATATGTTCATTAGGTCTAATTTTTTATTATGAAACATACCAGAAAAATCACCAGACTCTTCCTGTCAGTTTTTTTACTTTTTGGATTTTCTTCATGTGAAAAGGCCAAGGAAATTGCCACCCAGCAAGCAGAAGACTTAGTGATCACCCTGATGACCAGCGGACGCTGGGTGGTTGATCAGTTTTCAGTTTCCGGCGTTGATGTAAAAACCGAGTTTGACGGATATGAGTTTCAATTTTTTAAAGATGGAACAGTGGATGCTATAAAAGGAACCTCTACCACTAAGGGAACCTGGAAAGCCAATCAGATCCTGATGACCATAGAGTCAAATTTCATCAGTGGGAATGACACATTAAAAAAATTAAATTATACATGGTACATCACCAAATCCGGACTTACATATGTTGAAGCCAAAGTGAACCAGACAGGATATTCATCAAATATGAAACTCATCAAAAAATGAGTTGTCACTGCTTTATCTTTGTACAAGACCTTATCTGTAAAAATTGAACCCTATACCAAACATATATTCTACTTCTTTTTCAGTTAAATGTTATCGGGTTTCTTTGCTGTTAACTTTATTGATCATTTCATTTGCTTTCAAATCAATTGCGCAACCGGTAGCAAAATTTTCATTTACCAGGTCAGCTACCTGTATCAAACCCGGAGATGCCATCATTGTTTCCTTTCGTGATGAGAGTGATGCCGGTATACACTCAACAGAATGGGCCTTTGGTGATGGGGGTAATTCAACCAATGCCAATCCTACCTGGACATATACTACCGCTGGTGTTTATTACGTAACGCTAACCATCAAGACACAGTCCAACGAAACATCATCCGTAACACAGCAAATTGTGATCTTTCCTTTACAGGATGTGAATTTTGTTGCTGATTTGAACCAGGGTTGCCCGCCGTTAAAAGTTGTATTTACGGATCTATCCAAAGACTTGGAGATCAAAGATCCAATATCAGGAGTGGTATATAAAGAGAAAATCTCCTCTCGTCAATGGACGTTCGGCGATGGTGCTCTTGGTACATCTGAGTCGGCAACGATAACGCATACTTATGTAAAGCCTGGAAGCAGAGATGTTGTTTTGTCTATATTATATGAAAGTGGTTGTTCTGCGTTCAAACAATCCTCGAAATCATTCATCAATACTTTTGAGCCTGCATTTGCTGACTTTTATCTCCCACCTCCAAATACCTGTCAATATCCTGTTAGCATACAATCAATCAACAATAGTGCGAACGCAAGCACTTATAAATGGTCTGTTCAGGGACCAGCTCAGGCTGCCATTTCCAACGATGCAGACCCAAATCCTGTTTTTGTATTTCAGCAGCCTGGCACTTATAAAGTAAAATTGATAGTAACAACTGTAAATGGATGCACCAGTGAATCAATCCTTGACTATTATCTTCCTCCAACCAACATTGCTGCTTCATTTACCAGTGTTGATTCAACCTGTGCCAATACAACAATCAAATTCACCAACACTTCCATTCCAGACCCCATCGACAATAAATGGTTTGTGAACGGGGTACAAGTCGGAAGCCAGAAAGACCTTAGTTATTTATTTTCTGCTGCTGGTTCATTTGTTGTAAAACTGGAAGCTCAGATTGGGGCTTGTTCAGCTTCATCAGAGAAGACCATACGTGTCAATCCATTGCCCAGAATCGGTTTCAGCGCAGATACATTGGAGTCCTGTACTTTTCCATTCACTGTTAATTTTTACGATAGTTCAACTGGATCCATAGTGCGAAGAGTGTGGGAATTTGGAGATGGAACTTCACTGACAGAAAAACCTCCATATTCCAGAACTGTTCCACACGTGTATACCCGTGAAGGTATTTTCTCCGTTAAACTTTCATTGCTCTCTGATCGTAATTGTGTGGTTGATAAATATGTTCAAAATCTTATCACCATTCAGTTGCCAAAAGTGATCAAGGCCAATATGCCCGACAGCGGATGTATTCCTTTCAAAGTATCACCCAGTGTAAAATTTGCGAATGAAAGTGACATTACCAGCTGGGAGTGGGATTACACAGATCTGAAAGGAAATGTAATTTTTTCAACTTCCGGACCTATACCTGAACCATACACTTTTACTGATAGTGGCAGATATCTGGTCAAATTAAAAATTGCAACAACGAAAGGTTGTGACAGAACTTTTTCCTGGACAGTAAAAGCAGGGTTTGTTCCGAAAGATTTTGACTTTACGGCTACTCCACGAGATACCTGTGCCAGTACAAATTTTAAATTTCAGTATCAGGGAGATAGCGCAACAGGTTTCAAATGGTTTTTCAATGGTGCTGATTCTTTGACGGAAAGAGATCCGATGAAGAAATTCAAGAAGCTTGGCCCTGTTAACGTGAGGCTGGTTGTTTATCAATATGGTTGTCCCAAAGAGCTCATTAAAAATGCATTTGTAAATGTTCGAGGTGTCATTGCATCATTTGCTTCTTTGGATGGTTGCGGTAATCCTTTGGATCGGGTTATTGTAGACAATTCTACCGGAAACATTCAGAACTGGCTAATCAACTATGGCGATGGTGTTACTGAGGGGTACACAGCAAAGCGAGATACGCTGAAACATACTTACTCCAAATCAGGGCAATATACGGTCAGCCTAAAAGTAGACGGGGATGGTTGTGACTATATTGACTCCGTGAAATTGAATATTGCAGATGAAAGAAAGCTTGACTTCACCCTTGGGAAATTTCCAGTATGTGTTTCTGATACGTTCATGAATCTCATTGCAGTTGTTGACAATCCTAAATTCATCAAATCCTACAACTGGGATCTGGGTTGCGATTTCACAGGCCCTGGGGGCTCAGCTACGCTGAAAGTAAATCTTTCCAGCTTGTGTAAATATCCTACAAATGGCGCACGTGGATTGTATGCCATGAGACTTCGTGTTGTTGATACTAACAATTGTGTGATTACAACACCCGTTAAAAATATTTATGTTGGGGGACCTGTTGCCGGCTATTCTGCTTTGAGCCCCACTACAGGTTGCGCTAATCTTCCTGTTAACTTTAAAGACAATACCTCCGGAGACGGATTCAATGAAATTATCAGCAAAACATGGGATTTTGGAGATGGTACCACGCCGCGAAATATTTTATCAGGTCCTGTTTCACATATTTTCTCTTCGGTAGGTACATTCCCTGTTAGGCTGACTGTTACAGATGCATCCGGTTGTTCATCTACCAGGGCCACAACTACCGTAATAACTTCTGACCCTGACCTTGATTTTCTTTCTTTTGATACAGCCAGTTGTCCGGGTAAAAATATTCAACTGGAAGCCAAGTCGTCAGCATTGCTTAGTTCATATTTCTGGAATCTAGATGAAGGCAAGACATCTGCTGCACCTAATCCAAGGGTCAGTTACAGCATAACGGGTCAAAAAACCATATCTCTTACTATTAAGGATCTAATTGGGTGTGAGAAAACAATTACGAAGCCCAATTATTTATACATTGATCTTCCTTCCGCTGAATTTGTTGCAGAGAAGGATACAGCCGATTGTCCCCCCTTTAACGCAGGATTTTCGTTTAAAGGTAAATTTGCCGATTCGTACAGTTGGGATTTTGGTGATGGTAACACTTCCTCACTCAGGGATCCCCGCCATTTGTATATTCAAGCTGGAACCTACCCGATTTCACTTACTGTAACAAGTCCTGGTGGTTGTGTTGCAACAACCCTGAAACCCCTCACATTGGTTGTGAAAGGGCCAAAGGGCACAACAAATTTTAGTCCAACTCTTTGCGAACCGTACAACGCTCAATTCAATGTAACACATAGTAAAAGTAATTTTGTACTGATAGATTATGGCGACGGAAATCTATCGGATACTTTGCCTGTTGCTGATCGGTTCACGTATGCTTATTCAGATACCGGATTGTATCTGCCAAAAGTCTTTTTATTGAATGATGTGGGTTGTCGTGTACTCCTTCCATCCCCGAATGGTATCAGAACAATCGCTATTGAACCCAAGTTCACTCCAAACATCAATTTCCTCTGTGACAACGGTGCTATTACTTTCACCGATCGAACCTACTCCAATGAGGTGCTTACCAACTGGAAATGGGATTTTGGTAATGGCAAAACAGGATCAGGTTCAACAGCCTCTACTTTCTATGACAGTCCTGGTTTTTATAGTGTGAAACTAACAACAGGTTCACAATCGGGCTGTTTCGATTCGTTAACCCGCACAGCCATTATTGAGGTTCAGGCAAGACC
>JBKCOY010000137.1:0-5163 GCA_046309555.1 Chitinophagia bacterium
CCGTTCCGCTGAACAGGTCCAACGACAAAATAGAAGATGCCCCATCCGGTTTTCTTGCAATGACATAAACTTTCTTGTCATCAAGTGAAAAAACCGGGTAGCTATAAAAGTTGTCTTTGCCTGAGCTGAAATTTTTATGCACTGCGCCATCTGATGTATTCAGGACCATAACTTGACTCTCGCCTCCTGGCAGAATCTCAATGGCTGCTATTTTATCACCATCATTGGAAAGATCCGGAGAGGCATATCTCCCCTTCTTGGTAAGGGTCCTTGTTGAACCATCATACAAATTCAACATCCTGATCTCACTGAACTCTTTCCACTGCCAACGAGGATCGGGCTTATAAGCCGTATATACAATATTTCCCCTTTTATAGGTGAAATAGTCATCGGTCCCTATATCCTTGATCCCGATAACATTCCATTTCCCATTTGCGTACATCGCCCACTGAGGCTGCCGGTTGTAGGGTTTTCTGAGGACCACAAGCGAATCTCCACCAATCCATACCGGAAACAAATGATCCACTACCCTTCGGGTATCAACCTTTCCAACCGGCTTTACGATCTCTTTGGGAAAAACACTGAGATTATCATTTCTGAAAGAATCCAGGGCTTTGGACACAAATTGCGGAAAGGTTAACCCGGTATGCCGCTTCACCGCCTTTTGAAAGGGATAGATAAGCCCCTTGAACCGGGCTGCATCATCCGTAACCTCTCCCCAGAAATTCTGCCCATATCTGTTGTACCCATACGCCACGAGCAAGTACCCCAGATCATAATGATTGGGAACAAAATCTTTCAGAGAACCACTCCTGAGTTTCTGATAGGAGTATTTCTTGTCGGCCTGCCATAAAGAACGATAGGGATCATAAAATCCCGGAAGCCTTCCCCGGCCCTGACCCAGATGCAATGTTTCATGAAAGATAGCGTCCCCTTCAAAGAACCAATCGGGAATGGAAGCGGCATTGGCAAGTGCTTGCCCTTGCTCACCAGCTACCCAATAAGCAAATTTGGAAAGCCCTTTTCTGAAATTGGCATATTGATGGATATGTCGGTACTCATGGAAGGTCAGGTTATCAAGCCAGGAGGTGGAGCCCAGTTCGAGGGCATTTTGGGGAGGATAGAGATAAAACTCACTTCTCCATGGACCCAATCCAACATAGGCATTGGAAATGAACGGAAGTGTTTGCAAAACAATGGGGGCCTTTCGGACGACCGGCCCTAATGAAAAAACAGATTGCTTTGACAATGAATCTGCGATCAAACTCACTCGGCCGGCCATATTTTCAAATCCTTTTGGATAGATCAATTCCACCGCCTTCCCGGAAGTCTTCTGCCAGTGCATCCCAGAAGGATTACCCCCAAACCGCTGAGCATTCAGTTCCTGGGTTAACAGAATTAATGAGAAAATAATAAGTAATTTTTTACTTGATGTAAACATGTCATTTATTTAACAATCAGTATTTTATATAATTTTATACTCTAACTATTCCCCTCCTAAAGCGCAAACGCTACATAACTATCCCCCTTCTTCGTCCCCAACTTTGTTCCACCACAGGCCACTACCAGGTACTGTTTCCCATTTGCCTCATAAACACTTGGGGTAGCAAAACCGCAGGCAGGGAGCTCAGCCTCCCACAAAAGCTTGCCATTAAGCTTATCAAATGCCCTGATCCTCTCATCCTTGGTGGCTGCAATAAATACCAATCCCCCTTTCGTCACCACCGATCCCCCATAATTTTCAGTGCCGGTCTGGGGTATGCCCTTGGCCGTCAACTCCCTGAACTCACCCAACCTGTTCTTCCAGACTATCTCCCCGGTATTGAGGTTGATCGCCGTTAGTTGACCCCATGGTGGCTTTACTGCCGGATATCCATTTTTATCCAAAAACTTATTATATCCATCAAAAACATAGGGTAAATCGCCTTTTTTTGACTGATTTTGGTCAAAATTGCCCTTTTTCTCTTTACCCAGCAAAAAGTCAACCAATACCTCTTTATCCTCTTTTGATATCTGCGGAAATCCGGTCATCATGCCTTTACCCTGACTAACAATAGCATGCACAAAAGCAACATCTCTCCGCTCCGATAGGTTGACGAGTGAGGGGTAGCCGCTCTGTGGATTGCCGGTAAGATCCTCACGATGACAACTTGAACAGTACTTTATATAAACTCCTTTACCCTTTGATATTAAAGTGTTTATGTATTTTTTATTTTGATTTAGTTTCAGTATCCACGGCATTTCATTAGAGTTAACATAGAGCAAACCCGTCTCTTGATCAAAGGCAGAACCACCCCACTCAGCACCACCATCAAAGCCTGGAAAGATGACCGTACCCTCCAAAGATGGCGGCTGAAACTGACCTGTCTTCATTTTTCTGAACCGCAGCCTCAGTTCTTCTATATTCTCTGCCCAGGGATTCAAATCCTCCTCCCTGAATTCGTTCCTGGCAAAGGGAAGAGGCTTGACAGGAAGAGGTTGGGTTGGAGAAAGCACCTCACCCTCAACCCCATTTACCGGAAATGCCCGCTCCCTGATCTCGTAAATCGGCTTACCGGTTTCACGGTCAAAAACATATACGTAACCCGACTTTGTAGCTTGAACTACTGCATCAACAGACCTTCCATTATTGTTGATAGTCAATAGATTGGGTGGCGATGGTAGATCTCGGTCCCAAACATCATGGTGCACAAACTGAAAATGCCAGATCCTCTCTCCCGTCCGGGCATTGAGGGCCAGCAAGCAGTTGGCAAAGAGGTTGTTTCCCTTTCGATTTCCACCGTAAAAGTCAAAAGCTGCCGATCCTGTGGGGGCAAAAACCATCCCCCGTTTATGGTCGACGCTGATGCCCGACCATGAATTGGCTCCGCCAACATCCTCATTCAGATGGTTCCCAGTCTCCCAACTTTCATATCCGAACTCACCGGGGGAAGGGATGGTTTTGAACACCCATTTCACTTTTCCGGTAATCACATTAAAAGCCTGAATATACCCTGGAGCGGCATCCGCGCCCTCAGACAACCTGAGGGGCATGATGATCAGGTCCTCAAAAATGGCCCCCGGTGTAGAAGAGATCACAAATTTATCCTTGGCACTGGCCCCAAGACCTGACTTCAAACTGACCCTGCCACTATCCCCAAAGCTGTACACCGGTCTCCCTGTTTTGGCATCCAGCGCGTATATCCATTCACCAGCTGTGAACAAAATTCTTCGATCATCACCTTTTCTCCAATGGGTCACTCCCCTGCTTAGACTATACCATTTCACATCCCCGGAATTTCTGAAACGCCATACCTCTTTGCCGGTAGCCGACTCCAAAGCAAAAACCTCAACCGAGGCTGTAGTTCCATATAGCAGACCATCAACAATGATGGGATTGCATTGCATTTGACCCGATGTGTCACCAGTATGGTATTCCCAGGCTTTTTTCAGTTTGCCCACATTGCTGCGGTTGACCTGATCCAATGGTGAATAATGATTACGATCTGGACCACCCAGGTATTCTGTCCATTCTTTATCGGGCATTTGGATGGCAGCGATCAACAAGATCAACAAGAAGGCTGGCGCATAACGCATGATGAAGGATTTGGGTAAAATTAATCGTTCTTTTATCCTTTAATGGGCTAATTTTGCGCAAAATTTGAACGATATGTCAACAACTGCACAACTCGACTTTGCACTGCCCTACAAGGTAAAAGATATCACCCTGGCTGAATGGGGAAGAAAAGAGATCAGACTTGCTGAAGCTGAAATGCCCGGACTGATGGCACTTCGTGCTGAATATGGCGCTTCTCAACCCCTGAAAGGAGCCCGTGTAGCCGGCTGTCTGCACATGACCATCCAGACTGCTGTATTGATCGAGACGCTTGTGGCCCTCGGTGCTGAAGTAAAATGGAGCTCTTGTAATATATTTTCAACCCAGGACCATGCCGCTGCGGCCATCGCTGCTGCCGGTATTGGTGTTTTTGCATGGAAGGGACAAAGCATCGAGGAGGCCGACTGGTGTATTGAGCAGACTTTGTTCTTCGGTGGAGCCGACAAGCCCCTGAACATGATCCTGGACGATGGTGGTGACCTGACCAATATGGTGCTGGACAAATATCCTGAGCTGGTTCCCCATGTGAAGGGTATTTCTGAAGAAACCACTACAGGTGTTCACAGGCTCTATGAGCGCGTGGCCAAGGGAACCCTCCCCATGCCTGCTATCAATGTGAACGATTCTGTTACCAAGTCGAAGTTCGACAACAAATACGGTTGTAAAGAGTCTTTGGTGGATGCTATCCGCCGTGCTACTGACGTTATGCTGGCCGGTAAAGTTGCTGTGGTGGGTGGATATGGTGATGTAGGCAAGGGATCTGCCGCTTCTTTGGCTGGTGCTGGATGCCGTGTGATCGTGACCGAGATCGACCCGATCTGTGCCCTGCAGGCTGCCATGGACGGATTTGAAGTGAAGCGCATGATTGATGCAGTGAAGGAAGCCGATATTGTGGTGACCGCCTCCGGTTGCCGTGACCTGATCACGGGTGCCCATTTCAAGCTGATGAAAGACAAGACCATTGTCTGCAACATCGGACACTTTGATATCGAAATCGACGTAGCCTGGTTGAACACCAACTACGGACATACAAAAGATACCGTGAAACCTCAGGTGGATATCTACAATGTAGACGGCAAGGACATCATCCTCCTGGCCGAAGGTCGCCTCGTGAACCTGGGTTGTGCTACCGGTCACCCCAGCTTTGTGATGAGCAACTCCTTCACCAACCAGACACTGGCGCAAATCGAGTTGTGGAATAACCACCAGAACTACGACAAGAACGTATACGTACTGCCTAAGCACCTGGATGAGAAAGTGGCGAGGTTGCACCTCTCCAAGATTGGTGTACAACTGGATGAACTCAGTGCTGAACAGGCTGAATACCTCGGTATTCCTCAACACGGACCATTCAAAGCTGAACATTACAGATATTAATGACCCGACTCTCTGTCAACATCAACAAGATCGCAACCCTGCGGAACAGTCGTGGTGGCAACAACCCCGACCTGATCAAGGTTGCACTGGATGCTGAAAGATTCGGCGCAGAAGGCATAACAGTCCACCCCAGACCGGACGAAAGGCATATCCGCTATGCCGATGTTCGGGAATTGAAAAAGGTGCTGACT
>JBKCOY010000138.1:0-13942 GCA_046309555.1 Chitinophagia bacterium
GGAATTGATGAGGATGGTTCACAGGATAAGTTTTAAAGAAATGGGCAACGAGCTCATGATGTCTGTAATGGAAAGTATTGAGATAAAAAGAATCTGGCCACTGTTCAACCGCTCACAAAAAAAGTTTGAAAACAAATTCGGTATCTGCAGTTTTGTTGATCAGAAAGGAGTGTTGAGACTTGGGATTGTCAAGAAGAAGAAATATATCCAAACCCACACCACATTTCCTATGCAGGTGGATGGCATGCGCTTACTCAATAGATTGGCGCGGGAGCATGGTCTTTGTCCGAAAATGTGTTTCCTACAGTTGGAAACTGTGGATTGCCTCGGTATTGAAGAGTCGTTTTGTGAGGGCATTTGCAATCATGAAGAAGATCTCGCCAGTTACAATTCAAAAGTACAGCTTGCACTTGCGGATCTGCAATCCTCAAAGCCAACCATTGCGGTTTTTGGGCAAGGCAGAAACAAAGATGAATTGACATGTATTGTGCTAAATAACAAGGAGGAACTCCACACAGGATTTGTGCCAGCATCTGGCATGAAAATGCCCTTGAAAAAGCTGATGAAACATCTTGAGCCTTCTGCACTCAATGAATTCATCAGATCAACCGTGATGAACCATGCAGAGGTAAATCCTGAAATGAGTTTGATTTTTGAATAAATAACCTCCCCTACTTCAACTCCTCCACTGTCGCCCCGATTCCCCGGTCGACTATCGCCTCACACATGGTCTTGAGTTCTTCGAAGGTTCCCTTCTTGACATCGCACTTGCCTTTGTAATGTACAATCATGGCGCATTGCTCGGCCTGTTCAGGCTCGTGTTTGCAGACTTCTATCAGTGTTTTGATGACCCAATCGAAGGTGTTCACATCATCATTCCAGACGATGAGTACATATCCGGTGCTGTCGAGCACCTCCACCTCATGTTCTTCGAGATAAATAGGGTTTTCCTGAGGCATTTCGGGATGAGGTTTTAATGGTGGAACATACTGGGCTCGAACCAGTGACCCCTACTCTGTCAAAGTAGTGCTCTAAACCAACTGAGCTAATGTTCCGGGTGGGCGACAAAGGTAGAAAAAAGGTGTAGATAAAGATTGTCCAATTTATTTTTTTAATTGATAGGTTCAGCTTATTTTCCATAACCTCAAAACTGCCATCATGAGAAAAAAAATCAACCTGCTTGCCGGGTTATCATTGTCCTGTCTTGTATTAGCATTCGCATTATCATTTTCGACACAACTCCAGGAAGCATTCTTCTCTTCCGTTGATCCCAAAGTTGCCAAATTAAAGTTGCCTGCAGGCTTCAAAGCAGAAAGACTTTATGGTCCATCAGAGCATGAAGAAGGCTCATGGGTGTCGATGACTTTTGATGACAAGGGAAGGATCATCGCATCAGATCAATATGGATTTCTATATCGCATGACTGTCCCAGCCATTGGCGATACCATTACCAAAGCCAATGTTGAAAAACTGGAAGTACTCAAAGACAGCATCTTTGTGAACAACACAAACGATAAAAAAGTCTCCATGGGTTACGCCCAGGGATTGCTTTATGCTTTCAACAGCCTTTATGTGATGATCAATCACAATGGAGACAATAAGCTCAAAAGAACCAGCGGACTCTATCGCTTGCAAGACTCTGACGGTGATGATCAGTTTGACAAGATTACCTTGCTAAAACAGTTGGATGGATCGGGTGAACATGGCACACACAGTGTGGTGTTATCTCCTGACAAACAATCCCTGCATGTGGTTTCCGGTAACTTCACCAAAATACCCAAGATGGATGCCTACCGGAATATACCGGATGGCAAACTGGATAATCTTTTCCCACTGATCAAAGATCCAAACGGCCACGACAATACTGTTGAATCTCATGGTGGTTGGGTAGCAAAATTGGATCCCAACGGAAGCAAATGGGAACTGATCGCATCAGGATTCAGAAACTCATTTGACATCGCTTTCAATGATGTTGGAGAAATGTTCACCTACGACTCAGATATGGAATGGGATTTTGGTACCCCATGGTATCGTCCTACACGTATCCTGCACGTGGTGAGTGGCGGTGAATACGGATGGAGACCAGGAACTTTGAAATGGAATGCCAACTATCCTGATAACCTGCCTGCAGTTGTCAATGTAGGACAAGGCTCACCAACCAATTTCATGTATGGTGGCAACGCCCGTTTCCCAGAAAAATATCGCAAGGCGTTTTTTGCGTTCGACTGGAGCTTCGGCATCATCTATGCCGTTTATCCAAAATTAAACGGAGCTTCTTATACCGCTACAGGTGAAGAATTTGTTTCGGGCTCTCCACTGCCTCTAACCGATGGCACAATAGGTCCTGATGGAGCCATGTATTTCCTTACGGGTGGACGCAGACTCGAGTCCGATCTTTACAGGGTATACTACGCCGGCAATGAGAACAAAGATGTGAAGCCTGCAGTTGCAGAATTAAGTGAAGGACAAAAGGCTAGAAGAAAATTAGAGACTTTGCATGGTGTGGCGAAAGCCGGAGCTGTTGCTGAAGCATGGCCGTATTTAAAAGATAAAGACAGGCATGTCCGCTATGCAGCCCGTATCGCTATCGAAGCACAACCTTTGCAGGAATGGAAAGACAAAACACTGAATGAAAAAGATCCCATCATCCTTACCCATGCAGCCATTGGTCTGGCAAGGAGAGGTGATGCTGCGCTGAAGAAACCCTTGGTGAATGCGCTGACAAAAGTCAACCTGAGTCTGCTGACAGAATCGCAAAAGCTTGATCTCATGCGTGCCATTGAATTGGTCTTTGCCAGGATGGGAGCTCCCGATGCTGAAGAAAAAACTGCAGTTGCCAATCTATTGAATCCGATCTATCCTGCAGCCACTAATGACTTGAACAAAGAACTCAGCAAATTATTGGTATATGTTGATGCGCCAAATGCCGTTGATAAAACCATGGCCTTGCTTGCTTCAGCAAAAGATGATATGAGTGGCCAAAAAACCCTTTCAGAATCTTCAGACCTGATTCTCCGTAATCCTCAATATGGTATGGATATAGCAGGTATGCTTTCCAAAATGCCTCCCCTCACCCAAACATGGTATGCCAATGTATTGAGTCAGGCCAAGAATGGATGGACCACTGAATCCAGGAACAAATATTTTCAATGGTATTATACTGCATTCGGATACAAAGGTGGAGTTTGTTATGTAGGCTTTATCGACAAAGCCCGTAAAAATGCACTGGAGAACGTTCCCAAAGAAAGTTTCGCAAGCTACAATAAACTCTCGGGTGATTCTTTGGTAACCCTTGCGAGAAAAGGATTAGATATCGGCCCTATTCGTCCAAAAGGACCAGGCAGAAACTGGAAAGTGGAAGAAGCGCTGGCCATTGTTGACAGCGGCTTGGGTACCAGAAATTTTGAGCAGGGTAAGGCTATGTTCGCAGCTTCACTTTGTCGAACCTGTCACCAGATGAGAGGCGAAGGAGGTGTGGCCGGTCCCGATCTTACTCAACTTGGCACACGCTTCTCCAACAAGGATATGCTCGAAGCGATCATCTCGCCTAACAAAACCATTTCTGACCAATATGGATCTACGGTATTCTTCCTCAAAACAGGAGGTTCTGTTTTGGGCCGACTGATCCGACAGGACAATGAAAAATATTATGTTTCTCAGAATCCCTTTGATACCCAAACCATCAAAGCAATCCTGAAAAAGAATGTGGTCAGAACCCGGGTATCCGAAGTATCCCCCATGCTTCCCGGCATGATCAATGGTTTGAATTCAGAAGAAATGAAAGATCTGATGGCTTTCCTTACTTCAGGCGGGAATCCCAATCATTCGGTTTATACCAATGCTAAATAATCAGAAGTTGGAAACACTGCATCCCATCTGGAGTGATAAAGTGGGCAATGTTTCCCAGATCGGGGGCATTGAAACTGCTGTGATCGACAATGGCACCAGTCGTGGTATGAGAGTGGCCTGGATCAATACGGGATCTGGACTTCGCTATAAGGTTCTTATTGATCGGGCCATGGATATTGCTGATGCTGGATACAACCAATACAACCTGGCTTGGTTGGGTCACAGTGGTTTTACACCACCACAATTGTTATCAGATAAAGGACTTGATTGGCTCAGAACATTTGGAGGAGGATTGCTGAACACATGCGGACTCACACATGTTGGCGGTCCGGAAAAAGATGAACATGGAGAAAGAGGGATTCATGGCAGGATCAGCAATACACCTGCCTATGTTGAATCCATCATCCAACCGGATCCAGCTGCAGGGAAATATGACATGAGCATTACCGGCATCATCAAAGAGTCGAATATATTCGGACCATCACTGGAGTTACGCAGAACCATATCATCAAGACTTGGATCATCATCAATACAGATCCATGATGAGATCAGCAACAGGGGCAATACCGCTGCTCCTCACATGATTCTTTATCACTGCAATTTCGGTTGGCCATTAGCCGACAAAGGAAGTCAACTCTCTTGGAAAGGAAAGATGACCACACGCGATGGCAAGGATTTTCATGATCCCGAAGCATACATGATCTGTCGTGATGCTATTGCCGAACACAATGGCAATGGTGAGCAAGTTGCCATCATCGATATCGAAGCAGATGAAAAGGGACAGTGTGTTGCCGGACTTCACAATCCAAAAATAAATCTTGGCATTGCACTAAGGTTTTCAAAACAAGAACTCCCCTGGCTTACCAACTGGCAACACTGGGGCAAGGGAGAATATGTAACAGGCATTGAACCCGGGTCTCATCCTCCGATCGGACAAGCAAAAGCAAGAGAAAACAATACCCTCATCTTCATTGAACCCGGTGAAAAGAAAACATATAACCTCACCATAGACATTACCACTTAAAACAACTGTTATGAGCGCACAATCAATGGCACAAAAGGCTTTGGAACAAGGGAAGGGAATTCTTCGACTGGCACCCACCTGGGTACCAAGGTCGTTCTGTGTTCCTGGTAGAAGAATAAAATTACATCCGGATGATTATTATGTGCTCGGTGGAGCACGCGGTGGTATTGACGAGCGTTGGCTCTCCTCCACCACACCTGCAAAAAACGGTCCCCTTACTGGAGAGAACGAAGGGTTAAGTCCCGTTGTTTTTGAAGAAGCCGGAAAGACGCATCAGATCTTACTCAAGGATGCTGTTGATGAACTCAAAGGCGCTTTGATCGGTGACAGACTTTGGGATGAATACCAGAGCTGGCCCATGTATTCCAAGTTCTTTGACAACATGGGGCCCCTTCCCCATCATGTGCACCACAATGATGAAAAGGCGGCGTTGATCGGACAAAAAGGAAAACCTGAAGCTTATTATTTCCCTCCGCAATTGAACAATCATGGCGGTGATTTCCCTTATACATTCATTGGCATTGCACCGGGTACTTCGAAAGAAGTGATCAAGGAATGTCTGGTGAATTTCACCAAGGGCGATAACAAACTCACCAACTATTCCCAGGCATACAAGCTTGAACCCGGAACCGGATGGGATGTTCCTCCTGGTTTGTTGCACGCACCTGGAAGCATGTGTACCTATGAACCTCAAAAAGCATCGGATGTATTTGCGATGTATCAATCATTGGTGAATGAAGCCATCATTCCTGAGGAGCTGTTGTGGAATGGAACGCCAAAGGAAAGTATTGGTGATTATGATGCGTTGATGGATGTACTTGATTGGGACCTCAACGTCGATCCCAACATGATGGCCAATCGCTTCATGGCACCAATGCCTGTGAGCAATCTAGAGGAAATGAAAGCCAACGGTTATGTTGAAAATTGGGTCTGTTACAAATCCGATGCCTTCAGTGCAAAGGAACTGACAGTGATGCCCGGACAAACCGTGACCATCAAAGACAGTGCTGCTTATGGCATCATTGTGATGCAGGGACGCGGCACTTTCGGAGTATGGGAAATTGAAACGCCAGCGCTGATTCGTTATGGACAACTCACCAATGACGAGTTCTTCATCAGCGAGAAAGCTGCAATGGAAGGCGTGAAGATCGTCAATACCTCCAGTACTGATCCCATTGTCATCCTGAAACATTTTGGCCCGAATAACCCTGATCTCAAGCTTTGATCCCTATCATCATGAACAATAAAAAAGCCTTACCGAAAATCAGTGCATTTATAGTAGCTGGATGCTTGATCGCCACAATCATCATGGCCTTCATGCTGCCCGATGATGCCAAAGTCAGGATCAGAAAAGGATCACACATCATGCTGATCGGCAACAACCTCGGTTCACGCATGATCAATGCTGATCACTTCGAAACTGCTTTGCATCTGCGTTATCCCGACAGTAATCTGTATGTTCGGAACATGTGTGATGGCGGCAATACGCCAGGCTTCAGACCTCATTCTGGAAGAAAAACACCATGGGCATTTCCCGGTGCAGAAAAATTCCAGACTGAGCTGGCCAAACCGGCCGATCTGCAAGGGTTTCAGGAATATCCTGATCAATGGTTGTCCATTCACAAGGCCGATATCATCATCGCCTTCTTTGGATACAATGAGTCATTTGCAGGGGCAGCCGGATTAAACAATTACAAAGCAGAACTGGATGCCTTCATCAAGCATACCTTATCCCAACAATACAATGGCAGTTCAGCGCCACAACTTGTTTTGGTATCCCCTATTGCCTTTGAAGATCTTTCCTCCAAACATGATCTTCCCAATGGCAAAAAAGAGAATGCCAATCTACTATTATACACACAGGCGATGAAAGAAGTGGCTGCAAAAAACAAAGTACCCTTTGTAGATGCCTTTACAGCCAGTAAACAATGGATTGATGATCCGGCATCCGACCTAACGATTGACGGATCGCAATTGAGCAATGCCGGATATGCCATCTTTGGTCCTTTTCTTGCCGATAAAATTTTCGGGAAACGTCCTATTCAGTCGACCGCATCAGGAACTTCCGTTTATGATGCCGTGATGGAAAAGAACTGGCTCTGGCACAATGACTACAAGATTCCCAACGGTGTACATGTTTTTGGTAGAAGGTATGACCCATTTGGTCCGGACAACTATCCCGCTGAGCAAAAAAAGATCAGAGAGATGACCCTGATCAGGGATACTGCCATCTGGATGACTGCCAAAGGCATGAAATATGATCTTGCCGCCGCCGATGCCAAAACGTCTGTGTTGCCCCCTGTAAAAACCAACTACACGCCAAAAGATAAGAATGCAGATCTGCGCTATCTATACGGACAGGAAGCATTGGATAAGTTCACTGTAGCCCCGGGATACAAGATCGATTTGTTTGCTTCAGAAGTGGAGTTCCCAGATCTTGCCAATCCCGTTCAAATCTCTTTCGATAACAAAGGAAGACTCTGGGTGGCAGTTATGCCTACCTATCCGCACTGGAAACCTGGTGATCCAAAACCAAACGATAAACTCATCATCCTTGAAGATACCAACAATGATGGCAAGGCTGATAAGCAGATCACCTTTGCAGATCAGCTCCATCTTCCTCTGGGATTTGAACTGGCTCCTGAAGGAGTATATCTCTCTCAGGGCACAAATTTCTACCTGCTGAAAGATACCAATGGTGATGATGTGGCGGATAAAAGAGAAATCCTACTGAGTGGCTTTGATGATCATGATACACACCATGCTCATCATGCGTACACCACTGATGCGTCGGGTGGTATTTACATGGGACAAGGTGTATTCCTTGCCAATGATATTGAAACTTCATACGGAACAGTAAGAGGAACCAATGGCGGATTCTTCCGATATGATCCCAAGAAGAAAAAACTGGATCGTATTGCACAATTGTCAATTCCCAATCCATGGGGCATTGCCTTTGATGATTGGGGACAGGTATTCTACGCAGAAACTTCTGGTCCGGATGTAACCTGGATGATACCCGGGACAGTAAAGCCCCGCTATGGTGAATACACACCAAAGTCTGTAAGCATCATCGAAGAAAAGCACAGGGTAAGACCAACGTCGGGACTGGAATTTGTATCAAGCAGACATTTCCCGGATGATGTACAAGGCGATATGCTGATCAACAACACCATTGGATTCCTGGGTACCAAACAACACAAAATGATGGAAGATGGTGCCGGTTATAATTCACAACATCGTCAGGACCTTGTGCGATCCAGCGATATCAATTATCGTCCTGTTGATCTTGAATTTGCACCAGATGGTTCTCTATACATTGCTGATTGGCACAATGTTTTGATCGGTCATATGCAACACAATATTCGTGATCCGTTGAGAGACCATACCCACGGCAGGATCTATCGTGTCACCTATCCCGGCAGACCATTGGTTACCCCTGCTAATGTGGATGGCGCATCGGTTTCAGCATTGCTTGAAAATTTGAAGCTGCCTGAATACCGCACCCGTTACAGAACCAGAAGAGAGCTGAGAGAACATCCGGCATCTGAAGTGTTACCTGAACTCAAAAAATGGATCGCAGGTTTGGATAAGTCATCTGCGCAATATGAAAAATTGTTGCTGGAAGCTTTATGGGTTTCATGGGGACAAAACAAAGTGGATCAGCCACTGCTTCGTCAATTGCTGAAGTCAAAAGATCATCATATCAGGGCAGCCGTGGTGGAAGTGATCAGATTTTCAGGAACTGAATTACCAGATAAGGCAGCCTTGTTGATGGCTGCTGCTAAGGATGATCATGGAAGGGTTAGATTAGAAGCCATTGTTTCTGCATCCTGGCTGAGCAAGGAACAAGGATTACCCATCATCCTGGAAGCAGGGAAAAAACCTTTGGATTCCTGGATGAAGAATAGCTATGCTGCAGCTGAAGCACACATCAATGGACATGGTATCATCAGACCCAAAAAGGTAGATGCAGAAAAAGCGCCGGTAGTGGCAGGTATCAAACCTGAGACCATGGCAACGGGTAAGGCGATATACATGCGCGAAGGATTCTGCAATACCTGTCACCAGGCAGATGGCAATGGTTTGGAAACATCAGGCTTCCCCCCTCTCAAAGGATCCGCATGGGTCACTGGCAGTGAAGAGAGATTGATCAAGCTTGTACTGAAGGGGATCTATGGACCGATAGAAGTCAATGGGAAAAAATATCCCGGACAAGTTCCAATGACACCTTATGCTGGCATGCTGAATGATAATGATATGGCGGCAGTGCTGACCTATGTGCGCAATGCATTTGGCAACAAAGCGCCTGAGGTATCCGCACAGAAAGTAAAAGAAGTGAGAGCCGCCATCAAAGACAGATCGGGATTCTATACGCCCGACGAATTGCTCAAGCAGCATCCGATGGAAAAACAACAACCATAATTGATTAACTTGATACTGATAAATTGATTGATTGCATGAAAACTCTTTTGAAATACAGCATAATGCTTTTTTGTGCATCCCTTCTGTTTTGCACAGGAGCGTTGTCACAAACCAATGAAGCAAAAAAGAATAAAAAACCTTTGATCGTCTTTGTGACAGGTGACCATGAATACAGCAGTGAAGCCACCATGCCGATCATTGCTGCTGCATTGGAAAAAGATTACGGTTTTCGTACCAAAGTTTTGAAAGCATACCCTGATCATAATGCGGAAGAAAACATACCAGGACTCGAAGCGTTGAAAGAGGCGGATATGGCAGTTTTCTTTCTGCGCTGGCGCAGACTCCCTGCTGATCAGGTAGCGATGATCGAGGAATTTCTGAAAACCAAAAAACCAATGGTAGGGTTTCGTACCACCACCCATGCTTTCAATTATCCAAAGGGACATCCATTGGAAAAATGGAATGCCTTCGGTGCCTTTGCTTTCAATACCCCTCCTGGCTGGGGAGGTGTGGACAAGCATACGCACTACGGACATGAATCATCCACCGATGTAACCATGATTGAAGCAGTTGCTGATGATCCGATACTGAATGGCGTTGGAAAAAGTTTTCATGTACGCTCATGGCTTTATCAGGTATTGCCTAATTTCCCCTCCAATGGATCAAAGGCTTTGATGATGGGACATTCTGTGAAACCCAATACGAACAAGGCATACGACAATCCAGTGGCATGGACAGGTACCAACAGTTATGGAGCAAGGATATTTTTCACAACGATGGGACATCCGGAGGACTTTGATCAAGAGCCTTTTCAACACCTCGTTATCAATGGCATCCATTGGGCCGCCGGTAAAAAAATACCCAAAAAATGGGCAGGGCCCTTGGATATCCATGTGCCCTATCGAAAATAGCAATGAAGATGAATAAAATTGGATTCAATACACTGGTCTGGTCGGCTGTTGTTTCTGATGAACAGTTCCCGATCATCGATCGACTCAAGAAAATCGGTTATGATGGCGTGGAATGTTTCATTGGTGCTCCGGATGATGCAGCCTACAGAAGATTTGGTGATCATGCAGCATCGATTGGATTGGAAACAACTGCTGTATTCGTAGTTGATGCAGCGCAAAATCCGGTTGACCCGGATGCGTCTGTAAGAGCCAAAGCATTGGATCGCATCAAATGGGGGATCGATCGTGCACACGATATGAGGTCGACTATTTTATGCGGACCCTTTCATTCAGCTCACGGAAACTTTTCAAAAAAACCGCCACAGGATGATGAGTATAAATGGTGTGCTGAAGTATTGCATGCAGCAGGCGAGCATGCAGCAAGTGCAGGCATCACCCTGGCACTGGAAGCCCTCAACCGATTTGAATGCTATCTCTGCAACACGATGTCGCAACTGAGTCACCTCATCAACCTGGCCTCGCATCCGAATGTAAGGGCCATGTACGACACCCATCATTCAAACATTGAAGAGAAAACAGCCAAAGGTGCACTGCATACGATCGCTCCCCTGCTGGCACATGTGCACATCAGCGAGAACGATCGTGGCACACCGGGTGATGGACATGTGCATTGGGACGAAACATTCTCAACCTTGGCTGATATTCATTTCAACGGATGGCTTACCATTGAAGCCTTTTCAAGAAATGATCCAGACTTTGCCAATGCCATTAATGTATGGAGAGAATATTCAGCACCGTGGGATATGGCAGAAAAAGGATTGGCATTCATCAAACAACAAATCGCAAAATATCAACACTGATTCTATCAATTAAAATTGCAACCATATGTCTCAAAACAATTACCCCAAACTGCACAATGCAACATGGCCCGGCATCGTAGGAAAAGGACCCGATTCCGAACCACCCATTGATCTTGACACACTTATCAATTTTACTGCCAATGCCGAAGTGGATGGTGTGAAATTTGATGGTATTGATATCGGATTGTTTGAACCCCATTTCAATATTGATGAAACCGATGATGGAATCAAAAGGCTTGCCGATAAAGTAGGAACGCTGAATCTAAACATCGGATCATTGGTAGCACCTATCTGGGGTGGACCCGCTATGGGCAGCAAAGAGGATCGTGCAGTTTTTGTGGACATGGTGAAACGTTCCTGCGAGTTCGGAAAGAAACTACGCAATGCCGGCGTTCGTCCCTATGGCATCATCAGGATCGATTCCGCCAGCAAGCCCGAAGCATGGGCTGCAGACCCTGCCGGCAATACAAAACTGATTGCTGAAACTTTCCGCGAGGCCTGTGATGTGGCAGCAGATTATGGAGAGCGACTCGCAGCAGAAGGTGAGATCTGCTGGGGTGGCATGCATAGCTGGAAGACCATGATTGATACTCTCGAAGCTGTTGATCGTCCCAATGTTGGCTTCCAGGCCGACATGGCCCATACCCTGCTCTATTTGCTTGGATACAATGCTCCAGAGCATCGCATCCTTCCTGAGAATTTCGACTGGAGCGATGGTGCAGTCCTTGATGAAGGTTTGAGAAAACTCACAGCTGCTTTGAGACCATGGACCATTGATTTCCATGTAGCTCAGAATGATGGTACTGTCCATGGAACAGGTTCGCATGACAAGACCGGAAGACATTGTCAGGCCTTGGATCCCAATGGCAAGCTAGATATCGCCAAGCATGCCGGCTTCTGGCTCAGGGATGAGAAGGGTGAACTCACCAAAGCCTTCCAGCACATTTGCTGGGATGGATGTATGTTTCCCAATGAAGTGATGATGAAGCAGCAAACCTGGAACGATATACTTGCAGCATTGATCAAGGTCAGAAATCACCATGGTTGGAATGGTTAAAAATTAAACTCAATACCAAATAAAAAACATCTGTAAAATGGCAAAGAAAATATTGAACATAGGATTGATCGGAGGTGGATTCATGGGAAGAACCCATTCGAATGGTTATAATAGAATACGCAATTTTTTTCCTGATCTGGAATACATGCCCGTACTGAAAGCAGTTTGCTTTCGTAACGAAACCAAATTGAAAGCATTTGCAGAACAATGGGGTTATGAGAGCACAGAGACCGACTGGAGAAAACTCATTGAGAGAGATGACATCGACGCAGTGGATATTTGCACGCCCAATGATACGCATGCTGAAATAGCGATTGCTGCAGCGAAAGCAGGTAAGATGATTCTTTGTGAAAAACCATTGGCAAGGAATCTGGCTGAGTCGAAAGAAATGGTAGATGCCATCGAAAAAGCAGGAGTTAAAAATACCGTATGGTACAACTACAGGAGAATACCTGCTGTAACGCTTGCCAAGAATATTGTGGCTTCAGGCAAACTGGGAAAGATCTATCACTATCGTGCCAACTTTTTGCAGGACTGGACCATCAACGAAAACCTTCCACAGGGAGGTGAAGCCCTTTGGCGCATGGATGCAGCCGTTGCAGGCTCTGGTGTGGTAGGTGATCTACTCTCCCATTGTATTGATACTGCGATCTGGCTGAACGGAGGTATTCAAGAAGTCTCCGCCATGACGGAAACTTTTGTCAAACAGAGAATGCACCAGCTGACTGGCAAGATGGAAGATGTACATATTGATGATGCCTGTTCTTTCTTTTGTAAATTCAACAACGGATCACTTGGGCTTTTTGAATCTACCCGTTATGCCCGTGGACACAAAGCCCTCTATACATTTGAGATCAATGGTGCCAACGCATCTATTCGCTGGGACCTGCATGATCTGAACAGACTGGAGTATTTCGACAATGGAGATGAGTCCAACCTAAGGGGATGGCGCTCCATCCATGTTACCGATGGTGAGCAACCATATATGAACAAGTGGTGGGTACCCGGTTTGGGAATCGGATACGAACATTCCTTTGTGCATCAGGTAGCAGACTTTCTGAAGAGCATTGAAACAGGCGAAGCCTGCTCTCCTACTTTCCAGGATGCTTATGAAACACAAAAGGTTTGTCAGGCCGTACTCGATTCTGCAGCAAGCAGAAGCTGGAAGAGCTGTTAATAGTGTATCAGGGTATTGAAACATAAAAACTTACTACATGAAATATCAGTTCCAGAGATTTTCGATGCTGACAGTTATGTTCTTGATCAACTTCTTTTGTGCGCATGCCCAGAAAAACAAAGACGGATTCAAAAAGATTTTTGATGGGAAATCGATGAAGAACTGGGAAGGAGATACTGCACACTGGAGGATCGAAAATGGAGCCTTCATTGGAGAAGTTACAGCAGCAAAACAGCTAAAGACCAACACTTTTATGATCTACCGTGGTGATGTGCCTGAAAATTTTGAGTTCAAAGCAGAATACAGGATTAGTCCCGAAGGAAACAGCGGTGTACAATACCGCAGTGAAAGAGTAGAAAACATTGCCTATGCCTTGAAAGGATATCAGGCCGACATTGATGGCGCCAATCGGTATACCGGACAGAATTATGAAGAGCGAGGACGTGGTTTTCTTGCGATGCGAGGGGAACAGTCGGTTTTGAAAGAAGGACAAAAACCAACGATCACTGGTAAGGTGGGCAACAGTGATGAACTGAAATCAAAAATCCGGAACAACGACTGGAACCAGATCCATATCATTGCCAATGGCAATCATATCCTGCATTACATCAATGGTGTGTTAATGAGTGAGACAACAGA
>JBKCOY010000139.1:0-4494 GCA_046309555.1 Chitinophagia bacterium
GCACCTTCGATCTCCACAGCACGATCAAAATCTTTTCTTCCAGAATTGGTCATGAAAGAATCCGACTGCAGTTTGTGTCTTGTGAATCCGTTGCGGATAGCCCATTCAGCACCGGTCTTGATGGTGATAAGCGTATTGCCATTCTGTACCCAACTGCGGATTTTTTCAACGCTGTTCTTGTCGAGCAGGTTATAGATACCTGAAACGATGACCATCGTATTGTAACGGGAAAGATCCACCCTTGAAAAATTAAGCAGATCCACTTTTGTGATCGGCATCTGCAAGCGCTGATCAAGCAAATGCCAGACCTCACCAGCTTCGGCTGCTGCTACACCATTGCCGATGAGCATGATGGCCTCGGGCTTTTTTAGTGTACGCACATAGCCTGATCCAAGATCGATCCCGGCTGCATTGTATCCTGATGATGTAACATCCACCTGCACCTTCGCATCCTTTGAAGCCATCGATATGATGCTGAACAATTGTTCTGCATCCATGCGTTGTTGCTGAACGGATATCACAAGACTTCCGTATCCAAATTTCTTTTCCTCTCCTTTTACATTGGCGGTGAATGGTCTTGCGGCCGTTTGCACGATCACATTGTTTTTCTGGAGT
The DNA here is from genome assembly GCA_046309555.1 of Chitinophagia bacterium. Taxonomy (GTDB): domain Bacteria; phylum Bacteroidota; class Bacteroidia; order Chitinophagales; family Chitinophagaceae; genus Pollutibacter. The sequence goes on from JBKCOY010000139.1 coordinate 616, forward strand.
GCATAAATGAAGCGATGGATATTGTAATCCCGATTATCTATCAGATAAGCATATTGACTTTTTTCAACGGCAGGTATTTCTTGTGAGGGAAGCTTGTCAATTTTTCCGTTGACGGTTATTGCTGTTTTGATTTCGCTGAAGGGTAGACCGTATGCCTGCGCCAGGCTCCAGGTGGAAGCATCATAAAATGAGCTGTCACGATACGTGATCTGATTCTCAAAAATGGTGCGCACCATGATATGATTTTCCTGATCCACCGGAACATAATATGTTCCTGTTTTTTGTCCCGCATAAACATCAATCCTGTGCAGCAACAACATATCCAAAAATGCATTGGTTCTGTTCAGGTCATTGTCGTGCTGAAAAAGATATCCCTTCACCACTGAAGCCTGTGCCTGTTTTTTTGCAGTTTCGAAAAAGAGTTTCCTCATTTCAAGGAGTGAATTCTTCTCTGCGTGTGAAGCCCTGATGGTTGCCAGTGAGGCAGTGAACTGGTTGCGAATGGTGAAGGCGAAGGTAATGGGGATGGTGGTGGTTTCCTGTACATGTCCTCTGCTGCTGGCCTGCTCAAACAGAAAGCCTGCTCCACCGTAGAAGTTGATATAGCTCGATCCGTAACCGGGGTAGAGTTTGTCGTATGCCTCTTTTGTGAAATACATCGAACCGATCTTGTCAGCTGCCTTTGAAAAGTATGCTGCATATTTCGGATAGATGGTCTTGTATAAATAATCGGGAACAATGGGGTTGTTGCTGGCATCCTCACCCGGGTCAAAATAAAAAGTGGATTGTGTGCCCATCTCATGATGATCGGTCTGCACGTAAGGTCTCCACTTGTGAAAGAAATTGATCCTGTTGCGTGTTTCAGGGAAAGTCCCCAGGAACCAATCGCGGTTCAGATCAAACCAATAGTGGTTCGTCCTTCCTCCGGGCCATACCTCATTGTGTTCTCTGTCGTTTGCGTCAGCCACTGCGGGCGAGGCTTTGTGCATGTTGGCCCAGTGTGAATGGCGATCGCGCCCATCGGGATTGATCACAGGATCCATGGTCATGACCATGGCGTTCAGCCATTCTTTTGTTTCGGATGATTCGGAAGCTGTAATATAATAGGCCGTAAGCATAGCAGCTTCACTGGAGGAAGGTTCATTGCCATGTACATTGTAGGCAAGATGGATGACCAGAGGTACATCTTTGGTGTTACCTGTTTTTTGTCCGGCCAGATGCTTCTGCCGGATCTCTTCTATTCTTGCATGATTCGAAGGCGAAGTAAAAGTGGCAGCGATCTGCGACCTATTCTCAAATGTTTTGCCGATCATTTCCACCGAAACACGATCTGATAGCCTGTCGAGTTCCATGAAATAAGCCACTAGCTGATCATGTCTTGTATGCTGTTCACCGATGGCATATCCCAGAAATTTTTCGGGAGTGGGGATGTTGGCATTAAACGCCCCGCTATTAGGGTAGAAATAATTTTCCTGGGAAAAGCCCTGCAGGATTGTGATGCATAATGAAAGCGTGATCGTAAAAGATTTCAACATATACATTGCTATTAGTATTGAGTCAATATTTCCAATTTACAGCTAATTGAGATACTATATTTAATTGATGTTTCAATTCGCAAACCCCTCCGGCATCCTTGTTTCATCATCATTGACCGCCAGCGCCTGAATGATGTCGGCCTTATCCGGATAGTCTTTCACCAATTGTGTCATCGTTCCTCCTTCAAAGCAGGTTCCTGTAAAGCCCGGTGCCATGGTGCATCCAAACAAAGCATACTCACCTTCTGGGTGCAATCTTGCTGCCTGCCAGACATTCGCCGGAATGGTAAACTGAATATGTTGGCCGGCGAAAATATCCTGCCCCATCACTACCTCCCTGCTGCTGCCATCAGGGTATAACAAATACAGTGTAAAGGGATCACCTTTATAAAAGTGCCAGGTCTCATCGTGGGTGAGTCGGTGAAACCTCGACAGGCTTTCAGGTTGATGGCAATACAATCCGATCATCGCTGTACCCACCGGATCACCATTGCTGAACGCTGCTGCTGACCGATACGTGCTTTTGAACAGCGTACCCTCAACAGGGAGGGATTCCAGTTCCAACGTTGTGATGAGTTGTTGTATGATGCTAGTGTTCATGATTCAATTTGCTTTGAGTAAGGCTGTGGCGACGGCTTCATCTGTGATGGCATGTGCAGGAATAGGGTGGGTTGTGTTGAAAGCTGCCAGCTCCTCGGGCGTCAGCAATTTAATTGTGTTTTCATCAACATCCCCTTTTGCATCCAACACTGATTTCATCTTCAGCTTCAGGTGTTTGGAGATGAAAGGGTAGAGGGCCATGCGTTTACCCGGACCATAATCATGCTTCTCATTGGCAAGATGAACATTTTCAACACGTGATTTTTTTCCATACAACGCATATACCTGTTGCATAAAGGGAAATTCCACTTTCGGATTATTGCGTGTCCAGTCGTCACCATCGGATATCATCAGCATAGGCCTGGGGGCTGCAAGCGCTGCGATTTCTGCATTGCAAGTTTGGTAGTTGTTGGCTTTGTGGATGGGCATGCCACTTTCGCAAACACATCCTCCAAAGAAATGTGCAGACACCATTACGGTGGGCACAGCCACTTTGATTCTGTTGTCCAATGCCGTAAGCAGAAAGGTCTGTGTTCCGCCGCCAGATTCCCCTGTAATGCCGATCCTCTCTGGATTCACATCCGGTAAGGATAACAGAAAATCAAGTGCCCTGATGCTGTTGATTGTTTGCAGCTTCAAGGCCATGGGATGTTTGTGTTCAAGTTGTTTGGAATCAGCATATCCGATCATATCCCAGGTAAATACTATCGCTCCCATTTTCGCCATCATGGCGCAACGGATCTGGTTCTGTTCTCGAAAGCGGCCTTCCAGTTTACCGTCGTGGCCATGCGGACTCAGCACACCGGCATATTTCTTTTGGGTCTTCGTTGGTCTATAGAGATTTCCGGTAACAAAAAAACCGGGAAGACTTTCGAAAAAAACATTTTCAACCGTATAGCCATCCATGATTTTTTTGGAATGGATGACCGGGCTGGAGGAAGGGGTAGACGGAAGCGATTGCAGTTGCATCCCCTTGCGGATCTGATCAAGGATCATTGTACTTCTGCTCTGCCATTGCTCCAAAGATCCAGGCTCAATTTCCCTGAGGAAGGCAGCACCTTTTTCTTCGGTGAAATAGGCGCCCTGGCACAAACTGTCGGCACCGGCAACCGACTGTGAACGAACATGGGCAGTGAGTAACAGTAAAAAGAAAATTTTCCTCCAGACCATGGCTTGTATTTTTACTTTGAAATGATGATATGAATGTACTGTAATTGCTTATATTTAAGATCTTAAAATAGCCATATGAACAGGATCTTTCTTGCACTTGTGTCATTCATGATGACCGTCGCCCTTCAAGCCCAGAATCAGTACAACATCATCCCGCAGCCCCAGCAATTGACACCACAGAAAGGGGTGTTCACGTTGCGCAAGGGAGCCAATGTGAGTATTGGCAATGAAGTTTTCGCTCCGGCAGCTGATTTGCTGATCCGTCAGGCCAACAAAGTGGCGAATCTGGGACTCACCATCAGCAAAGGGAAGGGCAGCTCAGGTATTTCCTTTAACATGAACCCAGCCCTGGGCAAAGAAGCGTATGTATTGAATGTAAGTTCAAAGAAGATCGATATTCAGGCCAGCAGCGGTGCCGGTGCTTTTTATGCTATGCAAACATTGTTGCAATTGATGCCCGCACCCATGAGTGGTGATCAGCAATCCACTGCTGCCATTACTGTACCGAACTGTTCAATTGAAGATGCACCAAGGTTTGGCTATCGCGGATTGATGCTGGATGTGGGTCGTTATT
>JBKCOY010000140.1:0-9832 GCA_046309555.1 Chitinophagia bacterium
GTATCGCAAGTCATGCGTACCTGACGCCAGCAAGCATCTTCGCTGATGAAAGCCTCCAATTCACTCAGATCCTTCAACCATTGTTCCAGTTCAGCTGCATTGCTGATAGTTCTGTCACGCAATTGAATGACATAAGGCTCAATGGTTGCCCAGTCCTTCAAATTAAAATCTACTGGCAGAAAACTGTGTTTCAGTTTCTGGATATTTGCACTGTATCCCATGATCTTGAATTGAACTAATCAGTTTTCAGAAGTCTCCTCTTCGCCTGCTTCAGTAAGTTTGATCTCGATGTTGTGTTTTTTGATCATACCAAACCAGCGAACCATTTTTTTCATATCGCTTGCATAAACCCTCTCGAAATCCATAGAAGGGAAAGCCTTTTCAAAATATTGCTTGATGCCTTTGTTGTCTTTTTCTGAAGGCAACTCGCCTCCTGAAGTTTCCATTGCTTTGAAAACTTCAGAAAGGTTAACATTCTCATCATTGGTATATACTTCAATTGATTCCAAATGAGAGAACTGATGTATCCTGTTGGAAACGAATTTGGTGCTGTTGTCGTCGAGTGATCTTACAATCGCGCCATCCGACTTGCTGCTGACCAATTCAAAGAGTCCCGAAAATCCTGTAACAGAGATGAGTTTATTGTATTCCATGTCCACTTTTTAGTGCACGCAAGTTACGACCATTTTACTGAATTGTCTTCCGAAGTAATCTTGGTTATCCTTGATTCTATGCTTGCCAGATCACTGTATCCTCTCGCGATCATGTACAGCTTAGATTCATCAAACTGAAGAAAGACACAAGGAAATCCTGTCACCTGCAATTGCTTGCATAACGTGAAATCATAATAGGCTTTTTCCTTATAAGTTTCATCCTTCAACTTTTCATAAAACGCCTCAGGTTCTATACCATACTTTTCCAGCAAATGCCGATAGGCTTCTTTGTCTGTAAGATCTCTTCCCTCTACATGTAACGCTTCCTGAAGGTCAGCCGCAAACTCAATGGTGCGATCAGGGTGGTATTCACGAAAAATGGCCATGGCAATAGCAGCCATTTCAGAATTTGGGTACCAGTCGCTTTTCTCCGGATTGAAAATATGCCAGAGATAATCTTCCCCAAATTTTACACCGGTTAATTCCTCTACATTTTTATAAGCTCCCTGTATATAACTTGCAATACTACCAATATGCTTGGTGGCTTCTACGGGGATCATTCCACCGGACAAAGTTTCAAAATCAAATTCATCCCGGTGGTTAAGCCAAAGTTGTTTGATAACGGGACTAAACCCATAGCACCAGCCACAATAGGCGTCGTAGCAATAGATGATCCTCGGTTTCATTTTGCCTTCACTGTTTCAAATTGTTCATCATAATCTTTCCTTAATGTTCCCATGATCCGATCCCAGAACAAAAAGTAAAGACTGTAATTGCCTTTGAAATATTGATGATGCTGATTATGTGCAACGGAAGTATTGATCCATTTTCCAATTCTGGTCTTGTGGAAATTCTTTGGATAGAGTTCCCATCCCAGATGACCGTACACATTATAAATGATCATGAAGAGAAAAAAGATAATAAAATTTGAACGATGCATTGGCAAGGTGAAAATGAATACCAACAGAATACCCGCTTCCACAACAGCTTCTAAGGGATGAAAAGCATAGGCAGCCCAAGGTGATGGATTGGTAGATCGGTGATGCACCAAATGAAACCATTTGAATAGAACTTTATGATGCATCAGCCGGTGCATCCAGTAGAAATAGGTATCGTGCATGAACAGCATGATCGGGAAAAGGCTGAAATAATAGATCCACCCCTTTTCTGCGATGTCTTTGTATAGCAGTGTATACTTCGATATTTTTTCGTTGAAGATGAATGTTACAGGAACGAGGCCAAAGATCAGTATGGTGATGATGGAAAAAAAGATCTCACGCATATAGTCGCTTGTTGCAGGAAAACGCTCCTGGATCTTTTTATGTGCCAGTAGCTTTTTGAAGATGATATAAAATATTAAAAACGACACTCCCGCTACAATTAAGTAACGGCCACTGATCGTCGTTATGGTTTTCAGGTATTTGTCTAGATTACTCATATCAATCGTATTGCCTCCAGATTAAACAACTCGGGATACTTTCCGGTTTTATCAGCATAAAAATTTTTCAGTTTTTTTACATCCTCATCCTTGTTGCCAGAGAGATAGATGGGGGCTCCAAACCCACCTTCCTTTTTTTTGAAGTCGAGGTATCCGGGTAGGACAGGAACACCGGCATTCAAGGCAGTATAATAAAACCCACTCCTCCATTTCTCCACTCTTGATCTGGTTCCTTCTGCGGGGATGGCAACCAACAATTCATCAGTTGTCTTGAGCATGTTCACGATCTCATCCGTAAGATTATGTTTTTTGCTTCTTTCAACCGGTATCGCTCCTGTATTTTTCAGCAGAATGCTGAGTGGAAAAAAATTCAGTTCTCTTTTGATCAGGTAGCGGATCTTCAATTTCAGCATTTTGAAGATCGCAATGGCATACACAAAATCCCAGTTGGAAGTATGTGGTGCAGCAATCACCACAGCTTTTTTTACTTCCGGAGGTACCGTGCCCACGATCTTCCATCCGTTGAGTTTGAAGATCAGAATGAATAGTCTTGTGATCATATCAATGTGCTTCCAACCAGTTTTCTCCCATTCCGGCCTCTGCTACCACTGGTACTTCATTCGGCAGTGGCAGTGCTTTGGCCATATTCTCCAAGATGCAGGCTTTCAATGCTTCTGCTTCAGTTCTGACTGCATCAAAGATCAATTCGTCATGTACCTGCAAAATCATCTTGCTTTTGAATCCTTCTTTCTTCATCGCCTCATGAACCTTGATCATGGCCAGTTTGATCATATCTGCTGCTGTTCCCTGAATAGGTGAATTGATTGCGTTCCTTTCTGCAAATCCTCTTACGGTAAAGTTGGAGGAATTGATGTCGCGCAACCAACGCTTTCTTCCCATCAGTGTTTCCACATATCCTTTTTCCTTGGCAAAGGCAATGGTAGATTCCATGTATCCATTGATACCTGAAAATTCTTTCTTGTAATTGTCGATGATGGTCTTGGCTTCAGTTCGACTGATGCCCAGATTATCAGCCAGACCAAATGCACCTTGTCCGTAGATGATCCCAAAGTTCACGCTCTTGGCCTTGTAGCGCATCTCTTTTGTTACATCCTTTTCATTCACACCATAAACTTTTGCTGCTGTTGCCGTATGAATATCCTTACCCAACCTGAAGGCTTCACACATATTCGGATCTCCACTGATGGCCGCAACAATACGCAATTCAATTTGTGAGTAGTCGGCTGAGATCAGTACATGCTCCTTATCCCTCGGGACAAAGGCTTTTCGAATCTCCTTGCCACGATCACTGCGTACAGGAATGTTTTGCAGGTTAGGATTATTGCTGGCAAGTCTTCCGGTTACCGCAATGGCTTGTCCGTATGTGGTATGCACTCTCCCTGTATTCGGATTGATCAGTTGCGGCAAGGCATCTACATAAGTCGATCTCAATTTTGTGAGTTCCCTGAAAGCAAGAATATCAGACACTATTGGAAACTGATGGGCCAGCTTCTGCAGTACATCTTCACCGGTAGCGTATTGTCCTGTTTTTGTTTTCTTCGCTTTAGGATCGAGCAGCAGTTTTTCAAACAATACTTCACCCAATTGCTTCGGAGAAGCGAGGTTGAAACGAACTCCTGCAATACGGTAAACCGACTCTTCAGCAATCTTTGCTTCTCTCTCGAGTTCTTTTGAATAATCCTGCAGGAACTCAGTATCCACCCTGATACCCTCAAATTCCATATCTGTCAGTACTTTCACGAGGGGGTTCTCCACTTCGTAAAATACTTTTTCAACTTCTTTCGATTTGAGTTGCGGTTGAAAAATATTTTTCAATTGCAGCGTGATGTCGGCATCTTCTGCTGCATATTCTTTGATCTTCTCAATCTCCACATCACGCATGCTTCCCTGGTTCTTGCCTTTCTTTCCGATCAGTTCTTCGATATGGATGGGTTCATATCCCAGGTACTTGGCACTGAGCAGATCCATGCTACGCTTGCCTTCTGGCTCAATCACGTAATGGGCAAGCATGGTATCGAATGTATTTCCTTTCAATTCAATGCCATGGTTCTTGAGAATGAGCAGGTCGTATTTGATGTTTTGTCCGATCCATATCTTCGACCCATCGTCAAATAATGGTTGAAAGACTTTGATGAAACTTTTGGTTTCTTCTCTTGAACCGGGACAAGGCACATAGGCGCCAGTTCCGGGTTTGATGGAAAAACTCAAGCCTACGATATCTGCCTGATTCGCATCGAGCCCTGTTGTTTCGGTATCAAAGCATATCTCTTTTTCACCTGACAAAGTTTCGATCAATGATTTAATTTTTTCATCGCTGTCGATCAGATCATATGCATGCGGTGTGTTGTTGATGTTTCGGTCAGCTGAGAGAATTTCAACTGTTTCTTCTTCCGGTGCTGATGCTTCTGAAGTGGCGACGGCTGTTCCTGCTCCACCAAACAGATCACCTTGCACTGTTGTTCCGGCAGCATGTTTCACCTCAGGTGCAGTGATTGGAATATCTTCTCCCAGAATACGTTTACCAATGGTACGAAACTCCAGTTCACTGAAGATCTCCCGAAGTCCGTCTTTGTTGGGTTCTTTTACAGAGAAATTCTCTTCATGAAATTCCACCGGCACACTCGTGATGATGGTGGCGAGCTTCTTGCTCATGATGGCCAGATCTTTTCCTTGTCTGACTTTTTCTCCCAATGCACCTTTGATGTTGTCGGCATTTTCGAGCACGGCTTCCAAAGTTCCATATTCTGCCAGCAGTTTGGCTGCCGTCTTTTCTCCTACTCCTGGGATGCCGGGAATATTGTCTACTGCATCACCCATCATGGCAAGGATATCAATCACCTGTGAAACCCTTTCGATATTCCATTTTTCACATACTTCATTCGGACCAATGATCTCGAAATCACCACCTTGATAAGGGGGTTTGAATATTTTGATGTTTTCGGATACCAGTTGTCCGTAATCCTTATCAGGTGTCACCATGTACACTTGATAACCTTCCTTCTCTGCCTGTTTGGCCAGGGTTCCGATCACATCATCCGCTTCAAAACCATCGGTCTCAATGATTGGGATGTTCATCGCTTCAATGATCTTCTTGATATCAGGTATTGAGGCGAGAAGATCTTCGGGAGCTTCCTGTCGGTTAGCTTTATAGTCAGCAAAATCAGTATGTCGTTCTGTTGGCGCAGCCGTATCAAAACACACTGCCATGTGGCTTGGCTTTTGTTTATTGAGCAGGTCGATCAGGGCATTGGTAAAACCAAACTGGGCATTGGTGTTTTTACCCTTGCTGGTGATGCGGGGGCTCCTGATCAATGCGTAATAGGCTCGGAAAATGAGTGCAAATGCGTCAAGTAGAAAAAGACGTTTGTCCATTCAACAAAGGTAATTGGTAATGGAGTACGGGGGTAGCTTTTTGATGCTATTCGCCTAAAAAATAAGGAAGCATTTTTTTCCAGGTGGGCCAGTCGTGATGTATGTCCTGCCCCCAAATTTCCAGCCGATGGGGGATGGATTTGCTGTTCAGCACATCAGCAAATCTTTGGTTGGCAGCGGGATCCTCGTGGTTACCGCTTCCAGTGGCGATGATGATCTTCCCCTTTCTCATCTTTTCAAGCATATCCTGGTCGTTCAGGTTGGGGATGTAGTGGCTTGGTGAATTGAAATAAACCTGTTCATCGTAATATCCATCCGTATATTCCATCAGATCATAAACGCCGCTCATGGCGATGACACCATGGAATAGATCAGGTCTTTTGAGAAAAAGATTCATGGAGTGAAAAGCGCCAAAGGAAGCCCCACAGGTTATGATAGCCGTTTCATTCGATGTGAAGGTCTTGATGAAGGGGACCACTTCGTTGAATATGTAATCATTGAACTGGTTTTGCCGGATGGCTTTGTGTAAGCCTTCCATCTGTTTGTTCATCCAGCTTTCCAAATTTATACTGTTGACGGAAAAGATCTTGATCTTGCCTGCATCGATCAGTGGCCTGAGTTCTTCAACAAGCTGAAACCTTTCGTATTCAAGATAGTCAGCAGCCGCTGTCGGGATCATCAACAAGGCAGGTCCGTAATGTCCGTATACAGCAATCGGCATCTCCTTGCTGAGTGCGGGACTATACCAGCTGTGGATTTCTTTTACCATATTACGGTACTACCTTGATGATACCTCTCATCACGGATGCATGGCCCGGAAAGGAACAGATAAAGGCATATTCTCCAGGAGTGGAAGGTGCTACAAAATAGATTGATTCAGTGGCTTCAGGGCCGATCAGTGAAGTATGAAAGAGGACCTTCGGACTGTTGGGAACATAGCTCATCTCAGATCCCTTGAGTCCGAGATTGAGTGCGAGGTTGCCTACTTCATCCGCAGCACCGGGAGCAACGATGACCACATTATGGGTCATGTCGTCATTATTATTGAAGATGAGTCTGACCTTGGCACCTGCTTTCACTTCAAAGTTGGCGATATCAAATTTCAATCCTGGCTTGGTTCCCAGCTTCAAAACACGATCGGGCTGCGACCAGTCTTTTGGCATCGTGGTTTGTCTTTTTTTGGTGGGAGCAGCAGGCTTTGGAGAACCCATGTTCTTCATGTCGTGCTTCATTGCTGTATGCCCGCTCACTTTTTCTTCCGGTTTTAGTGAGGTGGCAGCACCTTCCGGAATATTGTTCATCGTGTAATAAGCAAAATCATGGAGCAGAGTGCGTTGATTGGTTGATACCAGATCCTTTACTCTTACTTCGTGGATGTAACCTTCGATCAGACTGTCCAATACCAGTTTTACTTTTCTGCCATCAGCAGATGGAACAATACCAACGATCTTTCTTTCATGATTGTTGATGATTGGGCTTCCGTAGTTGTGATGGTATTTATAGGTGAAACTGTTCACCGTATAGTTCATGGCATTTTTCAGCTTCGACAGATCGACTGGCAAGGTGAATTCAATTTCCAGTCCGTCTGGCATAGCATGAATATCTTTCATCTCGAAAGGAGTCTCTCCATTCCATACAAGACGTTGTAATGCATAATCTGCTTTTCCGGTGCTGGCCCATCCTCTGCTGGTCATTCCTGCAAAGAGAGATCCATCGAGGCCCCAGCGTAGGCGAAGCAGACCCGATGCAAATCCTTCATAGAATGGATAACAGGCACCCTGATATTTACCTTTCACTCTTTCCAGGCTCATGCGCATGATCTTGGAATGACCCTGATCTGCCACGAAATATTGTCCTGCAAATGGACCGAAAGCTCCGCTGGTATTGTCTTCTAAAATATCTGCTGTTGAGATGCCCATCAGCGTGTGCGGGAACCATACGGCTGGAAGTTTCAGTTCCTTGATCACCTTGGCCGCTTCATGCATAGGTTGTCCGTTATCAACCACCTTCAGGTCATCTTTGGTGAGCTTCAATGGTGAGTTGGGTTCTTTGGTCCAGTTGAGTCCACCTGCATTTCCGGCGAAGTCGCCTTTCTCCAGATGTGTTACCCTTCCGCTTCCTACCCAGTCGCCCTGGTTCTCTGCATAGAAGACGTCTCCATAGCTGTTGAGGTTGAACCCTGCAGGGGAGCGAAGCCCAGTTGCGATGGGTTCCTGTGATCCGTCGGGCTTCACCTTGAGCAACCATCCGTGCCATTTGCCGAGGCCGTCACCATATCCTACCCAGGCAACATTCAGGGTAACATACATGTCGCCATTCTTATCAAATATGGGACCGTATGCATATTCATGATAGTTGCCACTCAGTTGAAACAGGGTCACCGGTGTGAAGGCATCTGCTTTGCCATCACCATCACGATCCTCGATTTTGGTAAGTTCACCTCTTTGTGTGCAATAGAATGCTCCGTCTTTATATGCCAGTCCCAACACCTCATGTAAACCCGATGCAAATTTTGTGAAGTGAGGCGCACCGCTTCCATATGCGTTCTGGATGATCCAGATATCGCCTCTTCTGGTGGAAGCTGCAATCCGACCATCAGGCATCACGGCAATCCCACCCACTTCAAGCTTTACTTCTTCTGGGATAGCAATAGTTCTCAATGAATAGAAATCTTTTTCCGATTGCACTGCTGTTTTCTGTGCCTGAGAAAAAGTTGAAGATGTAAGCAGAAGCGAAATGAAAATCGAACGTAGAAAAATACGCATCGGATCAGAAGTTTTGTTGCTTCTAAAGATAATCAAATTCCCAATCGTTTTTAAATGGAAAAGTTTTTTACAACATCCTTTTTCTATAAGTTATCTAACTATAAAGGAAGTCTGATAGTAGTTGTTTACAGAGCCAAGTAATTCCAAGTTAACATAAAAAGATTCTGTAAATATTTTATATGCAAGAAATTCATGATTTGGAACATTGAATTCATCAAAAAATATGATGTCTCCTTTCTGGAGATAAGGATATAATACTGCCAAAGAGAAAATTGTAGACGAAAAGAGATCTGCATCTAGATGGATTACTTTTCTCTTATTATTGAGTTGCTGATTATTTTTTAAAAATAATGGCAAGGTATCTTGAAATAAACCTTTTATAAATTCTCCACGCTCATCAGACAGCTCAGGTGATTTGGAATGCATATCCCCTGTCTTAAAAAAAATACCCCAGCTTTCCGGAAGTCCTTCAAAAGTATCAAATCCGTAAAAACGAGAATTGAGATTAAGATTATTCTTCATCCACCATCGAAATGAGGCACCTGTGCAAACCCCAAGTTCTAAGTATATGAGCTCTTCGTTTTTTAATTTTTCCTTTTCAATCACAAACTCATAGAGGTCATATCTGCGATCATAATCTCTAAATAGTGAAAACTTATCCCTATAAATACCATTTTTGGGCTGCTTTGCAACCCATTTTGTTAAACTGAGTGCATTGGAAATAAATCCAAACGGTTTAATAAGAAAACTTAATAAAATATGTGGATGTAATAGAATAAAAATATTTTTAGCAAGGGCATTTAAATGGAATAATGATTTTTTCATTTTTAGATTAATTGATAGAACAAAATCTTAGTTACTTTTTTAAAATTAATCAATTAATGAAGTCCATTCATGTTTTAAAATTGAAATAAGTGCCCCCGTTTTTAGCAAAAAGCTTCTCAAGATTTTAGTGCATTCTTCATATCCTCCACAAATGCATCTAATGATGCACGGGAAACACCGGGCATACAGATCACATGGGCGATGTCGTTGTCGGTTGCCAGCTGCCATTTTTTGCAGATGGCTTCTGGTGGCTTGGGCATCACAACGGTCAGGGCATTCGGGTTGCTCCATGCTTTTACGCCGATGGCATTGAGGTGAACCCGCAGATGTGCGGCATTTTCCAGACAAGTCATGGTTCTTTGCAACATCCCTTCTTTGCCCCATTTTTTTATCGCATACCAAACAATGAGAGCATTGATACCGCTTCTTGATCCTGTGATGGTGGTATCGAGCGTGCCGATATAATTGATTGATCTTCCGATTCTGTCTTTGTAGGATTTTTTTACCAATACTATTCCGTTGGCTATCGGCGATCCAAAGAATTTATGTCCGCTGATGGCGATGCTGTCTGCCCCATTACTAAAATCAAAATCACTGGCACCCAATAATGGAAGATAGGAGCCGGCGAGTGCTGCATCACAATGGATGTAAGAACTTTTGATTGCATATTTTTTGAGGATATCACGAATCGTGGGTACATGGTCTTTGGCTTCCGTCATGGTGGTACCGATATTGGCCATGATGATGACCGATTTCTG
>JBKCOY010000141.1:0-13329 GCA_046309555.1 Chitinophagia bacterium
GTTTTCAAATGGACTGAAGAGGATTTCCAGGTTTCTAAAACCCTGCAAGCCTATTTTGCCAACTTCATCAAGAAAGGTAATCCCAATGGCAAGGGACTACCCAAATGGGATCCGACTGGTAAAGCGGGACCATCTGCAATCATGTCTATCCATACAGAAAGCAAACAATTCATGGAAAAACATCCGGAGCGATATGCGCTGATGGATGAATTCGCATCGAAAAACCTAAAATGACAGTAAATTTTCTCAATTTACACACATATAAATATTTTATATGTATTATTTCAACTATTAGTTTCCTTTTTTATTTATTTTTGGGGCTCTGATATACATATTATAATTATTTATATGTATTAAGGATAACAATATTTCAGAATCCTAAAACAGTAATTTATGTCATTGGTTAAATTAGAGTACATCTGGCTGGATGGTTACAAGCCCACCCAAAGCCTTAGGAGCAAAACAAAGATTGTAAAATCATCAGATTTCGACGGAACCCTTGCCACTTTGGACCTGTGGTCATTTGATGGCTCTTCAACCGAACAAGCTCCCGGCGGTTCATCCGATTGTTTGCTGAAACCCGTATATGTTGTTAAAGATCCCCAGCGCAAGAATGGATACCTGGTTATGTGCGAAGTAATGAACGCTGATGGTACTCCACACGTATCAAATGGTCGTGCTACCATTGAAGATGACGACAATGATTTCTGGTTTGGATTTGAGCAGGAATATTTCCTTTGGGATCCAAGATCCAACAAGCCTCTCGGATTCCCAGACGGAGGATATCCTGGTCCTCAAGGCCCATACTATTGTTCAGTAGGAGCCAAAAATGCTTATGGTCGTGACATCGTTGAAGAACATCTTGATGTGATCATTGAAGCAGGACTCAATGTTGAAGGTATCAATGCTGAAGTTGCTGCTGGTCAGTGGGAATTTCAGGTGTTTGCCAAAGGCGCCAAAGAAGCTGGAGACCAAATCTGGATTGCACGTTACCTCCTCGAAAGGATTGGTGAGAAATACGGAGTATCTGTAAACTGGCATTGTAAGCCTTTGGGTGCACTTGATTGGAACGGAAGTGGCATGCACGCCAATTTCTCTAATACTACATTAAGGACTTGTGGCAGCAAGGAGACATACGAGAAGATATGTGAGGCCTTCCGTCCCGTGGTGAAAGAGCACATCGATGTATATGGCGCCGACAACCATCTGCGTCTGACCGGAAAGCATGAAACTGCTTCCATACATGATTTCTCTTATGGTGTATCCGACAGAGGAGCATCTATCCGTATCCCTATTGCCAGCGTACAACGTGGATGGAAAGGATATTTGGAAGATCGTCGTCCGAACTCCGCAGCAGATCCATACAAGGTAGCCGCAAGGATCATCAAGACTGTGAAATCAGTTGGTGCATAATACCATTACATCACATTATAAAAGACAAGGGCCCCATTGGGGCCCTTTTTTTATCCAACATCATTGATATTGGGCAGATATTGTTTTAACAACGTTTCTTGATACGTTGACTTCTTCTGGAGTTACCTGCATGATGCGGAAAGATTCCCCGTCCTTATCATAATAATTAAAAACCAGCGGCATTTTGTCTGGAACAGTTCCCGTAAATGCTTTTACAAAAGAAAGTGCTGCTAAAAAAGTTCCCAGTGTTGAAGGATGGGAGCCATCGTGATGGTAAAGTTCCCACTCCGGCTTAAATTTGATCAGCTCCTGAAAGGACTGCCCTACCGGAACAACTATAGCACCACATTTTTTGCTTAAAGCACCATAGGCTTCATTGATCTGGGTTTGAGTTTGGGGAGTCTTTTTTCTTGACCATGTATTGTATAAAAAAGGCCTGGCTCCCCTTCCTTTGATCAACTGACAAAATTTTTCACCATACCACAGGAGGCTATCCGCATGTTCAATGGGCCACATGCTGTTATCCTGAATAACAACAATATCATATTTATTCTTTTCAATCAACTGTTTGCTGTACAAACCTTTCCTGCCATCCCAGTGCTCTCCAAGATTTGTTCCCCCCACAGTAGATTTTGTGCAGATCAGTTTTGTAGGAGTACTATCAGACAAAAGCGACACCATCTGAATCAGGTTATTATAATAGATATAGCTATTACCAACAAAAAGGACCCGTAATGTGTCTTTGGTCTGGCCATTGGATATGGAAGCAGCCAACAAAAACAAAGACAGGCATATAGCCTGTCTTTTAAAAAGTGAAAATAATTTAACCATCTTGGTGAAATATTAGAATCCTTCGTTTTGAACCATGTTGGGATTATTCTGAACCTGAGTAACAGGGATTGGAAGTATGGTCCTGTAGTAATAAGTACTGGTTGTATTGGTATACTGAATCAAGCGAGAAGCACTGTTTCCTGCAGAATTGATTTTGACAAAATTTGTTTTTGTTCTGTTGAGATCAAACAATCTTTGACCTTCCAGTGCAAATTCCTTCCTGCGTTCCACGATGATGCTATCAATGAAAGCTGTAGCTCTTATGGCACCTGTTGGAGGAGTTGTAGCAAGAGATGCAAGAAATGGACGAGCAGCACTTGCCGTATCCCTTGACTTCCTTATCAGATTGATATCTGTAAGTGCATTCGTTAAAGCACTGGCATCACTGTTTAAAACGGCAATTCTTGCCAGCGCTTCTCCACGACTCAAATACATTTCCGATAGCCTGAGCACTTTGATGTTTTCCATAAAAGTGCTGATGTTGACATATTTCAGTGCCAACGGAACATTTGTTTCTCCTCCAATCGAATTTCTATTGCCCAACTCAACAAACTGTCTGCGAACATCGGTAGGTGAATAGGCATCCCATAATCCACGGAAAGTAGACAATGTGGTACCTGTACTTTTGCTATTCATGGTTTGGCGTGTGGCCAAAACCTCACCGTAACCCTGTTGGCTGCACAAATATGCATATGAGTCAGTACCCGGATTATCGTTCGCATTATTCGTTACTTCAAAGATAGACTCTGTGCTTCCCTGAGAACGGAAGTTTTGAACCATATTGCCATAAGCGAACAAGGTATATTTTCCTGAATTGATTACTTCTGTTGAAGCGGATATAGCTGTAGGCCAATCTTCCTTGAAAATTGCAATCCTAGCTTTGAGGGCCAATGCGCCGAAGCGATTTAATCTGATCTTAAAAAAACCATTATTCACTGTTCCATTGATGATGA
Organism: Chitinophagia bacterium; assembly: GCA_046309555.1. GTDB lineage: Bacteria > Bacteroidota > Bacteroidia > Chitinophagales > Chitinophagaceae > Pollutibacter. The sequence goes on from JBKCOY010000141.1 coordinate 3,198, forward strand.
CATCTCCAGTTGCTGACAATCTCTTCAATGATTCTTCTATATCCTTATCGATCTGCGCATAAACCTCTGCGGCTGTATTTCTCTTTGGATACACTACCTCAGTAACTTTTGTAATCGGTGATAACACAAGGGGAACACAAAGATGTGAACCGTCGGCAGTATGCTTCAGTGGTCTTGCAAAAAATTTGGCAAGATCAAAATAAGCCAATGCTCTGATGGCGTAGGCCTCGCCTATCATTTGAGAAAGCTCTGCCTGCTCAAGTGGCGTAATGACTGACTTCAATTTTTCCTCATTGGCAATGATGGCATTTGCATTGGTGACAACCTGATAAATCTGGCTCCACATTCTGCTAACATTTGCATCAGTAGCGGTATGGGTCAATGTATTCATGCCTGTATACCTATTTCCGGTTTTCACACTTCTTGTGGTGTTATCTGAGATTACTTCAGGAATCACCATCGCGTCACGCCCGTAATAGCTGTATGATTGCATCAATGAATAAAGTCCGTTCACCGCAGCTCTGGCAGTAGGCATACTTGAAAAAACGTCCTCTGTAAAAACACTTTGTTGAGGCTTCAGGTCTGTGAAATCCTTGTTGCAAGATATCAGCAGAAGGATGATTGATAATAAGATTAAATTTTTCATATTTAATTCGTTTTTTCTACTTCAAGATTAGAATGTAAGATCAAGACCAAACAGGATTGTATTGAATACAGGTGGACGTTGAGACATCACGCCATCAATTCCTACTTCTGGGTCAGTATTGAATCGTTTGTCCTTCACCCAAGTGTACAGGTTTTGTCCACGCAAATAAGCCCTTGCAGTATTGATCTTTGCCTTTGCCAGAAATTTCTTTGGCAAATTGTATGAGAAAGATACATCCCTGAGACGAATATAGCTTCCATCATAAAGGAAACGAGTGCTTTCATAGCTACCCGCTGAGGATTGGGTACCCAGGAACACTGGTTTGGGAACATCTGTAATATCACCTGGTTTGGTCCACCTGCGATTGTATTCATATTTGCTCAAGCCATTGCTTTGATCAGAAAACCCAAGGTTGGCATCCGTTTTTTGCAGGTATCCAAATTCGTCGTAGATCTTGTTGCCCCAAAAGACATAGATCTGGAAGCTAAGCCTGAAATCGCCGTAAGAAAGAGTATTGGTAATACCGCCATAGAACCTGGGCAATGCACTTCCAGAGGCAATACGAGGCAAGGCCGTTGTGAACGTTTTGGTTGTTGAATCCTTTGCACTATTGGAATACCAAAGTGCCTCACCGGTCTGAGGATCCACACCCGCATAACCGCGTTGATAATGTGTATAGTAATCTTGTCCGACACGACGGAAATACGCAGCATTATTAGAGAACAATGAATCTATCTCTGTGATCTTATTTCTGTTTCTCGTGATATTGAAATCAGTTACCCATTTGAAACCTTTGGCTTTGGTTGGGGCAATGTTTACAGTGGACAAGGATATTTCAACACCCCTGTTTTGCATTGCTCCGTTGTTCACCGTGATGCTGGTAACGCCATTGACACTTGGAATGGATTGACTCACAAGTAAATTGCTTGTAATCCTTGAATACCAATCTATAGAACCACTCACCCTTCCTTTAACCAAAGAAAAATCAAGACCAAGATCGAGTGGTATATTTTTTTCCCAGGTGAGGTTGTCATTGGCCAATTGACTCAAAGTCAATCCCGAGGTAAGATTGTAGTCTGAACCTGCAGAATACAACCCCTGCGACTCAAAATTATCGATACCCTGATTTCCTGTATAGCCATAGCTTCCTCTTAATTTCAACTCATTGATCCAATCCGCCTTGAAGAAATCCTCATTCGATATTGTCCAACCACCACCTACTGACCAGAAAACTGCTGACTGAAAATTCTTGGCAAAACGTGAGGAAGCATCTTCACGAACTGACCCTGTCAGAAAATATTTGTCTTTCCAAGAGTAATTGGTATTAAAAAATTTACTCACCAACGTATTTCCGGTTCCTGTTCCGGTGGTAAGATCAGGCTGTGAACCTCCTGCTGGAGTTACAGTACCCGGAGCAATGCCATTTACTCTTACGGTCATATCAATATCGCCCCTGCTTTGTGCCTCATATCCTGCAAAAGCCTCAAGCGTGTGTTCACCTTTGAACTCCTTTTTATACCTGATGATATTGGTCGCTATCCAGTTGGTGATGTCCTGGGAATAATTCTCGATGGAGCCACCAATCGCGACATTTGCATTTCCTACACGTGGATCATAAAAAATGCTTCTATAAGCATGATTGAAGTCAAGTGCAAAACTACCTTCGTATGTCAACCCATCCATAATTTTATATTGGGTTGAGGCATTGGCGCTTATGTTATAAGTCTTTGCGTTTCTTTTGGTAGTTTCAATAACGGCAACAGGATTGTATCCGCTGTTGTACCCCAATTCGTAAGACTTACCATCACTCTTGTAAACCGGCAACCAGGGTGCCAAACGATACATGGCCCTGATGGGATTGGCAAAGAAGCTTCCACCAAGAAAATTTGAAGATCGCTGAAAACTTCCCGAAAATCCGCCCTTGATGCTCCAGCGATTGGTTACTTGTGACGTAAGGTTCATTCGGTAAGTTGCCTTATCATAATCAACTCCCCTTTGAGGGGCCTCTGATTTATAATAGCTTCCTGAAATGAAATATGTATTTTTTTCATTGCCTCCGGAGATATTTAGATTATACTGAGAATATTTGCCCTGACGCAATACCCTGTCAAACCAATCGGTATTCACAGATTTGCTAACTCCATTTGCAGTTAGCAACGAATCATATGAAGCAGAAGATCCTCCTGCATTTGCCCAGCCTTCTCTGTAATATTGAACATACTCATCTGTGTTAAGTGTCTTCTGCTCATCACGAATGGTATAATTGTTAAAACCCTGCTGATAGGTAAAGTTTACTTTCGACTTTCCTGCCTTCCCTGTTTTGGTGGTAATCAAAATGACACCATTTGCAGCCCTTGAACCATACAATGAAGTTGCAGAGGCATCTTTCAATACTGTCAGACTCTGAATGTCATTTGCATTGAGTCCGGCTATGGTATTGCTGTTGAGTCCGGAAACATCACCACTTACAACCGGTATACCATCGATGACATATAAAGGCGCTGCATTGGCATTGATTGATCCGATACCACGAATGCGGATATTGGGAACAGACCCAGGCTGACCGGCACCATTGGTGGACTGCAGACCGGCAACATTTCCCTGCAAACTTTCCTGCACAGATGCATTGGGTGCGCTTTCGATGGTGGCGGCTTTGACGGTACCTACTGAACCGGTGAATGAGCTTCTTTTCTGGTTACCGTAAGCAACTACTACCACTTCAGAGAGATTGTTCTCTGCTTCTTCCATGGTCACCACCAGCTCGCCACGTCCATCAGCGTTCTTTACCAGTTTCGAAATCATGTTCACACTGGAAAACTCCAAACTCTGTCCTTTACCAATTGAAATGTCAAAGCTTCCATCCTGTTTTGATGTTGTTCCTTTTTTGGCACCCTGAACTCTTATCGAGATGTTTTCAAGGGGGGAATTATCTTTTGCATTGAGCACTTTCCCCGTGATTTTGATGGTTTGCGCCCACAAAGCCAATGGAATCATTAAGGAAATGGTCAGCATTAGCTTTACTCCCTGCCAGTTTAATTTTCTCATAATTTTCAGTTCTTTTGGTAATAACCGATTAAAACAACACTCCCCAACGAAATGTTTAAATAATTGCATTTTTCTTTCCCGGAAGTTGAACATATTTTTAACCAACCCAAAGAATGCTCCATGGTAAGAAGCCAATATCAATTTCAAAAGCTATCAGAAAGGCTGATACTGCTGCCCCTTGCGATGTTATTCTATTCAAATGCATTCGCACAGCAAAAGATCGATACTGCCAGATTTATGGTTGCGACAGCACATCCATTGGCCACAAAGGCTGGCATGAACATACTGGCCAAAGGCGGCAATGCGTTTGATGCTATTACAGCATCTGCATTTATGCTTGCCGTTGTAGAACCATCAATGAGTGGAATCGGCGGTCGCCTTCAGGCTGTTTATCATAAGGCCGATGGTAAAAATGGAGGAATTGATGCCACCACTCAGGTACCTGTCAACTACAAACCCACCTCCAAAGAAGAGGAAAATGGATTTGGCACAGTTGGAGTACCCGGAATGGTAAAAGGCATTCTTGAACTCCACACCAAACATGGGAAACTACCACTAAAGTTGGTGATGAATGAAGCGATGGTCACTGCAAAAAATGGTTTTGTCCCATTAAAGGAGGAAACCCAGCGCATGGCATCAGTATCGAGTGAATTAAAAAAATATACTGTAACACGACAGCTGTTCCTTGGCAATGATTCCACCCCGGTTTCCGGATCGATGTTGAAACAAAAAAGCCTTGCAAGAACCTTACAAAAAATTTCAAAGGACAAAGGCAAATCATTTTATCAGGGAAAAGAAGCCAAAAGACTGGTTGAACAAGTTACTTCGTCTGGTGGATTTTTGAGTATTTCAGACATGACGAATTATGTTGCCAATAACGGCAACATACTCCTAGGGAACTACCGTGGTTATGAAGTGCTTGCACTTGGTATGCCATCCTATGGTGCCATCGCCATTGAAATGCTTCATTTACTTGAACAGGAAGACCTATCGGCATGTTCCGAATCAGCATTCATGTTGCATCACGCCAATGCGCACAAAAAAGCCTATGAGGATAGAAAGCTTCTTAGAACCAAGGAGGATTTGCTTGTAGACAAAAACTTTGCCAGAGAGAGATGGAAAGATTCAACAAACATTGGTATTGCAAAGCCTGAAGATGCAGCAGATGGACATACGACACATCTTGTTGCCAGTGATGCGGATGGAAATGTGGTAAGTCTAACGCAATCATTAGGACCAATCATGGGTTCAAAGGTCGCATCCCAGGGAGGCTATATGCTGGCCACAACCATGGGTCCATACCTTGGTAGTTTGAAACCCGGCGAAAGAGCTTCATCACACATTGCTCCGGTATTGGTCATGAAAAATGGAGTACCCGTGCTTGCACTAGGAGCAGCTGGCGGTGCCCGAATTGTTCCCGCCGTAGTTCAGGTGATCAGCAGATTCATTGATCAACAACTCGCCCTTGATAAAGCACTTACCGCTGCCCGTATCTTTCATTTGGGCGATCGCATCCAGGTTGAAAACCATCCTAATATTTTTTGGAAAGATGCCTCTACTATTAAGACACTAAAAAGTAACAATAACCTTATCACGGAAATAAAACAACCGGCACTTTTCGGAAGGGTGCATGCGGTATATCGACTTCCAACAGGGGAATGGGTAGGTGCTGCTGATCCTGATTGGACTGGCACTGCTGGTAATTTTTGAGGCGCTTATTACACAATTCAGGCGTTTCCTTTATGAACAAAATCTGATAAAAGGATACAATGGGATGCCAAAATTCTAACTTCATGAAATTCAACAATAAAGTAAATTGTTGTAAAGAATATAAGTCCGATGACAAGAAAATTAATTTCACTCATAGTCTTCATTTGGCTGTCAGGAGATACAACAGCTTCCACCAACCCTACATTCTCATTTATCGAGAATGATCTGAATGATTTGCTATCAACTCACACAAAAAAGCAGGGCCAAAACAACCTGATCTTCCAATACAACATAGATAAAAATTTACTCAACGGATCCTTTGCATACGAGATCCGCAAGCAAAAAAATATTACGAAAATTATTCTCTCAGGTGCAGCTGAGGCAGAAATCAATCATGCGGGACATAGCTTTCTGGAACACCTGGGATTTCAGTTTGAGATTACTGGTACGGAAATACCGGAAAAAATAAGAACAGACACATTAAAAAATGGGAAATACATCATTACCCCATATACAAGATGGAGAGGTATCCGACAACATGTAAATTTCCCAATGGATATTTCCTCCTACCCATTAGAAGAAGCAAAAGAATACCTGAGTCGTTTGATGAGAATGCGCTTTAACCAGATTGCCATCCACAGTTACCCCAATCTCTGGCATGAAGTAAAAACAGGAGACAGCACAGAACTGGCAGGAGACTTTTTTTACAACAGACCTCATATCATCCCCGATTTTCCAGTCATTCGAAATAATATTCGCTTCAACAACAAATATTACTCGATTCCATCCATTGAACCATTCTATGAGGATAAAGCCACAAAAAGCAAGATGAGTGTAGAATGGATGAGTGTATTACTGGAGCATGCAAAAAAGATAGGGTTCAACATTCACTTTTCCATAGAACCTAGAGCGAAAGGCGATATTGAGTATATCATCGACAATTGTCGCTCTGCCATAGAGAATTATCCCATGATCGATGAACTGGAAATCAATACAGAAGAATTGGGAGGCTGGGGATCAGCCTGTACAGATGAGGAAGTGAAAAATATTCTTGTCAAGCGGTTTGGAAGCGATGTACTGAAAGATGAATTCGTTATGAACAGAATTCAAAAAAATCAGACAGACCTGGATAATCTACTCAATCAGATCGGCAGAAATATGGAAGCATCTCGCCGATTGCAACAAATGAATTGGTTCCGCGAAAAAAACATCAAACTCAAACTGGGAATTTATTGTACAATTGTATCTCATGCAGATGTTGCCTACCATCTGGTTAGAAAATATCTTCCAGACACAGAACTCACTATCATGCCCGGCCATGGTAGCGTCAGAACATCCAATCACTTTTCCCGTATCAGTAAGAGTGAAGAAGATCTTTCCAAGACAACGATTTTTTCCTGGATCGAATTTGACGGACTCATGTTCACACAACAAAATCCGGTTGAAGGAATAGACAATCTTTTTCATCAACTGGACTCTATTAGAAAAGGAAAACAGCTGAATGCAGTTTTATTCAATCACTGGAGAACCGCAGAAAATAAAATTGCAGCCAAATATGCCGCTAATGTCTCTATCTATGGTCCGCTTCCAAGAAAAGAATATTATCTGCAATATGCCCGTAGAAAAAATATAACCGATCCGGAAAACTACACTTCAGCAATGATTTTACTTGAAGAGATTGACAAAATCTCAACTGATCAGCTTCCAAACTATGGATTTTGCTGGCTGGGCGCCTGGATGAATGGTGGGCCGTATTCATGGATTGATAGAAAAATACTGGAAAAAGTAAGATCAAAATATGACACCGTTCAAACCTCATTCAGCAAGATTGCTCAAACAGTAAAAAATACCTACTCCAAAGCCGAAATTGATTTTTTGAACAATAGGGTTCTCGCCAGCATTCACTATATCAATGCCTTTCATGCCGGATGCGAAATACAGGAACTGATAACTTCAAAGGCAGACACATCAAAACCTGAAATAAAAGAAAAGGCATTGCAAATATTCAGAACAGCATATTCAGCTTATGTTCGGTATATGGAAACACATACGCAGTATATGCCCGACAGGGGTTGTGAAGGGACGTTGATCAACCTGTGGCATGGACCCATATATGGCTTGAAAGTATGGCGAAACAAACTGACAGGTATACCACTTACAGATCCATTGGACAATGGAAAAGATGGTGAAGGTCCTCCCCTACCCATACGATTTGAAAGATAATGATGAGTGATTTATTTCACTACCACCTCATCCACAAATAACCAAGCAGGGTTGCCTTCACCGGGTAATCCTTTTGCAATGATGCCATGGTTTTGAGCAACCACTTTCAGGAAATTGGTTTTCATCTTAGGAAAACTCATTGAAATGGTTTTTACACCTGATTCTGCAGAACCTTGCACTTTCGTACTATTGACTAATTTGTACTCGACGCCATCATCAGATGCATACACTTCCACCGCTGCAGGAAGATGAACCCAACTACCGGGAGCATTAAAGAATCTTACTGCCAAAGAAGAGAAACTTACTTCACCATCCAGCTTCAGTACACCTTCAAAATCCTTTCCATTCCAACCCAACCATTCATCATCGGTGTATCTGGTTTCGCTTCCAAGCACACCATTGGCCCATGCCAGACTTCCCGCCCTATGGTATGGAGGATCAGCTTTCGTTTTCAACAAAACTCCCTTGCCTGAAGCGAGACTGATATTATAACGATAATAGATTGCATCGGTTTGGAGATCATTCAACTTGGACATCACCTTGATTGTACCTGCACCATCCACCATAAATGGTTCCTTATACTCTTTCACCGATTGGTCATTCAACTGATAAAAAATGTTTTTACCATTTGGCGTTCCCTTAAGTTCAAATCGCAATTTTTTCTGATCTGAAATGAATTCCTGTTTCAGAGAAAGCTCATACAAATGGTTGGAATGATTGATACCCATTTGTTTCAACCGAACAAATTGATCAGCGACCCTTTGTGAAAAATTCTCGAAACCAGGCTTCTTGATTGTCCATCCAGATTCGGCAATAGCCAGCAAACGAGGAAAAAGCATGAATTCAGCCAATGCAGGTGACTTGATGTATTCCGTCCATAAATTGGCCTGAACCCCTTTGATGAACTTCCTTTCCTCGGGTTTCAATTCATCCGGTATGGGATTGTATTCATATACTTTTTTCAGGGTAACCAAACCACCCCAGGCAATGGAATCAGCCGGGTCTTCCGATTGATAGAGATTGAGATAACAATAATCTCCTGGAGTCATGATCACATCATGTAATTGCTTCGCAGCTTCTATACCTCCGCTGATGCCTCTCCAGCTCATGACCGTTGCATTGGGTGCCAGTCCCCCCTCGAGTATTTCGTCCCATCCGATGATCTTTCTACCTTTCTTGTTGATGTATTTCTCAACGCGTTGGATGAAATAACTCTGCAATCCATGTTCATCTTTCAACCCATTCGACTTGATCAATTCCTGACAAAAGGCAGACTGCTTCCAGCTTTCTTTGGGACATTCATCACCGCCAATATGTATGTATTGTGAAGGAAATACATTCATGACTTCATCCAATACGTCCTGAATAAAATTGAATGTATAGTCAGTGGGACAAAATACGTCGTTGAATACTCCCCAGGTCTGCTGAACCATTTTGGTTCCAGAAGGATAACAACTCAATTCAGGATAGGCTGCGATGGCAGCACTGCTATGACCGGGTAATTCAATTTCAGGAATGATGATAATGTGTCTATCATTTGCATAAGCCACAAGGTCACGCAGCTCCTGCTGAGTATAAAATCCTTTGTGTTCTATGTTATCATAACCCTTTCCGGGATAACGACCTATCAATGTTCCACTTCGAACAGAACCTACTGAAGTTAGCTTAGGATATTTTTTGATCTCCATTCTCCATCCCTGATCATCCGTGAGGTGCAGATGCAAACGATTCATTTTCTGATAGGCAAGTGCATCCACCATCTTTTTCAAAAAATCAAAAGGAAGATAATGTCGGGATACATCAAGCATCAAGCCCCTGTGAGAGAAAGCTGGTTTATCCTGAATGTCAAGACAAGGCACTTTCCATGACCTATCCCTAAGCAGCTTACCTGATTCTATTTCCGGAGGAAACATCTGCAGGATGGTCTGCATGGCGTAAAATACTCCAGCTTCATCATAGGCTTCAACAATGATGGTATTCTTAGAAACAGACAATCTATATCCTTCAGGAACTGAAAGTGAATTGGATTTGATTACCCTTATGATATTTTGCTGCCTTGATTGTTGAGAAATTTTCAGATCCAATCCTGCAGCAATTTTCAGCTTTTTTTGCAGCGGTAATATGGCTTGCTTCCAACTTACTGAACCATTCTCAAAAAAACATACAGTCTGGCTATCAAATTTGAAAAACCCCTCACTCACCTGGATATCATCCGGATAGGGTATGATTGATGGGGTTTGGGAGAAAGCTTTTTGGACGAAAAGAAAAAGAGAACAAAAAAACAGTAATTTATTGATCATGATAATTCATTTAGATATGCTGGTAACGCTGTTTGAACAAATTGGTCATGTATACATTTACATCCCACTGCTTAGACAAAGGTAATTGACTGAAAGGCTTTAAAGGCATATAAGGCTGAGGACCAAACTCAGCAGTAACCGTTAACTGAGTTTTATTTTTTTGGTGAAGTGCAACGATCTGATCCCACCAGCTAAAAAATCTTGCAAC
>JBKCOY010000142.1:0-9860 GCA_046309555.1 Chitinophagia bacterium
CATCAGTGCATCTTTCTGACAGGCGCTGAACGCGAAACTGATGCAGAGGAGAGCAATAGAAATCTTTTTCATAAAGTCGTTTTTGGTTGGAATGAGATGACTAATGTATCCCAGTTTTCCTCTGAAAGTCAGTGCTGGTGCGGAAAGTTCTACAATTCAGTAGTTATACTGAATGTCTTTCCGTATTTAGTTGGTTAAAACCGTGATGGGTGCTATTTGATTTAGTAGCTGAAATAGCTGTTCCTGTTGATAATTGGTCCAATTTTTTTACCTGAAAAAATAACGATTAGTTTTTATTTACTTTGTTTAGATGTAATTTTCATCACTTTATTTTGCGCATTAAAAATTAGTTTAAAATGACCAACATGAGAAAAAGCTTCTTTTCACACGTCTGCACCAAATTGCTTGCAGGCATGCTGACAATGGGTTTTTTTCTTGGCTCGATGCCCCTCACACAGGCATTTGCCAATGAATCAAAAACCCTGCTCAATCACTTCGATCGGATCGTGAAAGGTCGGATCACGGATGGTTCCAGCGGAACCGGACTGGCAGGCGCCAGCGTTACCGTTAAAGGCACTTCCACTTCCACGGTTACTGATCGCCAGGGTAACTATTCGATATCAGTACCAGATGACAAAGCGGTTCTGTTGGTATCTTTTGTAGGTTTCGCTTCACAGGAGATATCAGTGGGAAGCAAAACCAGTCTGGATATCGTGCTGCAATCCACATCAGGTGAGCTTGCACAGGTAGTGGTTGTAGGATATGGTACCCAGAATAAACGCGACGTGACGGGTGCTGTCAAAAGCGTAAAATCAGAAAGTTTTAATAAGGGAATCATCAACGCCCCCCAGCAATTGCTTCAGGGTAAGGTAGCTGGTGTGAACGTGGTGTCTGCCAGCGGTGAACCCGGCGGTAATCAGGGCATCACCATCAGGGGTCCGGGGGGTGTAAGAACAGGAAGTACTCCACTTTTTGTGGTGGATGGTCTTCCGCTGGATAATTCATCCACAGGAAATGGTGATCCATTGAACTTCATCAACCCTGCTGACATTGAGTCAATGGACGTGCTCAAAGATGCCTCTGCAACTGCCATTTATGGTGCACGAGGCGCCAATGGTGTAATCCTCATCACTACAAAGAAAGGTAAGGCTGGAACTTCCAATATGAGCTATAGCGGAAGTCTGGGAGTTTCAGAACTCGCAAGAAAATTGCCGGTGTTCAGTGCAGAGGAATTCAAAAAACGCGTTACGGAAATTGGCGGTATACTTGATGACAAGGGAGCTAGTACAGACTGGCAGGATGTTATCACCCGTTCAGCCATTACTCAGAATCACAACCTCACCATGAGTGGCGGTGCTGATAAGCTTGTGTATTTCGCATCATTCGGATTGCAGAAGCAAGAGGGTATCATCAAGACCAATGATCTCGACAGATATTCAGGCAGATTCAATGCCACACAGAAATTCTTCAATGACCGACTGGTTGTGGATGTGAACCTGAGTGCCAACAGCACCAAACAGATCAGACCCAATATCGGCTCTGCCATCGGAGATGCCATCAGCAACAACCCTACCTATGCTGCTTATGATGCACAAGGTAACATTGCAGCATACCAGCTCATCAACAACCCGTTGCTGACTTTCCAATTGGATAAGGATAATACCATCACCAACAGGGTAATCGGTAGTATATCCCCCTCTCTGAAGCTGAGCAAGAACCTCACCTATAAACTGAATTTCGGTGTAGACAACTCAACTGCTACTCGTGATGTTCAAAGTCTTCCCTACCTTTTGCCTCAGCGCGATGGCAGATTGGAAAGCTACAATATCATCAACAAGAATACACTGATTGAAAATTATCTGACGTATAATTTCAATTTCAAAGACCACAATTTTTCTGCACTTGGTGGCCACTCTTTTCAAAAGATCTATTTGCAGGGTCGTGGATGGAGCATCAATAAATTTCCTATCACTCCCGTAGAGCCTATCTATAATCCCGGAACCGGTCAGGAGCTCACACTGGCCAACAACAGACCATTTGGATATGCTACGATCAATGAGTTGCAGTCTTTCTTCTCCCGTGTGAATTATTCATACAAAGGCAAATACCTGGCTACTGCCAACTTCCGTATGGACGGATCCAGCAAGTTCGGTGCCAACAACAAGTATGGTTACTTCCCCTCCTTCTCGCTTGGCTGGAGGATAAGTGAAGAAGATTTCATGAGGGATTTGCCTTTCAGCAATCTGAAATTGCGCGCGGGCTGGGGACAAACCGGTAACCAGGAGATTCCATCCAAAATCACGCAGTCGCTTTATACTGCAACGGTTTCTGCTTCCAGCAGTTATCCGTTGTTTCCAACAGGAGCCTATCCTGCTGGTATCGTATACTCAAGACTGGCCAATCCGGATATCCAGTGGGAAGTTTCCACTCAATCCAACATAGGTCTTGACTTTGGTTTGTTGGGTGGTAAGCTGACCGGTGCGGTTGATTATTTCATCAAAAATTCCAATAATATTCTCCTGGAGGTAATCCCTGCTGATCCAGTGCAGCCTGCAGGAACATTCTGGACCAATGTGGAAGACATGACCATTAAGAACAGCGGTCTTGAAATCGATCTGGAATTCAGAAACAAAACAGCTTCAGGACTCAGGTATGGCATCGGTGGCAATGTTGCCTTCCTCAATAACATCGTGAAAAATTCTCCTTATTCTGTTATTCCCTCTGGTTCTGCTTCCGGTGCGGGTTTGACATCTGCCACCATCAATGGTTATATCAGCGGCCAGCCCATCGGAACATTCTTTCTCAGGGAATGGACGGGTTTCAATGCTCAGGGATTGAGTACCTATAATGATGTTGATAAAGATGGTGTGATTGGAGATAAAGATAGGCTTGCACTCGGATCTGCTTTACCGAAAGTTATTTACGCTTTCTTTGGTAATCTTGATTATAAGGGTTTCGACCTCGTGGTTAACTTCAACGGTGTTTCAGGAAATAAGATCTACGACAATACTGCCAATGCAAACTTTTATAAACTCAGGTTATCGAAAAGTGTGAACACAACACCTGAAGCCATTGCCAGCAAGGAAGAATCTATCAACAACGCTGCTCCTGTGAGTTCACGCTATCTTAAGGATGGCGCTTATCTCCGCCTGAATAACCTTGCATTGGGTTATACTTTTGATACCCGCAATAAACCAATGGGTAAGGTAATCAGCGGACTCCGCTTTTCGATTACCGCACAAAATTTATTTGTGATCACCAAGTATGACGGGTTTGATCCGGAGGTCAATGCTGACAGACAGATCAACGGTGTATTGTCATACGGTATCGATCAGCTGAGCTATCCTAAGTCGAGGAACATCATCTTCGGATTAAACGTAAACTTCTAAAATACTCATCATGAAAAATTTATTCAAGTCACTCTTTACAACAGCAGCCATTGTTCTGGTTGCAGGAAGTTGTACAAAACTGGAAGAGACCATTCTGGATGAGTCGTCAGTTACCGGTCTCACAGAGAAACAGATCGCAGACGGCACGATAGCTCCGGTTTATGCCAATCTCCCGAATATCTATCTGCATACAGGCTTGTTTGCCTTACAGGAGATCACTACCGACGAAGCCATTCTTCCCTACAGGGGCGGAACCGACTGGGGTGATAATGGTATTTATGTTGACCTCAACAGGCATACCATGAACAGCACTACAGCAAATGTTCGCAATACCTGGAATCCCTTGACCCAGAGCTTGTCCAGAGCGGTTTCTGCCATCAGTTCATTACAGGGTAGCAAGGATCCCAATGCAGCCAAGTACATTGCGGAAGCAAAAGGGATGTATGCCTTTTATAATCTGATGTTCCTTGATCTTTGGGGTATCATATTTGTAAAAGAAGATCCGGGTGCTGTTTCCAAGATCGTGCGTGGAGATGAAGCTGTTGAATACCTTAAAAAAGTATTGCTCGAAGTAGAGCCTCAGCTTGACAATACTACAGGTCCTGGTAGGCTTACAAAAGCAGGCGTGTGGGGATTGCTGGCCAAGCTGCACCTGAATGCTGCTGTTTACCGCGATGTTTATGCCTCAACGTTCAATTTCAAGCCGGAGGATATGGACAAGGTGGTTGACTATTCCAACAGGATCATTTCAGCTGGGCAGTATGCTTTGTCGCCTGATTATTGGGCTATTTTCAATGATAATAACAATACCAACAAAGAGTTGATCTTCGCTGTTGATCAGCGTCCTGATCTGAATGGGCATAACAGGCTTGCCTATTTCTCTCTTTCCGGTGATCAGTTTCCTTTGCCTGCCTATACCGGTGCCAATGGAACGGATGGTCCGGGTATCACACCTGAATATTACAAAACCTGGGTGGATGCTTATGCTCCCCTGGATCCTGCAGATGCTGACCCAAGGTTCTACAAGAAAAATGTATTTGTAGATCCTGTTACCCAGCAAGCCTGTTACGACGCAGCCTCCTATAGATTGGATAGGGGAATTTTAAGGGGTCAGCAATACGGATTGATCCGCACAGCCGGTGTATTCGAAAAATGTCCGGATGGTAAATTCAAAGTTGGCCGTCTCTTCAATAATTCCCGTAACCGACCCACGGTAGCGGTGAACCATACTGAGAATATTAATTTCACACCTGCAGGAAGTGACTATTTCACAGGTTATCGTGTTTTGAAATTTGAATTCAGCCAGACATCAGTAAGCGGAAGAAATTTTGGTGCTGTTGATATTCCAATTGTTCGTCTGGCAGATGTTTATCTGATGAGAGCAGAAGCAAAAATGAGAAAGGGTGATGCCGCAGGCGCACTCACGGATGTGAATGCTGTGAGAACTGCAAGAACAAGTGGAACACTTACTGCCAAATCACTGCCTTCTGTAAATCTTGATCTCATTTTCCGTGAGCGTGGTTTTGAATTGTATTGGGAAATGCAAAGAAGAACAGACATGATCAGGTTCGGTAAGTTTGAAGGAACTTGGACCGAGAAAACTATCAGTGATAAAAACAAACGCGTGTTCCCCATCCCGCAAACTGCGATTGATGGTGCTTCCAACCTGCCGGGTTATTTAAAGCAGAATGTTGGCTATTGATCTAATTTTAAATTTGATAAAAAGGCAGATGGAATTCCATCTGCCTTTTTTGTTTACCTTAGTCGACCTCAAATAAACAGCATGAAGCATTTTGTTTTTTCATTACTCGCCACTGTTCTCTGTTCAGGTCTCTACTCTCAAAAAGCAATGAAGGCCATCAAGGTCAAAGAGACTGAACGCATTGAAAGAATACTTTCCTCCGATGAAATGCAGGGCAGGCGGACCTTTACGCCGGGTATTGAAAAGGCAGCGAACTTCATCGCTTCAGAATTTGAAAAAATCGGACTCCAGAAATGGAACAATGGCAGCAGTCATCTGCAGTCGTTCAGCATGATCCGTACCAAAACAACAAGCCTTAATGCCATGGTGGATGGCAGTGCTGCTGATCCTAAAAAAATAAATGTTGTCTCAGTTCAACCTATCCTCAACATTAATGGCGCTTCAGGATATGAGGTAGTGAGGATCGGCAAAGGAGTCAACTATGTGACGGAAGTGAGGAAGGTAATGGGAGGAGCAAAAAATACACTGATCCTTGTGGATTCATCCCATACGTCCATGTTTGGCCGCTTTCCGCAAAGAGGGGGGCAATACTATGCTAACCAAAGCAATGTGGTATTGATACTGAACGATAAGGGCCCTGCCGATTTCTCTGTAGAACTCAAACAAGAGATTACGGAAATGCCGCTCGCCAATGTGGTGGGCATCATTCCTGGTAAATCAAAAGCCAATGAGTATGTGATCTTCTCCGGCCACTATGATCACCTCGGCATCAATACCCGCAACATGGTGAACAATGATTCCATCTACAATGGCGCCAATGATGATGCAGCTGGTACAACAGCCATGATCATGTTGGCAAAATATTTCAGCAAGCTGAAGGACAATGAAAGAACGCTGGTCTTTGCTGCTTTCACCGCTGAAGAGATCGGAGGATTTGGGGCGACTTATTTCTCCAAACAATTTGATCCCGCCCAGGTGATGGCCATGTTCAATATCGAAATGATCGGAACTGAAAGCAAGTGGGGCAAGAACAGTGCCTACATCACCGGTTTTGAAAAAACCAGTATGGGAGAGATCCTGCAAAAGAATCTCGAAGGAACAGGATTCACTTTCCATCCTGATCCCTATCCCACCCAACAACTTTTCTATCGCTCTGATAATGCAACACTTGCGCGCCTCGGAGTACCGGCTCATACCATCTCTACTTCCAAGATGGATTCAGAACCCAATTACCACAAGGCTTCCGATGAGATCGGTACGCTGGATATGGAGAACATGACAGCCATCATTCGTGCCATCGCCTTGAGTTCAAGAGGCATTGTGTCCGGCAAGGAAACACCGACAAGAGTGGATGTAAGCGCGCTGAGATAATTTTATCAATTCCCTTTGATCATGCCCCTGCAGTTGGATGAACCGCAGCTGCAGGCAAAAGGCTCCATTGTAGCGTCGAGGAAATGAGCATAGTCGAGTGTCAGCTCCTCACTATCATTAATGTCACGCGTAGCAATCATGTTCAGTCCCTGCATACATGTATTGGCATCGCAGCTATGGTTCTGAGGCGACCATTCATGGGGCTCCTCATCCCAGATGGCATATACGTTTCCGCCTAGTGGCCAGGCGTACTGACGAAATTTTTTCTTTTCTGTTTCATCCCAATGCTGATCAATATATTCACGGGTGACAATGCGATGTGGTCTGCTTTCGCCATGATAGAGTACTTCTCCTTTCATGATCTTGCGGTTGGCATAGATACCATATCCTGAGATGGCATCGCCGCGCATGGCATAGGCTTTTTGTTTGCGTTCATGTCGCGCTATTCCTTCCTCGATGATGTGCTTGAGAAAACCGGCCTGACCAATACCATCGTATTTCAAAATGAAATCTGCTGATCCTTCATAACCATCCGCATAAAAAACAGAACAAGTGAAATTGATCTCGAGAAAATAAATGCTGCCGTCGGGTCTGACGCGAAGATCCAATCGCGCATAGCCCTTGCCACCAAAGCCTTTGAACATTTTTTCTGCGATGCTGCGCAATTCTGTTTCCAAGGCATGATCATTACAGGGAATGTTGGCACCAGGATGCAGTTCAGAAGTTTTGAGGGCATAAGTCTTGAACGCAAATCCTTCGGGGAAAATATATTCCACCGGTTTGAATGTGCGGCAGCTTTTGCCATCTGCATTGGCTGCTACCAGTACCGTGAATTCTCTTCCTTCAATATATTCCTCTACCAGCAATTCAGGGAATTCCTTCAGCAATTCATTTGTCTTTTGTATTGCTGCAGCAAGATCATCCACTTTTGAATCATGGTGAACCCCAAGGCTGTCGCCAGCTTTGGCGGGCTTGATGAAAAGGGGAAAGTGAATTTTTCCTTCCCATTGTTTCCAGTCGTCACTATTCCGCACTACGAAATGTTGCGGCGTGCGAACCCCTTCGCAGTAAGCAACATATTTCATGAGTGTTTTGGAAGGGTCGTATAGCGTTGGTGTGGGACCAGTATAGGGCAGGTTGAGTAATTCAAATGAATGTATCACATCAATTGAAGGGACTTCCCACTCTAAGTATCCTTCACAGAGATTGACAAAAACATCAAAGCCCTGTTTGGAGAGTTCTTGTAATTGTTTGTAGGTAGTGAGTTTGTTGAGGGCTATATTGATCAATTCATCATTCGGTAGCAGGTGTGCGAGTTTGCGTTCGGGATCATAGTATTGATAATCCACACCGGTGGTGGAGTAGTCGGGTTGCAGTACACAAATTTTCATTCCCATTTGATTCCTTTTCTGATGAAAGCATCCTGCAGAATCTCAAGAATCATTTCCTTGAAGGAGGTTCCGTTAACTTTCAGGATGGCGCCGATGGAAGTGAAGTTCTCATCTTCACTGAGTCCGCATTGCGCATTCACTTCCAGCACGTACAAGTTACCGTTTTTCTCATCCATTCGGATATCCACTCTTGTATAGCCCATACCGTTCACGGCGCGGTAGGCATCAAGACTGATCTCTCGGATCTTTTCGCCAAGTGCTATGTCGACTGCAGCATATTCATAGAAGTTGGCATTGTTGGGCATGGGTGCCTCTTCTTCATAGATTTCCCAGAGGCGGTCGAACGATAAAAACTTTTCATCTGCCGGTAAAGATTCATGGAAGACGCGTTCCACGGGATAGTAAACCTTGCAAAATTCAGGATTGCTACCAGACCCGGTGATCATGGTGGTGAACTCGCGTCCGCTGATGTATTTTTCTGCGATGATGCCATCGATGGAGAGGTCCCATCCCCGATAGCCTTCAAACATTTTTTTCAATTGCTCTTTCATTGCAGCATGATCGTGCACCACATTGCGTACGCCTACACCCATGCTGCCACCCGAGACGGATGGTTTGAGAATGATGGGTGATCCCAGTTTATCAAAAAGATCATCCCCTTGAAAATCAGGTGTGGCAATGATTTCCCAATCGGCGTGGGCAACACCTGCCGCATCAAAGGCTTTCTTCATCGGGATCTTGGAGGTGGTGATGTGGTAGAAGTATTCATCAGCACCTGTGTACAGCAAACCGCTTTCTTCGAGTTTCTTCACTACAGATATTCCGGGAGTGCCGTTCACTTCATCACCATCGCAGAGGTTCAGAACAACGGTGGTTTGTTGATGAGCATGTTGGCGAATCTCATCAATCACTATATGAAAATCCGTCATGGTGACCGGCTGCCATTTCCAATTGAAGTTCAGCTCTGCGAAAATCCTGGTATATTCTTCTATGCTCTGTGAGAAATCGTAATAGTAACTGATGTTATCGTCCGTACTTTCCAGATGTGGTGCGAGTACATAAATGAATGGGTTTAATGTGTTCAACCCCATGATCAGAATTTAGGAATGAATCTTCCAACTCTTTGCTGATAATCTTTATAGGCCGGATATTTTTTCGCGGATATCTCTTCTGAAAAATCTGAGCTTCCTTTGAAGAGGATGATGAGCAATACCGAACCGGCGAGTGTCCAGTTCAGCCATTCTCCGGTGGCCACCACACTGAACAGATAGAACACAACCCAGATGGATTGTTCTGCGAAATAATTGGGATGTCTCATTTTCGACCAGAGGCCGGTTTGCACAAAACCATCTGCATATTCGCCCAATGGTTCGCCAGCATTGATGCGGCGATACTTCTCTGTTTGAAAATCATATTGTTGCTGATCAGCGATGTATTCCATGATCACCAATCCAACATATATCACTGCCAACAGGTAGTCCCACATGCCCAATGGCGAAGCATTTTCGGCAAGTCCGCTCAATACCGGAAGCGTGAACAAAAAGATTAGTGTGTTTTGGTAGAAGCAGATGAAGAAAAAATTAAAGAGCAACCAGACAAATGGAATCTTGAATCCCGGTCTTTGTCGCAATACCTCCCATCGATAATCTTCTTCACCTTCCCAGAACTTCCAGCTATAGCCACCGCGTCTTGCGAAGTTGTAGGTAAGGCGTGCGGCCCAGATGGTGACCAGTATCGACATCAGAACCATCCTCTCATCCATACCCCCCTTCCAGGTCATATACCAGGCATAGGGTGCCGGCACAATGCTCCAGAGTTTGTCTACCTGTGAATTGTTGCCGGTGATTTGTCCCACTACAAACGTAAACAAGATCACCAAACCCAGTCCCCATGAGGTTTCCCTGAGGATGGATAATTGTGTTTCGCTGGGTGGGGTGCCCAGGAAGTATGCTGCTACCGGCAGGAGGATTACGGTGATGATGAGGAAGGGGACGAGTTTTTTCATGA
>JBKCOY010000143.1:0-13819 GCA_046309555.1 Chitinophagia bacterium
ATCTGTTGAGCAAAGCTTGAAATTGTTCAGAAGAGATCAATTGGATCTAGTCTTTTTGCATGACCCTGTTTTTATCAAGGATGATGAGATCCAGCCGGCTATTGATACATTATCAACATTGAAAGACGAGGGTAAGATAAAGGAACTTGGTATTGGGGGTAACTACCCGGCATCTTTCGGTTCATTTGCATGCTCAGGTGTATTCAGTCATTTTATGGGATTCAACCGATTCAATATACTGGTAGAGGATGCCAAAGAATATGAATTCAAACAACTCACTGATGCAGGAATTGAAAGATGGCAGGCAAGTCCTTTGTATATGGGATTACTGGGCTCGAAATATGAACAATATTTCAATGAAAAACCGGAGTGGATACCTGAAACTGTTTTGCAGAAAGCTTTTCATCTGAAACGTTGGTGTGAAGTCAGACAATTGAATATGACCAACCTCGCCCATCAATATGTGATAAATTCACCGTCAATCAACAAAATGGTGATAGGCGCCTCCACTCCTGGCCAGTTGGAACAAACCATGGATGGTATGTTGGATGAAAATAATATTAGCGCGGTACATGAATATTGTTCACTCGCACATCTTGATTAAATGAATAGACAAAAAAATATAGTGAATTGCCACTTCAAGGCATCTCCACATCAATGAATTGATCTTTATTTGCAAATACCTATGGCTCAGTCGTTTTTTTATCATTTCTCTGCTCTCTATTTCTTCAGGATTTTTTTCACGGGTGTCCTTTTTCTGGTATGCCTGCATTGGTATTCCTGCTCATCGCCTGATCAAAGGCCTAAACGATCTTCGGTAATGGTAATGACCACTGATCTGGTTATGGATTCTGCAATGATCAAGGTCTACGATTCCATGCATTCGAAAGAAGGCGTTTGGCCTGCATTGAAAAAAGCAAACCAGGCAAGTGGAATAGAGGAGATAAAGATCTATCGTTTTGGTAATAGACTCATGATGATGATCCGCATTCCTGAAGGAACAGATATGGAAAAGATGGATTCATTATATGTAGGCGCTGATCCAAAGGTTGCAGAATGGGGAAAGCTGATGTCATCATTCCAAAAAGCGCTGCCTGGTGTGGATTCAAGCCAGAAATGGGTAGAGATGAAGCTGATACACCATTATCTTGATGGAGAATATATTCATTAGTTCAATTGAGTATTGATGTTTTATATAGAGTCGTTTGAGATACATAAACTAACACTGCCACTCGGAAGAACCATTGGTGATAACAATTGCAGTTATGAAGTCATTAATGTATTGGCCATTGCATTGAAGTCCAATCACGGTCATGTGGGCTGGGGTTATTCAGAGTCTGTCTGGCAGGGAAAATTCAAGCATGATGCCTGGTATGTCAGAGAGCTTCCTGACGTGATCCAGCTTGAAACAGATTTTACTGCTTCCTGGTGGCCGCTGATCGATAAAAAGAATCCCTTCGATCTTCAGCATGAACGATTGAATTACAGCTCCGGATTCAACCACCTGGATAGTGCAGTTAGATTGGCACTATGGGATTTGCAGGCACAGGAGAAAGGCCTCCCCCTTTTCAAATTACTCAATCCCGGAACCACAAAGACCAAAGCCCTGGCTTATGGAAGTATTTTGGATTTTCCGTTAACTGATAAGGAAGTGCTCGATCTCACCAATCAATTTATTCTGGATGGATTTTCAATCATCAAGGTCAAGATCGGTGCCGACGATGTGGAGAGGGATATTCGTAGATTGAAATTGATAAAGTCATACGTAGGTGATGTTGTAAAGCTTACTGCTGACGCCAATGAGGCATGGGATTGGAAAACAGCTCTGTCAAGAATTGAGTATTATCTCAAACATGATATTCAATTAGAATATCTTGAGGATCCTCTAAGGCGTGACGATGTCAATGGGCTGGCAGAATTGACCAAGCGCAGTCCTATTCCGATTATTGGGCATGATTATGTCAACACATTTGATGATCTGAATCGTCTTGTTGAGTTTGGAGGATTACAGGGGATCAGAACAGGAAAGGATATCGATCATGCAGTAAGTTGTATTCATCTTGCCGAAAAGGCTAATATTCCCGTTTACTTGGGAAATTCTATGTTTGAGATCAATGCCCATCTTGCATTGGCATTTGATCAGGTTGACAGAACCGAATATTCGATGCTTGCAACGAATAACATCATCGTGAATCCGATTCAGTTTGATTCGGGATATATAAAACCTCCCAAAGGATTAGGACACGGTCTGTCTCCGATTTCTGAGAAGTTGGTTGAATTTTCCAATGAAAATCTCATAATCAAATAGCACAATGAAAATGACACAAATTTCAATACTGGATGGTGTCGTTATCTTTGGTTATATCTCATTGCTGGTTTTTGCCGGTATCTGGATCAGCCGCCGAAATAAGACCAGCAATTCCAGTTCCTCAGAAGAACTTTTTTTATCAGGTCGTTCGTTGCCTTGGTACAAGGTGGGTTTATCCATTTTCAGTACCAATGTGAGTCCCTCCATGCTCGTAGCCTATTTCGGGGCAGCCTATACCAGTGGTATGGTGCTGGCTAATTTTGAATGGATGGCCTGGGTATTTTTACTGTTGCTATCCTTTTTGTTCATACCGCATTACCTCAGAAACAAGATCTCAACCATGCCTGAATTTCTGCTCAGGAGATTTGGTGACCGGTCACATGCATTCTTCACTTATTTTTCCATGTTCAGTTCTTTGGTAACATGGGCAAGCTTCATGCTCTGTATAGGTGGTATTGTTATCAATCAATTGCTCGGTATTCCGATCTATATTTCTGTTATTGTTATCGTACTCATTGCACTTTCTTATTCTTCGTCGGGCGGACTGAGTTCTATTGTTCATACAGGAATGATACAGTCAGTTATTTTACTTTTTATTTCCATCACTATTTTGATCATTGGACTTACCCGGGTGGGCAATTTATCGACACTGGTTAATGGCGTTCCTCCTGAGTACTGGAAAATTTTTCGACCTGCCAGTGATGATACTTATCCCTGGCATGCCATCGTTCTGGGTTATCCAGTTATCGGGATCTGGTTCTGGTGCACAGAACAATCGATTGTACAGCGAACATTGGCTGCAAAGAATATCTGGCATGGGCAGATGGGAGCATGGCTGGTAGCAGCACTGAAGATCATCATGCCGTTCCTGTTTATTCTTCCTGGTATCATTTGTCTGGTGATGGTCAAAAACGGTCAGATACAGCCACTGGATAGTCCTGATCATGCCTATATCACCATGGTTATGAATCTCCTGCCAGCAGGACTGATTGGCTTGGCCCTGGCTACCCTGATCGTTTCCATCATCAATGATGTGGCAACAGGCATAGGCGCATTCAGTACTATTTTTGCCATGGACTTTTATGGTAAGAAACTTAAGCCCGGAGCTGAAGTACATGATCTGAGCAGGATTGGCAAAAGGGCTTCATGGATTGCAGGATTATTGTCTGCTGGCATTGCGATGTTTTTTTCCAATTCAGATAAGGGTCTATTTGAATTGGGACAATCGCTTTGTACTTATCTTGCTCCACCTATTTCAACAGTTTTCATTTTGGGATTGCTTTGGAAAAGGGCTACGCCCAAAGCTGCTGAGCTTACTCTTTATTTAGGCACACTGATCTGTTTGGCAATTGGATTTTGTCAGCTCATCAATTTCCCCAGCAAGGAAGCCTGGCCTCATTTCATGTTACTCTGTTTTTATATGATGCTAGGACTGATGATCTTTATGGTTGTAGTCAGTCTGCTTACATCAGCCAAAGATACCTTTGCTGTAAAAGAGAATGCACCGATCGATATGATTGCTGAAGGACTGACAAGCAGGGGAAGGTTTCAGGTAAGGATCCTTTGGTCTATTGTTGCTATTATCATGATCATTTTATATTGTATTTTCAATTAAATATTTTCTTATGACACAGATACCAGCATTTGTACTACAGGAACTGAATACTCCTTTTGCTGTAACGCCTGAACAGGTAGCATTTTTTAATCAAAATGGTTTCATCAAGATCAAAAATGTATTGTCTGCTGAAGTCATTGCCCACATGGATCAGATCATCTCTAAAGAAGTGGATCGTCTCAATACACAACATCTTGCAATGGAGGACAGGGATACATATGGGAAGGCTTTCTTACAGATCATGAATATCTGGAGAAATAATGAAGAAGTGAAGCGAATTGTTTTCAGTAAAAGGCTTGCAGATATTGCTACGCAATTGTTGCAGGTAGCTGGTGTACGCATATATCATGATCAGGCATTGTACAAAGAACCCGGTGGTGGGCATACTCCCTGGCATGCCGACCAGTATTACTGGCCGCTGTCAACCGATAAAACTGTTACTGCTTGGATACCATTACAGGATACGCCATTGGAGTTGGGAGCTCTTGAGTTTAGTGCAGGAAGTGCGTCCTTGACTGAAGGAAGAGATAAAGAGATCAGTGATGAAAGTCAATCTTTTTTGGAAGAGCGTTTGCAACAGCTGGGATTTCCTCATGTTGTTGAGCCATACGCTTTGGGTGAAGTCAGTTTTCATACGGGTTGGACCTATCATAGAGCAGGGCCAAATACAACAAATCATATGAGAAAGGTCATGACCATGATCTACATGGATAAAGATATGAGACTGAAGGCTCCGGAAAATAAAAACCAGCAGCTGGATTGGGACACATGGTGTCCTGGTGCCGAGATCGGTAAGCTCATTGATACAGAATTGAATCCTGTGATTTTTCCCTGATCAGGATTCATTGCTGATCTTTTGATATTCAGCAGGAGTTTTTCCTGTAAGCATCTTAAAATAGCGGAAGAAGTTTGCATAATTGATGAATCCACATTCATTTATAACCTGCGAAATACTCATTCTTGATTCTGAGAGTAGACGGCATGCATGCTTGATTCTGATTTCATGCAGAAATCCTGTATACGTTTTGCCGGTTTTGTTTTTAAAATATCGGCAAAAGGAGTGTTCGCTGAGGTGTGCAATGGCTGCTATTTCCTTTGTGTGGATCTTTCTTTGAAAATTTTGAAGTGTATAGGAATATACTTCATTGATTCTTTCTTCATTTTCAAGATCAGGCATGATTTGAAATCCAATTGGCAATACTGTTTTATTGTCTTTTGATTTCGCAATGAGGGAAAGTGTTTTTAATAGCAGTATGATCCTGTCTGTACCCGCCCCCTTTAGCATTTCCTTCATCAGTATACCTACTTTGTTTTTTACTGCACCTTCAATCAACAGACCTCTTTCTGCTTTTTTCAGTAAGGTTTTTATTGATTTGAGATCGGGTAGCTCAAGAAATTCCTTACCCCAGAAATCAGGAAGAAAGTGCAGTACAATGATCCGTACTTTCAGTTTTTTATCCAGATATTTTTCGTCATTTTTAAAAAGATGCGGCAGGTTTGAGCCAAGCAGAAAAATATCTCCTTCCTTGATGATATGGATCTTGTCTCCAATGATACACATGCCATCACTTTTTTCAAAATATACAAGTTCAACCTGTGGGTGATAATAATATTTACTCGATACATGAGCAATCAGTTGCTCTCTGATATTATAAGTGTTGTTGGATTCTATCTTTAAAAAGATCGGCTTCATCTTTCGTTTTTTGTTCTGTTCGTAAAGTCAAATTAGAAAAATTACTTGATAAATACTGCAATTTTCAAAAAGCCAAAAAAGTATAGTTTTTCGCTATTGTTTCAAATGCGAGTCGTATTTATTAGTCATTAATTTGATAAGAGATGTTTTTATGACAACTCTATCAATTAACAGAAAACAACAACGTATGCTTACAAGCCATTCAAATCATTTTGTGCTTCGCACACAAAAGAAACTCTTCCAATGGGTACTATTGTTAATGACTGCATTTATCATTCCTGCTGCAGGTGTATTTGCCCAGCAAAAAATGGTCACTGGTGTTGTCAGAGACAATAATGGTGCACCCCTTGCAGGTGCCAGTATCACCATCAGTGGAGGATCAAAAGGAACCACTACCGATGCTGAAGGTAAATTTTCTTTGAGTGTACCCGAAAATGGTACAATTGTTATTTCCATGTCAGGTCATGATTCACAGACACTATCAGTAAGAGGTAGGTCTGCTATATCAGTATCATTGAACCAGGAATCTGCCGGGCTCAACGAAGTAGTGGTTGTTGGTTATGGTACACAAAGGAAAAAAGACCTTACCGGTGCAGTAAGAAAGATCAATATTGAGGAAAGTCCGATTTCTACCATAACCAACGTCAGTCCTTTACAGGCAATTCAGGGAACCCCCGGTGTTAATATTGGTCCTGTTGCTACTGCCGGTGGTGCTCCATCTGTGTTGGTGCGGGGGCAAAGATCTTTGGCTGCTTCTAACGCTCCATTGATTGTATTGGATGGAGTGATCTTTGGAGGAAGTCTCAATGAGATAAATACCCAGGATATCGCCTCGTTTGATATCCTGATGGATGCAAGTGCTGCAGCCATCTATGGATCCAGGGCTGCCAATGGGGTCATCATGGTTACAACAAAAAGAGGTAAGAGTGGGAAACCATTGATAACCATAAACAACAATTACGGTTTCCAAAGTTGGACCACAAGACCGGATATGCGAAAAGGCGCAGACTTTATCAAATGGCGAACAGATAACAGAAGGCTGACTGGACAATCAGACCTCTCTGTTGAAAAAGTGTTGGACCCCAAGGAAGTCATTGCCTACCAGGCTGGACAGCAGATTGATTGGCTTGAGGAGATTACTCAGTTTGCACCATTGAATGATCTGAATGTGAGTGTCTCTGGCAGATCGGACAAAGTAAATTACTATGCTTCAGCAGGTTACCTGAAACAGAATGGTGTTTTGGATGGCGATAACTTTAAGAAATATACTGTTACAGGAAAGTTTGATGCCAAGATCACCAGCTGGCTTGACTATGGATTGAGCGTGTATTATTCAGCAAGGGATTACTCTGGCACACCCCCCGATATGGGACAGGCTACAATTGGAACTCCCTATGCTTATAAATGGAAGGACGAAAAACTTCGTATCCTGGATAAGGCACCCACACCTGCAAACCTCATCAATCCCTATTGGGGCGATGCCAACAATCCAGGTCTTTATGATGATAACCTTGAGAAGTATACCAGTACAAGGATAATTGGATATTTGAGTGCTGATATACCCTATATCAAAGGTTTGAATTACAGGATCAATATCAATAAGTATAAGGCTGAGTTTTTCAATGGAAATTTCAGGCACGAAACACATTTTATCAATCCTGATAATCCAGCAGATATTGCCAATCCAAGTCGTTATTTGTCAAGTACGTACGGAAGCATGTCCAATCTTGTGACCAACTCATGGGAAATTCAAAACCTGCTCACGTATAAAAAAATGATCGGTAACCACTCTTTTGATGGACTGGCTGGTTATCAGCGTGATTACAATACCAATTCCAGAATTGCTACTTCTGCAAGTGATTTTTCGAGTGCGGGAACAACTGTATTGGGTTATTACGGACTGAATCTGGGTAACCCTGCCAACCAGCGTGTTTCTTCAACTTTCAATGAGGTCGGCAACCTGGCTTATCTTGGAAGGCTCAACTATAATTATGACAGCAAGTATTACCTGACCATGAATTACAGGAGAGATGGTTATTCCGCCTTTGCTCCCGGTAATAAGTTTGCTGATTTTTATGGAGGTGCAGTAGCATATGCCATCAGTGAAGAAAACTTCTTCAAGAAAGCGCTACCCAAAGTAAACTATCTGAAAATCAGAATGGCATATGGTCAAAATGGAAATCAGGGTATTGATCCCTACGAAACATTGGCCAATATTGCTTCCGGAACTACGGTATTTGGTAGCACAAGCAGTTTGTTTATCTACCAAAGTAGTCTTTCCAATAAAAGATTATCATGGGAGAAAACCACCACACTGAATGGCGGCTTGAATTTTGGATTCTTCAATAATAGGATCACAGGTGATCTGAATATTTACAAGAGTAAAACCACCGATCAGTTGTTGACACGATCACTGCCTTTCCTCACAGGTTTCAATTCTGTAAGAACGAATATAGGTCGCGTAGACAACAGGGGAGTGGAAGTTTCACTTACCGGTGTTATACTTGCCCCAACTTCTCCCAAGGGAGTACGTTGGGAAGCTACTGTTAATTATTGGATGAACAGGAATAAGATTGTTTCACTTACCGGTGTGGATGCCAATGGTGACGGCAAGGAAGATGATGATATCGGAAACAGATGGTTTATTGGTAAGCCCATAGCAGCTATTTATGATTATGTCGTAGATGGCATCGTTCAAGCTTCAGATGTGGATTATATTGCAGCGTTCGGAGCCAAACCCGGAGATCTGAAGATCAGGGACATCAACGGAACAGTCAGGGACGATGCTAAACCTGATGGTAAAATCAATTCATTGGACAGAACAATTGTAGGTTATGTGCAGCCTCGCTTCAGCTGGAGCTTTGCCAACACGTTGACGTATAAGAATTTTCAACTCTACTTTAATTTCAATTCTGTAGTTGGTGGAGGCAGTGAAAATTATTACATGGCTCCTAACTCAACTTACAACCTCACCACTTTTGGTAACAATCAGCAGCAGAACTGGCTGAATCTTCAATACTGGACGCCCGAAACACCAAGCAATACTTTCACCAGGCCTAATTATTCAAATCCTTATGGTCATACCTATCCAAGGGAAAGAACATTTGTCAGGCTTCAGGATCTGAGTTTGCAATACTCACTGAATAAGAAGCAACTTGAGAAGCTGAAGATGAGTGGTCTGAGAATTTATGTATCTGCAAAGAATCCAATGCTGTTCACCAACTGGTTGGGAATGGATCCTGAGAATGGCGGACAGCTTGGAAGAGCCAATCCTCTGTTCAGGACAATCAACTTTGGAACCAACCTTAATTTTTAATCGTATTTAAAAACGCTGTATATGATATTCCAATTCAAAAAAATAGCCGTTTTCATCATTGCGTTGATACTACTCAACGGATGTAAGAAGGATGCAGAATTTCTTACTGAAGTGAGGAAAGACGGATTGACGGTTGATAATGCACTCATCACAAAATCGCAGTTTGATCTTGCTTTGAACTCTTGTTATCGTCAGTTGCAGTTTTTCTATAATTCTACAGACGGATGGACGGACTTTTGGCATCTTGGTGTGAATTTTGATGTTGCTGCCACTACTACCATTTATATTGCCGACCCCAATGCACCATGGGTCAATTATACCAAGATCAACTCACAGGATGCCCAATCAGCAAAATGGTGGAACTGGAATTTTGCCATAGTCAAGTATGCCAATACTGTTATTGCTGGCGTAGAAAATCCGGCTGCCAAAATTACTGCTGCAGAGAAGAATATATTGCTTGCAGAGGGGCAGTTCCTCAGGGCCTGGGCATACAGAAACCTGACTATTGCTTTTGGTGGCGTTCCTATCATTGCTGCACCTGTTACAGAACCAAAGGTTGATTTTACAAGAAATACACAAGCGGAGTGTTATGCCTTCATTAAAAAAGATCTGGAGTTTGCCAGGACAAACCTTCCCATTACCACATCAACTCCAGGTAAAGTAGTCCGTGCTGCCGCTGATCATTTGCTTGCAGAGATCAACCTCATACTGAAAGATTATGATGGAGCCATTGCTGCAGCTACCCGGGTTATTGATGGCACCGATGGATCATACTCCTTGATGAATACACGTTTTGGTGCAAGAAGAACTGAAACTATGACAACTAGAGGAACTCCTACAGATTATTACTGGGATCTTCATGAGATCAATAATACCGACTATCAGATGGGTAACAAAGAGGCGATCTGGGTTGCTCAGTTTGAGAGGAATGTTCCCGGTGGTGGTGTCGCCTTTCCAAATCTCGGCAACTGGATGGTTCAGGGTCGCGCATATTGGTGCCGGCATTGGCTATTTGCCAAAGCAGGTCTGACGGCTCTTGGTGCTTCTGACAGCGTGGGTAGGGGAGCATCTTTTATCCGCGGAACAAACTATTCCAACTGGGATATCTGGTCAAATGCTACTGGTGATATCAGAAACAATGAGACCAATATCCGCAGAAACTTTTATTTTGGAACCAATATAGCGGCAACTGCCACACAGCCGGCTTATACCAAGGGTTCCTTGATACCCAAATCATTTTTAACAGCTTATGAGGATACTATGTGGTTCATCTATCCGAACTGGACAAAATTCGGGACAGATAAGCATGGTGAAGGTGGATTTATTTACGGTTATACAAAGGATCAATATGTCATGCGTTTGCCTGAAACCTATCTCCTTCGTGCGGAAGCTTATCTGGCTAAGGGTGATAAAGCAAGTGCAGCAGCAGATGTCAATGTGATCAGGACTCGTGCAAAAGCACCACTGGCTACCGCCAATGACATGACGCTGGATTATATCCTGGATGAAAGAGTCAGAGAGCTGTATGGAGAAGAATACAGAATGCTCACGTTGATGAGATTAGGTCTTGTATTCGACAGGGTTAAAAAGTATGGAGAGATCAATCAAAGAAACTCTGTTGCCGCTCATAATAACTTGTTGCCGATCCCCCAAGGGGAAATTGATAAGAATATCGGTGCCAAACTTACCCAGAATCCCGGGTATTGATCAATTAGTCGTTTTGGGAATAGCCAATCTTCATCTTTTCTAAGATCCAAAGATTGGCTATTTTGTTTTTGTATTCACCTCAACCTTCATGCCATGAAAGCAAATAGTTCATTTATTGTATTGATCATATCCCTCTTGTTGTTTCAAAGTCGATCGTATGCTCAGCAAGATCGGTTTGCAAAAATAGGTGGACAGGAATACAGCATACAGAAAAACGGACTTATTGAGCCGGGACCACCTGTTTTGCATGATCGCATTTTGCCCGGTGGCATCAATAACCTACAGAAATATTTCATCAAGGATCCTGTTAACAGTAAGGATGAACTCTATAAGGAGTTGGATTCATTGAAAAAATATTATCTGCCCTTTTTGCAGCAATTATCGCGGCTTCCGGAAAAAACCCGAAACAGAATTTCTATTCCAGCGATGAACTGGAGGGAAGAAACAGAAGAAGATCGAAAGGACGCGCAGCATTATTTAACTGGGAAAGGAAAATGGAAAAAGGTCAATATCCCACACTATGGTCCTCCGCTGGGACACGCTGTTACCTATTACTCTGATTCCATCGAACTTGCCGATAGTATGTTCGAAAAAGAAAGAATTTTCTTTTGTTTCAAGGGAGTAGATTACAAGGCAGAGGTTTATTTCAATGGAAATTATTGTGGTTCTCACGAAGGTTTTTTCGCACCTTTTGAATTTGATATCACAGCTTTTGCAAAGAAGGGAACCAACACCTACGTGATCAAAGTAATCAATGAACCTACCACCACGGGCTCATCTGATGGATCAGGGCATCATGTTGTAGGAGATAAAATTTACGCGGCTGGTGGTCCAGGCTATGATGAGCCTATGGAAGGATGGCATATTTGCCCCCCTGGCATGGGTATCTACCAGGACTGCTACATTGAAGCACGTAATGAGATCTTCATCAAGGATATTTTCGTTCGCCCACTTCCAAATAGTTCTTCTGCTGAAGTTTGGCTTGAATTGTTTCATAGCGGAAAAGTACCCAGAAATATTTCTCTTGATCTATCTCTTTATGGTAAAAATTTTCCAATTACAGTGTTTGAAAAAATGCATGTTGATCCTTCAACTACCATTGTTCCCGGTGTTGGTGATATGGTGAAACCTACCGACTGGAAGCAAAAGGGGTTAGTGATGGAATATGGGACCAATTATCTTAAGATTCCTGTTGATATGAAAGGATTCAAATGGTGGTCTCCTGATCAGCCTTGGTTGTATTCTATGATTGTGACGCTTCTGGACGAACAAAAGAAGACCATAGATGAAAAGTCAAAGCACTTCGGAATGCGCTCCTTCACAATGGATACGATCAATAAGCCCAAAGGCATGATGTACCTCAATGGAAATCCAATCCGGCTAAGGGGAGCCAATTCTATGGGGTTTGAGCAGAATGATGTAATGAGAAAAAACTTTGGACAGCTTATCGATGACATTCTACTTGCCAGATTATGCAATATGAATTACTTCCGTTTTACACAGCGACCAGTACAAGAAGAAGTTTACGACTATTGTGATATGCTGGGTATGCTCAATCAAACTGATCTCCCCTTCTTTGGTGCGATCAGGATCAGTCAATTTACCCAGGCAGTAAAGCAGGCGGAGGAAATGGAACGGCTGGTTCGTAGCCATCCTTCTGCCATTATGGTGACCTATATCAACGAACGGTTCCCAAATGCAGAAGGAAGCCCCCATCGTAGTTTTGGCAGCGCAACTGAAGTATACACTGTATTCAAGGCGTTGGATCAGGCTGTTCTGCTCTCCAATCCTGATCGTGTGATCAAAGCTGGAGATGGTGATTATGATCCGCCTTCACCCGGGCTGCCAGATAACCACTGTTATAACACATGGTACAATGGACATGCCATGGATCTGGGTAAATTTCTGAAAGGGTATTGGCAATTGATCAAACCTGACTGGTACTATGGTTGTGGTGAATTTGGTGCCGAAGGTTTGGATCCAATCAATGTGATGCAGAAGTATTATCCGAAGGACTGGCTGGCCAAGAATCTTCAGGATTCTTTGGTTTGGTCGCCCAAGCGAATATCCAAATCCCAGAGTGAAGTGATGCACCATATGTGGTACAAGACGCCAAAAGGTTTGGGAGAATGGGTCAATGAAAGTCAGAATTTTCAGGCATGGGCTGTGAAGCTTGTAACTGAATCTTTCAGGAGAGATGTAAGAAATGTTTCTTGTGCAGTTCATCTTTTCATTGATGCGTGGCCGGCAGGATGGATGAAGGCTATCATGGATGTTGACCGTCAACCCAAGCCTGCATTCTTTGCTTATAGAAATGCGCTTGCGCCACTCATGGCATCATTGAGAACCGACAGATTCTATTGGTATGCCGGCGAAAATGCGGAAGTGGATGTCTGGGTGGCTAACGATCTCAATAACATTCCAGCGAATCTGACTTTAGGATATGAAGTTAATATCGGTGGAAAATTAATAGTAAAGAATATGATGAAGGCTGATGCGCTGGCAAATGCTCCGGCTTATCAGGGTAAGATAAGATTTTTGATACCTGAACTGAAAAGAAGAAGCAAGGGATCAGTGAGGATTGGGTTGTTTAATGAAAAAGGCGAGTGTATTCATTCCAATGAACAGGAATTGGTTTTTTTCCCATCCGAAAGAAGTATTCAAGAAAAAGTATATATCGCCGGGTTAGCTCCTGGTGATAATGCCAACGAATTGATCACTTTTGGAATAACTCCGGTGACTGGACTAAAGGATGCAAAAGTCGCTGTTATACAAAACATCGATGAATACAAAAAGAACAGAAAAGAATTTGACGATTTTGTATTCAATGGAGGTCGTCTTCTTTTCAACGAAGTAGGTGAAGGCAAACAGGATATTGGAAATACCGAAGTTCATATTCAGCATACCATCATGGGTGAATATTACTTTGCAAATGTTGTTGATGATGTGTTGGAAAAGACTGATCTTGCTAACAAAGATATTTTCATGTGGTATGATAAAGAGAAAGGATATGTGCAGCCGCTGTTAGGTTCAGTGTTCCGTGCCAATGGATGGAAGCCGTTGGTCGAAACCGGACTCTGTAATTTTGCCGGGGAGGATCCTTCAGGTTATTTGGCGGCTGCTCAGTTGCCTTTCGGAAAGGGGAAGTTTATCATCAATCAACTCAGACTCATGAAAAAC
>JBKCOY010000144.1:0-14596 GCA_046309555.1 Chitinophagia bacterium
TGCTTCAGCGATGTCACTCATGAAAAAGAATTTTGTTTTGCGGATCAATGCAGATGCTTATAATGCCTTGGCGAAATGGGCTGAGGATGAGTTCAGGAGTGTGAACGGGCAGATAGAGATGATACTCGACAAAGCATTGAAAGAAAATAACAGGCTAAAGCCAGCTGGTAACAAAAAGAAAGCTCCTTTGAATAAACCCGTTCACACGAAATAGGATCAGGCATGCCTAAGTAAAAAGTCTGCATCAATGTTGAGTTTCTCGTAGATTCCTT
Source organism: Chitinophagia bacterium (assembly GCA_046309555.1). Classification (GTDB taxonomy): domain Bacteria; phylum Bacteroidota; class Bacteroidia; order Chitinophagales; family Chitinophagaceae; genus Pollutibacter. Next base: position 273 of record JBKCOY010000144.1, read on the forward strand.
TTAGAAAATTTACGTCAGGTTTTCTTTTACCGGTGAGTATTTCTGAAACCTTTGATTTAGACAGACCAAGATATTCTGCCAACTTTGACTGAGTGATTTTTTGTTCAAACATTTTCAACTCAACCATTTCCTGAATGCTCTGTGGCTGACGTTGGGGCTTAAGCTGGAGCACATCATCTTCATACTTTTCAGCCGCCTCTGACATGACAGATAGTTTATTCAACTCATCCTTGGAGAGCTTGCTCTCTCCCTTGTTCATCAACTCATATACCTCAACCATGGTCTGATGATATTCCTTTTTTGAATTGATTTTGTATTTCATAACCTAATATCTTTTGTATACCACAGTTTTAGCATCGATTTTATCATATTCTTCATGTGTACCCACAAATAAAATAAAGACGGTTCTAACCTTGAAAATGATCAATGCAATCAACCGAAAATGATTTCCCTTCAAATCAAAAACATATCGATCATTCCCTACAGCATCGGCAGAATTAAAAGTATTCTTCATTTCTGAAAAATTCTTCCATTCAGCTTTAGCAACAGTATCATACCAATTATATACAGCAGCCTTAGATCGCGGATGTTTTTCAGCAAAATCTCTGAGGATTGCCTTCGACACAATAACCATTCTCACGTTTTAACAAAAATAGAATTTTATTCTATATAATAGAAATATTTTTTAATCAAAGAACATATAATAAGAACCATCATCTTTCAAAAAAATAAATTCCCACTCCTTCTGAACTACCTTTGTACTCATGTATTCCCTTATCAGAAACATTCTTTTCTTTCTGGAAGCTGAAAAGGCCCATTACTTTTCAATGAACCTGCTCAGGATGGCCTGTTCTATACCAGGTATCAAAGATTTAATTCGGCTGACTTATCAGCCAAAGGACAGCGGATTGAAGAAAGAAGTTTTTGGACTGAGTTTTAAGAATCCGGTGGGACTTGGAGCAGGATTTGATAAAAATGCCCGATACCTCAAAGAACTGGAATGCCTGGGCTTCGGATTTGTAGAGATCGGTACCGCCACCCCCCTGCCCCAGGAAGGCAATGAAAAACCACGCCTCTTCCGTCTGCCAGCTGATCAGGCCCTGATCAACCGCATGGGATTCAACAATGATGGGTTAAAAGCAGTAAAAAAGCGGTTGGAGGATTGGAAAAATAAAAACAAGGGACGAGGGACAGGGGAGGAGGGACAAGAGAGAATGATCATTGGCGGCAACATCGGCAAAAACAAGATTACCCCCAACGAAGATGCCTGGAAGGATTATGAAACCTGCTTCAATGAGCTATTTGACGTGGTCGATTATTTTGTGGTCAATGTGAGCTCACCGAATACACCCGGACTAAGAGAACTGCAGGAAAAAGATTCGTTGCTGAAGATACTTTCGACACTCCAGCAAAACAACCAGCAACGACAACACCCGAAACCACTTTTGCTTAAGATCGCACCAGACCTGACAGATGGTCAACTCAAAGACATTGCACACATCGCTGCAACGGTAAAATTAGATGGATTGGTTTCGAGCAATACAACCATCTCAAGAGAAAAACTATCAAGCCCTTCCAAACAAAAATCAGATGCCATCGGCATGGGCGGACTCAGCGGCCTACCCCTGAAGGAGTCTTCGAATGTAGTGCTCAAAAAACTGGTGGAATACACCGAAGGAAAAATTCCCATCATTGCCAGTGGCGGTATCTTTACCGGCGATGATGCCAAAGACAAATTGGATCTTGGTGCAGCATTGGTGCAAGTATGGACAGGATTCATTTATGAAGGTCCGGGTATCGTTAAAAAAATTTCTAAAAAGCTCAATAGAACAACATGACTTCTCTGCTTACTGCCAATTCCATCATAAGCCTCATCACCCTTGCCCTGCTTGAAATCGTATTGGGCATCGATAATGTAATTTTCGTATCCATTCTGATGGGTCGACTGAAACAGGAAGACAAAACCAAAGCACGCCGACTCTGGATGTTATTGGGCATCACAGTTAGGATTGCACTATTAATGGCACTGGGCTGGCTGGTGGCCAATGGAAACAAGGAATTGTTTGGATTAGACATCAGTGGAGTGCATTATGGATTCAATCTTCGCAACATGATCCTCTTCGGAGGTGGTCTATTCCTACTCTATAAAACAGTAAAGGAAATACATGGCAAACTGGAAGGCGAAGAACATCTATCAACTGATGGCAATAAGGCAGAGGCCTCCTTCGCCAGCATCATTGCGCAGATCATTCTGATCGACATGATCTTTTCCTTCGACAGTATCATCACTGCCGTAGGCATGGCCAAACATGTTGAGGTAATGATCATCGCCGTCGTCATCGCCATGATCATCATGTTCTTCTTCTCCGAAAAGATTTCTTCATTCATACACCAACATCCGACCCTGAAAATGCTGGCACTGGCTTTCCTGCTGATGGTGGGGTTCAGTCTTTTCTTCGAGGGTCTTCAGCCGATCCACGGCAGCCATATCGAAAAAGGATATATCTATTTTGCCATGGCTTTCTCCTTTGGTGTGGAATTGCTGAACATGCGCATGATCAGAAAATCAAAAGTCAAGCCCGTTGAATTGCACGAACCCTTAATCAAAAAGGAAACAGAATAATTATTGGCACATCAGCACTGCCCCAACGATACCGGCAGTCTCCGTCCGCAACCTGGTATTCCCTAATGTTACAGGCTGAAAACCTTTTGTCAAAGCCAGTGCCAATTCAGCCGGAGAGAAATCACCTTCGGGGCCTATCAACAGTATGCTGTCTTTCTCGTTTCCATAAATTGACTCCTTCTCTCCGTCCATACAATGGGCGATGAATTTATTTCCCTTAAGATCCATTTGAACCAATGTAGACAATGAAACAGGTTCATGTAAAACGGGGAAATGAAATCGCTCTGATTGCATGGAGGCACTTACGAGAATTTGTCTAAACCTATCCGCTCTGAAATGCTGACGCTCTGTTCTCTCTGCCAACAAAGGATAAAACTGAGTGATGCCTATCTCCGTTGCTTTCTCCAGCATCCACTCAAAGCGGGCAGCATTCTTGAGCAAGGAGATCGCAAGAACAATTTCTCGAACAGGAGCATCATGATGTCGGGAATTGATCTTCTTTACTTCAAGCTTTTTTTTATCTGCGTTCGTAATCTCAGCGTCCACTTCAAGTCCCTTGCCATCTGTCAGCAATATTCGTTCACCAACTTGCATACGCAAAACCGTGACCACATGGCGACGCGTTTCTTCCGAGGTGATCAATACAACTTCAGGTGAGCTTAGGTTTTCCTGATAAAAGAGAGGAAGAGCATTCATGAGAAGAAATATTCAACTAGAAGGGAGTATCTTCCATATCACCACCTGTACCATCATTCATACGACTTCCTTTCTGGATGAATAGCTTGGCGCCATCATCATCAGAAAGTGGTCTCCAGCTACCTCCCTCAGGAAGTGATGGTGGCCGGTTGAAGGGATCAACACTTTCATGTTCTTCAAACTTCTGGATATACAATTTGGCCTTGAGCCTGATGGTTTCGAGAGAACCGTTACGGTGCTTGGCGATCTTCACATACACATCTCCCTTGGTGTCCTCACCATGCTCATTGGTGGTGAGATCATAATAATCCGGTCTGTATAGGAACATAACCATATCTGCATCCTGTTCGATGGCACCGGATTCGCGGAGATCAGACAATTGGGGAATCTTCTGGTTCTCTTTTCTCTTTTCTACTTCACGACTCAACTGGCTGAGTGCAATGATTGGCACCTGCAATTCTTTTGCTAGCTGTTTGAGATTTCTTGAAATGGTGGAGATCTCCTGCTCACGGTTGGAGTTCCTGTTCTCACTTGAACCACTCATCAACTGCAGATAGTCGATGATGATCAGTCCAACATTATGCAAACTTTTCAGTCTGCGGCATTTGGCCCGCAATTCAAAAATATTCAGTGCCGCAGAATCATCGATGAACATTTTGGCATTGGCGAGGGGCTCAATGCCTTTTTTATACAACTGCTGCATCTCATGATCTTCCATTCTTCCTCTCGAAATTTTTTCGAGCCATATTTCACTTTCGGCCGAGAGTATACGTTGCACCAGCTGACCTGAACTCATCTCCAGGCTGAAAACCGCAACAGAGGTGGGCTTGGTTGGGTGCATGGCAGCATTTCTTGCCAGGTTAAGGGCAAATGCAGTTTTACCCACTGATGGACGAGCAGCCAGGATGATCAAATCTGATTTCTGCCAGCCATAGGTCACTTTGTCGAGTGTAGGAAAGCCGGAAGGAACACCGGTAATGTCTTCGTTCTTTGCCCTCATCTCATCAATACGATTGAGGGCATCCATCACACTTTTGCCCAGCGTATCAAATTCTTTTTTCAATTGATCGTTGGCGATCTCAAATAGCTTTTGTTCTGCACTGTCGAGCAAATCAAATACATCCGTAGAATCATCATACGCATCTGTGATGATCTCGCTGCTGATGCGAATGAGTTCGCGTTGAATAAATTTCTCCTGCACAATACGGGCATGTGCCTCGATGTTGGCAGCAGAAACAACTGCATTGGTGAGTTTGGAAATATAATATGGTCCTCCTACCTGATCCAGCATCTCCATGGCTTTCAGCTCTTCCACTACAGTGAGCAAATCGATCGGTTTGCTGTCAGTATTGAGTCTGACCATCGACCTGAAGATGTGTTGATGAGCCTCAACATAAAAACATTCAGGCTTGAGGATGTTGATGACAATATCAAAAGCTGCACGTTCCAGCATCACAGCACCCAGCACTGCTTCTTCGAGTTCTCTGGATTGGGGCGGAACCTTACCATAGGCCATGGCATTGAAATCGGTTGTTGTCTTTCTCCTGTTCCGCCTGTCTCTGTTCAGATTCGTCTGTTCCATTTTCGCTTTTTATGCCTTAACCGGAGAAAATGCTATCTCCAACAGCGAATATAACACCCAAACTTCAAGCGCTGTTGATTTTAAAAAAACATTAATAATCACAGGCAATGAACATGTGTGTCCACATTTTTTGGAGGTTATCAACAGAATTTGAATGGTAATCAACACCCCCCTCGTCCCTCGTCCCTTGTCCCTCATCCCTTGTCCCTCGTCCCTCGTCCCTTGTCCCTCTCCCCTTGTCCCTCGTCCCTTGTCCCTCATCCCTTGTCCCTCGTCCCTTGTCCCTTGTCCCTCTCCCCTTATGCATTATCTTTGCCCCATGACAATTTCGTACAAATGGCTGATGGATTATTTCGCGGAACCCATCGCCCATGACAAGCTGGCGAATATCCTCAACGCCATCGGACTGGAAGTGGAATCGTATGATGAATACCAGGAAATCAAAGGCGGACTCGCAGGATTGGTTACTGGTGAGGTACTGACCGTGGAAAAGCACCCCAATGCAGATAGGCTATCGGTCACAACGGTGAATATTGGAGGTGAAGCCCCCCTTCAAATTGTATGCGGCGCACCCAATGTGGCAGCCGGACAAAAAGTGATCGTTGCACCTATTGGAACCACAATCTTTCCGGTTTCTGGAGAACCCGTAACGATGAAAGCGGCCAAGATCAGGGGTGTGGAAAGTCAGGGTATGATCTGCGCAGATGATGAGGTGGGATTGGGGACAGATCATAGCGGAATACGTATACTTGAAGGAACCACGGCAGTAGGGATTCCTGTTGCTAGTCTTTTCGAACCCTATGATGATAATGTGATCTCCATTGGACTTACCCCAAATAGAAGTGATGCCATGAGTCATTGGGGTGTAGCCCGTGATGTATGCACCTGGTTGAACCATCATGAAGGCAAGAGCCTTGTGCCTGTCTCAAAAGAAAAAAAAGAATTTATAGCTGCAGGTAATTCATGCCCAATTGAGGTCATCATTGAAAATACCCATGATTGTCCGCGTTACACAGGCATGCTGATCGAAAATGTATCCATCAGCGCAGCACCCAAATGGATGCAGCAGCGACTGAAGGCGATTGGACAGAGACCGATCAATAATATTGTTGACATCACCAATTATATATTACACGACACAGGGCAGCCATTGCATGCATTTGACGCCGATATGATCAAAGGCAAAACGATAAGGGTGAAAAACCTGGCATCCGGCACCCTCTTTCTCGGACTCGATGAAAAAGAGAGAAAGCTGAACGAAGGTGATCTGATGATCTGTGACGGCGATAGTCATCCCATGTGTATTGGCGGTGTTTTCGGAGGTTCAGGCAGCGGTGTAACGGAGGCTACAAAAAATATTTTTCTGGAAAGCGCCTGGTTCCATCCGGTATCCATCAGAAAAAGTTCATTCCGTCATCAGCTCAGAACAGATGCCGCCATGCACTTTGAAAAAAGTGTTGATATCGGACAAACACTGAATGTTTTGAAAAAAGCTGTGGGATTGATTTGTGACCATGCCGGAGGAAAAGTGCAGCACGATCTGGTGGATGTTTATCCCGTGCAAAGAATACAGCCTCTGATCAAACTGGAATATGGTTATGTACGCAAAATGAGTGGAAAGGAATATTCGCCCGAAACGATCAGGAAAATTCTCTTGGGGATGGGTTTTGAGTTGAAAGAAGAGTCTGCCAATCACATTGTGGTAGAAACCCCCACACACAAAACAGATGTAAGCATACCAGCTGATCTGGTGGAAGAGATCATGCGGATCGATGGTTTTGATAATATTGAAATTCCGAGTAAGATCACCATCTCCCCATCCGTTTCTTCTGGTAACGAAGATTATCCGCTGAGAGAAAAACTATCCGGAATCCTGACCGGCATGGGCTTCAATGAGATGCTGAACAATTCCATCACCCATTCCGCTTATTATGATGATGAAGAAATAAAGCGAGCCGTGAAGATGCTGAACAACCTCAGTTCTGAGCTCGATACGTTGAGGCTGACCATGTTGGAAACGGGTCTGCAAACTGTTGCACACAACTTGAACCACAGAAACGACGATCTGCTTTTGTTTGAGTTTGGTAAAACGTATTCAAAAACAGAAGGCAAGTATGTTGAGGAAGACCATCTGGCACTTTTCACTGCAGGCTTGGCAGCCAATGGCAGCTGGAACAAAAAAGAGGAAACTGCCGATCTCTACTTTTTGAAAGGTGCAATAGAAAAACTGGCCTTTCAATCCGGCATATCAGGAATTACCTTCCAACAATCAACACACCATCGTTACGAATACATTTTGGAAGGCAGCTGGAAAAAACATGTCCTGGTAACCATCGGGAAACCAGCAGATGAAGTGTTGAAGAAATACGACATACGAACTTCCGTTTGGCATGCAGATATCAATTGGATGGTTTGGCTGGAAGCTGCTGGAAAAAGGAGCATCCGTTACAGGGAGATCTCAAAATTCCCCATGGTACAAAGAGACCTTTCTTTTGTGGCGGCCAAAAGTCTTACCTATCATGAAATAGAAAAAGAACTGAAATCGCTTTCCATCCCCCAACTTAAAAATTACAGGTTATTTGATATCTTCAAAAGCGATAAGCTGGGCAAGGACAAACAATCAATGGCCATGAACTTCGTTTTTCAAGATGAGCAAAAGACCATGAAAGATGAAGAAGTGGATGCCATGATGAATAGAATTACCGCAGTTTTTGAATCTAAACTTCAGGCAGAGATCAGAAAATGAACGCCCTAAAGGAACATATCGGCAGTATAGAAGAAAAACTTGGCTTGTTGCTTTCCAAACTGAAAGCGACGAAAAAAGAAAATGAAAAACTGAGGAGAGACCTGGAAGAAAAATCCATGGACCTGGAGGCGCACAAACTAAAACTTCAACAACTGACCTTGAAACTTGAACTGGCAGATGTTCATCATAACGCAGAAGCGAACTCTTCAAAAGCTTCCCTGGAAAAGAGGATAAACGAGTACATCAAAGAAATCGATAAGTGTATTGCGCTGCTGGGTGATCAGGATTAGATGCGTTTCACCATTCTAACAGAGATGGTGTCTTCACCCTGGGTACATTCCAACGTATATATCCCGTAGGGAAGATCATTGAGACCTTCCCAGCAAAAAGAGTCTTTTGATTGGTTGATCTTTTTTTCCGTTTTACAACAAATTTTACCATCTTCACTGCGCAGCAAAACCTGTATTTCAGGATAGCGGGCATCTTCAACCTCTATGGTGAGGTTGTCGATAAAGACCGGAGCTTTGGGTTTTGCCAGCATGGTTTTACAGTCGTTGTTTGGTTATTTGAGGCTAAAAAATCCAAGGAACGGTGAATAAAATGTGAATAAAAATAGAAACTTTATATCAAAATGCAAAATTTGATACCAATTTCTTTGTTGATCGGAGACAGAACCTACCGGATCAAGATTGAAGCCGGGGAAGAGGAGGCCATACGGGAGATGGCAAAAAAACTACACGACCAGATAGCAGGGTTTAAACTACAATACGGGGGAAAAGACATGCAGGATTATCTGGCCATGGTTCTTTTGTCGATTGTAACCGATAAGAAAACTGCTACTTCAGAACCGGATTTTAAAGAGATTCTCCCCTTCCTGGAAAAGCTGGAGGCACAATTGGACAAGGGCCTTGCCGACTGATTTCTGCCATTTTATCAGCGATTTATCTCCATTTATTGTTACCTTCGTCACTATTGCCCCGTATGAATTTTATTTCGAAGGGATTGATTATGAAACAGAACAAAACAATTATTCATGGAATCGCAACTCATCATACCCATCATCACCGGGATAGTAGCCGCATTGGCTGGACTCGGACTGGGTAAACTCATTTTTGCAAAAAATAGTCAGGCCAAGGTAGAAGAAGCACAAAAACAGGCAGATCAGATCCTCGCAGATGCCCAATTCAAGGCAGAAAACCTGAAAAAGGAAAAATTACTCGAAGCCAAAGAGAAGTATGTTCAACTCAAGGCCGATCACGACAGGGATTCCCTTGAAAAGAACAAAAAGATCAATGATGCCGAAAACAGGATCAAGCAAAAGGAACAGTCCATCAACCAGAAGATGGAGAACCTTGATAAGCAGGTAAAGGAAAATGACACCATCAAGGAACACCTGAACCGCCAGATAGAGATCGTCAACCAAAAAAGATCTGAACTGGAGAAACACCAGGAAGAGCATATCCGTAAGCTTGAAAAAATTGCCGGATTAAGCGCCGAAGACGCCAAGGCTCAGTTGATCGAAAGCCTGAAGCAGGAAGCACAGACCCGTGCTCTTTCCCTTCAACAGGAGATCATCGAAGAGGCCCGTCAAAAAGCCAACAAGGAAGCACGCAAGCTCATTATCCAAAGTATCCAAAGAACAGCCGCAGAACAGACCATTGAAAATACTGTTACTGTATTTCAGCTGGAAAGTGATGAGATCAAGGGCCAGATCATCGGTCGCGAAGGCCGCAACATCCGTGCCATTGAAGCTGCCACCGGGGTTGACCTTGTGGTGGATGATACCCCGGAAGCCATTGTGCTCTCCTCCTTCGATCCCCTTCGCAGGGAAATTGCCCGTCTGGCCCTGCAACGCCTGGTGAGCGACGGAAGGATCCATCCAGCCCGTATTGAAGAAGTCGTTGAAAAAACAAGAAAGCAACTGGAAGAACAGGTAATGGAAATTGGTGAAAGAACCATCATTGAACTGGGAATCCACGGACTGCATAAGGAATTGGTGAGGGTTGTAGGAAAAATGAGGTTCAGGTCGTCTTACGGACAAAACCTGCTCATGCACAGCCGTGAGGTAGCTAACCTTTGCGGAATCATGGCTGCAGAGTTGGGTATGAACCCCAAACTGGCCAAACGTGCCGGTCTTCTGCATGACATCGGTAAAGTTCCGGATGAAGAAACAGAATTGAGCCATGCCTTGCTGGGTGGTAAGCTTGCAGAAAAATATGGTGAGAATCCTGCGGTTGTGAATGCCATTGCTGCCCACCACGATGAATGTGAAATGCAGTATGTGATATCCCCGATCATCCAGGCCTGTGACGCCATCAGTGGTGCCAGACCGGGAGCCAGAAGGGAGATCATGCAACAGTATATCCAACGTATCAAAGACCTGGAGAACCTGGCCATGACCTACAATGGCGTGGAGAAGGCCTATGCCATCCAGGCCGGAAGGGAACTTAGGGTAATCGTTGAAGCCGATAAGGTAACAGACGGCGACAGTGAAAAACTCAGCTTTGAAATGGCCCAGAAGATCCAGACGGAGATGACCTACCCTGGTCAGATCAAGGTTACGGTCATCCGGGAGAAGCGTACGGTAAACGTTGCCCGATAACCCAAAAAGACTCAACTAATTTTGTAAACCCGGCAAAATCCCTTACTTTTGCCCTCCAAATTTTTGGTTATGAATCAAGCCATTGCCTTCGTACACGAACAACTGACCCAGGTGAACAAGTTCCCAGCTTTCAAAGCCGGTGACAATGTTACTGTGAACTATAAAATCATTGAAGGAAACAAAGAGAGGATCCAGAGCTTTAAGGGCGATGTGATCAAGCGTCAGGGACAAGGTGCAACCGCCACTTTCACCGTAAGAAAGATTTCTGACGGCATAGGGGTAGAGCGTACTTTCCCCGTATCTTCTCCTAATATTGAATCCATTACCCTGAACAAGACCGGTAAGGTGCGCAGGGCTAAACTTTACTTCCTGAGGACCAGAAGCGGTAAAAGCGCCAGGATCAAGGAAAAAAGGGTTAAATAAATCCTCAAACAAAAATTTTGTTAATCCCGCCTCGTGCGGGATTTTTTATTCCCATACCCAACCCTTTGGAACAAAAAAAACATTAGATTTGTCTTCCATCAAAATACAGATTATGTTATCCAATAGTGCATTTTTGCTGGCTATGCCAGGTGGTTCTGAGTGGATCTTCATCATACTTGCCGTATTGATCCTTTTCGGAGGCCGTAAAATTCCTGAATTCATGAAAGGTCTTGGCAAAGGTATCCGTGAGTTCAATGATGCCAAATCGAATGTGAAAAAGGAAATCGAAGAGGGCATGGCCGAAAAGGACAAGCAAGCCCACTGATCAGCAGTAACTCCATTTGTACATTCATCATTCCATATCGGATCTCCGAATCAAGTTGTCGTGCGGAGAGCTCAGCTGCACTGAAGTCGTATCATCCTACATCAGTGCTATCCGCAGCCGATCACATCTGAATGCCTTTGTAGAAGTTTTTGAACTCGAAGCTCTCAAAAGAGCTGCAGCGCTGGATACTCGATTGAACCAACCCGAAACATGGGGTAAACTCTTCGGAGTGGTTATCGGCATCAAGGATGTGCTCTGCTTCAAAGACCACCATGTAGCTGCATCCTCTGCCATCCTGAAAGGGTATACAGCCATTTACAACGCCACTGCTGTTCAGCAACTGCTGGATGAAGATGCCATCATCATTGGTAACCTCAATTGCGATGAATTTGCCATGGGCTCATCCAATGAACACTCCATTCATGGCCGGGTTCTCAATGCAATAGATGAATCCCGAGTACCGGGAGGATCTTCAGGAGGATCTGCCGTTGCTGTTCAGGCCGATCTCTGCATGGTAAGCCTGGGATCTGATACCGGCGGCTCTGTTAGACAACCGGCAGATTTTTGCGGTATCATTGGCATGAAGCCCGGATACGGAAGAATTTCAAGATATGGCCTGTTGGCTTATGCCTCTTCCTTTGATCAGATTGGTGTCTTCTCGAAAAACATCCCAGATCTCGCCCTGACACTGGAAGTCATTGCAGGTGCCGATGCATTTGACAGCACCGCATCTTCTGCTGATGTGCCTCCTTACTCTAGCCTTTTGGAGACGGATAAAAAATTTCGGATTGCCTATTTCCCTCAAAGCCTGGAACATCCTTCCCTTGACCCTGAAATACGATCTTCTATTTCGGGATTTCTGAAAAAGTTAAAGTCAGATGGACATACTGTGGAGCCTGTTGATTTCAATTGGCTTGATCACATCGTTCCGGCGTACTATGTGCTGACTACAGCAGAAGCCTCATCCAATCTTTCGCGCTATGATGGGGTAAAATATGGATACCGGACCAAAGAAAAAGTAGATGACCTCAACAACCTCTACAAAAAGACCAGGTCTGAAGGATTTGGCAAAGAAGTAAAAAAGAGGATCATGCTGGGTACTTTTGTACTGAGCACCGGATATTACGATGCTTATTTTGGAAAGGCACAAAAAGTGCGACAACTCATCGCAGAAGGCACCAAGAATATTTTTAAGGATCATGATCTGATCCTCATGCCCACAGCACCTTCAACAGCATTCAGGTTTGGAGAAAAAAGCAATGATGCTGTTGAAATGTTCCTGGGTGACCTCTATACAGTTTACGCCAATCTTGCCGGAATCGCGGGAATCTCCTTGCCGCTCTTCAAACACAGCAATGGAATGCCCTTTGGTCTGCAGGCAATGTCAGACAGATTGGAAGAAACCCGATTGCTTCAATTTGCTCATCAGGTAATGCATGCAAGCTGATGCTCAGAACAAATTACATACTTGCCATTTTTGTTTTTTTCAGTTTTCTGCCAACAAACGATTCTGTTGCACAAACGACTACCGATGTTGTTAAACCTGCTGCCATTCAATGGGATGAACTCAATCCCAGGGCAATCGGCTTTGTAAAAGATTATCTGGAAGTTCATGAAGATAGATTGATGCGAATGAAGGAATGGGGAACGCCATATTTTAGGTTGATAGAAAGCATTCTCAAGAGATACCAATTACCGTCGTCACTGAAATATCTTGCCGTCATTGAATCTGATCTCAAGGCCAATGCCATCTCTTCTGCCGGTGCTGTTGGTCCCTGGCAACTGATGCCCGGAACAGCGCGCGATCTGGGACTGACCGTATCACCAACTGTTGATGAAAGAACTGACCTGAACAAAAGCACCCATGCTGCTGCTGCCTACCTCACAGAACTCTACAAAAAACTGGGCGACTGGTTGCTGGTTGTGGCTGCATATAACGGAGGACCTGCCCGGGTTGACAATGTGATCACAAAAAAGAAATCCCGTGATTTCTGGAACATACAGAACGAGCTGCCTGCCGAGTCTAGAAATCATGTAAAAAAGTTCATTGCAACACATTACATCTTTGAAAGAAATGGGAGTGAGACAACTGGACTGAAAATAAAAAAAGAGAGTTCGAATATTTCAGCTGAAGAGATGGCCATGAGTGATACAATGGTACTTACCGGTAAGTATATAGACCTGGTGATCGCCAAATACCTAGCAATGGATATTGCTCTCTTTACCAAATGGAACCCCGGGTTCAATGAAAAAGTGGGTTTGGAAAACTATACGCTGCGGATCCCAAAAGACAAGATGGAATTGTTGAGGTTACGAAAAAGTCAGATTGCCCAGGAATCTCTGATGGTGATCTTGCAGGGCGGACTTACCAATGATACAGGATTTCCTGCACCGGTAAATATGCCTGAGCCCGTTATGAAACCAATAAAAAAAGGAAGGGATCAGAAATCATCATCATCATCAAAGCCACCTCCGTCTTCAAAATAGCCGAGGTCTTTGAAATCATCATCAACAGAAAAATCATCATCATCAGATGACTTTTTACCCCCAGACTTTTTCCCGTTAGATTTGGGAATATCAAATTCTTCAAAGTCAGGATCCCAGTTTTCATCATCATCAACTTTCTCCCAATCGTCATCTACTTCAACTTCATCATCTTCTTCTCCGGAAGTTCGTCCTGAACGTTTTGCTGGAGCATCATCATCCTGCTCAAGATCCTCATCCTCCTCATCACGCTTGGATTTGGAAGAAGATTTCTTGGGCTTAGCATCAGATGCCTCTGGCACCGCTGGGGTGGTTGATTTTTTTTCCTTCACTGACTTTGCCATATGTGCATGAGATTTACTCCGTAAAATTTCTGAGAGTTTTTTATTTCACCAAATATTTCGAAATAATTTTTTCGAAGGTTATTCAGGATTATGCTTTGATGATCTGATCCCTCCCCGGTCCGTTGGAGATATAACTGACCGGTACGCCCAGATGATCATTGATAAATTGAATATAATCTTTCATCATTTGTGGGAGCTGATCATGGTTGGTGATCCTCGTGATATCCGTCATCCAGCCATTGAATGTCTGGTATTGGGGTTCTATTGGCGCCTTACAGATCTGATAGGGAACCTTCTGGGATTCCTTACCATCTATTTTGTAGGAAGTGCATACTGAAAGAGACTCAAACGCATCGAGTACATCTGATTTGGTCATCACCAGTTGGGTAACACCATTTATCATACAGGCAAAATCCAATGCCACTAGGTCAATCCATCCGCAGCGACGGGGCCTGCCGGTTGTTGCACCAAATTCATTTCCTATCTTCCTCAACCGCTC
>JBKCOY010000145.1:0-17407 GCA_046309555.1 Chitinophagia bacterium
ATAGGAGATCTTTATCAGTGGAGACCTACCACAGGCTTGAACAGCCCTTTTATCAGAATACCCATTTTGAATCCTACCACGGAACAATTGTATACCGTGTCGATTACGAACAGAGCAGGGTGTATCACAACAGACTCTATACTGGTGAGGATATTTGATGAACAGGATGTATTTGTGGCCGGAGCTTTTACACCCAATAGGGATGGTAAAAACGATAGGATCTATCCCATTTTGGTTGGAATTGATGTTTTCAATTATCTGAAGATCTTTAACCGTTGGGGTACATTGGTCTATCAGTCCAATGCTATCGATCCTGCCCAAGGATGGGATGGAACATACAAGGGGATTGATCAGCCGGCAGATACCTATACCTGGGTCATAGATGCAGTTGGTCAAAATGGTAAGCCTATCCGTAAATCTGGTTCAATTGTACTGATTCGATAAAAACATGAAGAGAATCCTCCATATCGGATGCCTGACTTTGGGAATGGTTTTTGCAAACAGATCAGTTGCACAGGATCCTCATTATTCACAATATTTTTCCTCCCCACTTTCCTTAAATCCGGCTTTCACTGGATATTATGATGGCAAACATAGACTGGCGGCCAACTTCAGAAATCAATGGTTGGGTGCAGGTGATCCTTTTACCACTGCTACAATCGGATTTGATACAAGGGTCATGCAAGAAAGTATGGGGAACAATATTTTCGGAATTGGTGTAAATCTCATAGGCGACAGAACTGCAACGGGAACTTATAACAGCAATTATGCTTCTTTATCAGCTGCCTATCATCAGGGTTTAGACCTTGAAGGCTTTCAGCATCTGGCTGTAGGTTTTCAGGGAAGTATGGGGAATAGAATGTTGGATTATAACCGACTGCCTTATAATGCACAATTTGCCAGCAGGGGTTTTGATCTTACGCTTGACAATACAGAAAACTTTGTTACCAGAAGGTCGACATATTATGATTTCAATTTTGGGTTGATGTACAACTACCTGAAAGACAGGACAAGGTTTTTTATCGGTACATCATATTATCATGTCAACCAGCCTAAAATGACTTTTTTAGGAAATGATCCATATGTATTACCGGCAAGATTGACAGTACATTCCGGTGCTTCATTCCTGGTTGCTCAGCAAGGTGAACTTTTCTTAAGTGCTCAATACATGTCTCAGGGAGGATCTTCCAATACTACCATTGGAGCAGCTTATGGCTATAGTCCTTTTGAACTGGATGACAACAGGGTATTTTATGCAGGATTGTTTTACCGCCACAAAGACGCGGTTTATCCATACGTTGGCTTTTTGTTCAACGATATTCAGATCGGAGTCTCGTATGACGTGAATACCTCCGGCATTCAAGTAAGCAACAAGCGCAACAGAAGTTTCGAGCTCTCTATAATTTATCACTTCTTCGATCCTAATGCGCTCAGAAGAGTAATGCCCTGGTACTGATCTCTACCAGCCAATGCCGTAATCTTCTCCATGATTGCTGGAACCTCCCCAAAGAGATCCATGTTTCCAATCGAAAAATATTGCATTGATGGGTCCGGAAGTTCTATCATCAAAACTCAGCGAATACCCCATTTTCTTTAATGCATTACGAACAGCTTCTGGTGTTTTGTCCTGTAGCAAAATACTTCCTGCTTTTGGCTTTCTGTCTTCCGTCTTCATGCCGCCAAGCGATAACCAAAGTTGGTTGCTGTTGATGTTTGCTGCTTCAGTCGCCTGCTGCACTGTCATACCAAACTCTACCATGTTCAAAAAGAATTGCAAGAGGTTCTGGTCCTGTGTGTCACCTCCCTGCACCGCAAATGCGATATAGGGTTTACCATCCTTCATGGCAAGACTGGGCGTAAGTGTTACCCTCGGCCTTTTTCCCGGGGCTACAACATTGAAGGGATTGATACTTGAATCCAGCACAAAACTTTGCATGCGCTGACTCATGCCAACGCCTGTTTTGCCGGCAATGGTAGCAGGGATCCATCCACCGCTTGGCGTAATGGAGACAACCCATCCATCTTTGTCTGCTGCCTCAACAGAAGTAGTACCCCTCCAAAGTCTGTCCATATAATCTATATCCACCATGGCCAATCCACCCGAATCATGCGCAGGTACAAAACTCCTCTTGGTGGTGTCGAACCCTGCAAAGCCACGTTGACCCAAAAGCGACTTGTAAGGATTGGTTTCGTTTTGGAAAGGGTAGGGGTCACCTGGACCAACATTTGGATCGTTTTTGGTTTTATCAATTTGTGATGCCCTGAGCTTTGCATATTCTTTGCTGAGCAATCCTTTCATCGGCTCTTTGGGAGCAAAGTAGGGGTCGCCATAGTAGAAGTCGCGGTCGGCAAAAGCCATGTTCATTGCTTGATATACCGTATGGATGTAATCAGTGCTGTTGTATCCCATCTTCTTCAAATCGAAATTCTCGAGGATATTGAGGGCCTGCAACATCGAAGGACCTTGGGTCCATTCTTTCAATTTGTATACATCAATGCCTTTGTAATTTACCTTGGTGGGTTCTTCCCAAATGGGCTTCCACTTGGCGAGATCTTGCTTGGTGATGAGTCCACCTTGCTCCTGACATCCTCTTACAAACTCATCAGCAATATCTCCTTTGTAGAAACGATCGTATGCCGCCATGATTGCTGCTTTGCGTGTGGCTCCTTTTTTTAAGGCAGCTTGTTCTGCTTCCACCATTTTGGTCAATGTGCCCAATAAATCTTTCTGTACAAAGATCTCACCTGCTTCAGGCGCTTCTCTTTTTTCGCCAAGATGGGGAAGGAAAACCGCTTTGCTATAAGGCCATTCCTTGATGCGTTGTTTCCCTCTTTCTATGCTGTTGGCTGTTTGTGCTTCGATGGGATAGCCTGCAGCCAGTTGCATGGCCGGTGCAAGAACTTCTTTAAGACTCATGGTACCATATTCAGACAACATGTAACAGATGCCTCCGGGAGTACCAGGTGTAGTGGCAGCAAGTGGTCCGTATTCAGGTGGAAAATTATAGCCCTTTGATTTGAAAAACTCGGGAGTGGCGCCAGTTGGTGCTACTCCCATGGCATTCAGGCTGATCACTTTACCAGTTTTAGGATTGTAGATGATGGCTTGCGTTTCTCCACCCCAGCTCAGCACGTCCCACATGGTACAGGTCGATGCCAGCATCGCACACGCTGCATCCACCGCATTGCCACCCTTGTTGAAAACAATAGCACCCGCAGTGGCAGCCAGTGGTTTACCTGTAATGGCCATCCAGTTCTTGCCATGCAATGGCGGCTTCTGGGTTTGTTGTGCTGAAACAGAAAAACAGATGGCAAGCGCCAACAGAGGGAGAAGATTTTTTTTCATATTATCCTTTATAGATTTTCCCTTTTTTCATGATCATGTCTACTCGTTGTAAGAGGTTGATGTATTTCAATGCATCACCCTTTACCGCAATGATATCTGCCTGTTTACCTTCGCTTACAGTACCCACTTTGTTGTCTACACCCATGAACACGGCAGGCCAGTAGGTGGCCGACTTTATCGCCATGATAGGATCAACACCGAATACACGAACCCAAACATCCAGTTCATTCCAGGTACTTTGCGAATGGAATTTCATGGGTATTCCGCTGTCTGTTCCGATCAGCATCACAACACCTGCTTTTTGCAATTGTTTGAATTTGGTCTCAAGTGTAGGTTTGCGAATAGGCGTTAGCTGTGTGTAACTCATTCTGCCAGGAAACTTCAAAGAGTTTTTTATATCTGCTATTACGGAATCCGGTAGTCCAAGATGCCAGCTGTTGTCATCGATCTTTTCGGGATTGTCACGCACATCTTCATAATTGTACAGACCTTCTACGGTAGGTGTCCAGTACAATGGCCCTTTGCTCATCTGAGCAGTCCTCTCAGCAATGGCTTTGATGATGTCATCGGGATATGCTGGTGCTGAAGAAAGTCCAGTATGCTCAAAATTATCAACACCTGCTTCCAGTCCGATCCTTATTTCATTTGGACGATGGGAATGCCCCACTACTTTGAGTTTTTGCTTGTGTGCCTCATCAACGATTGCTTTCACTTCTTCCATGGTCATCTCATCCTGATCAATCAGCTTTATACAATCAACGCCCGCCTTGGCCAGGGTTTGCACTTTCTCTCTGGCATCCTTCTCGCCATAGATCCCCCACCGGAATTGCTCGGTGCCTGGGTAGGGGCGGTGTTGCAGAAAAGGTCCGCTTACATACATGGTGGGACCAGGAATCTCCCCTTTGTTGATGGCATCTCTGACCCAGAGACTTTCTTCCAGCGGACCACCCAAGTCTCTTGCACTGGTCACGCCTGCCATCAGCAGTTGATGGGCAGATGCGGGCATGATTACCTTTTTAAATAGTGGGGGATATTTTTTGTCCCAGTAAGGATAGTCCGAATGTCCGTTGATCATCATGTGTACGTGCATATCCCACAACCCCGGCAAAACAGTCATGCCTTCCGTTGAAATGATCTGGGTTCCTTTCGGAATGTCCACTTCTCCAACCCGACCCACCTTCTCAATGGTTTCTCCATTGATCAGGATGACACTGTTGAGTATTGGTTTGCCACCGAATCCATCCACCAGGGTGCCGCCCACAAGGGCTTTTTTCTGCGCTTGCAAGAATAAGGTACTCAGAAAAAGAAGGATGAAAAGTGTTTGCTTTTTGAACATGTAAATGGATTTTTTAGATGTTCTCAATTTAGCCAATTTTATGTTGAAATTGCTTCTTGTTTTTGCTTGGAGGAAACACCCGTTTTACGGGAACGATTTCGTAAAAAGATCAATGTATTGCCATCCGCCCTAGGATTGATTTGTATATTTGACTACTCATAAATTGACACATGGACATCAGGTTTGCCATAGGAAAGCAGGAGACAAAATCATTGGACACTGATGGGTTGCGTTCCCATTTTCTGGTCAGTGAACTTTTTCAGTCAGATAAACTGCGATTGGTATATACGCATCACGACAGGATGATCATTGGCGGCGTACAACCTGGTAAAAAGAGTGTACAATTGTCTAACCCAAATGAACTCAAGGCAAATTATTTTTTGGAAAGGAGAGAGATGGGCATCATCAACATCGGGGGCAAAGGTGAAGTGGTGGCCGATGGCAAAAAACATGCTTTGGCTAAACTGGAATGTCTCTATCTCGGGAAGGGCGTGAAAAAAGTGAGCTTTGCATCTGCGGATAAAAAAAATCCTGCTAAATTTTATATTCTCTCTGCACCTGCTCACCAATGTTATCCCACAACCAAGTTCACCAAAGAAAAAGCTGCGCCGGTCAAATTGGGAGATGCTTCTACTTCTAACTGCAGAACAGTTTATAAATACATTCACCAGGATGGCATCAAAAGTTGTCAGCTCGTAATGGGACTCACCGTTTTGGAGCCAGGCAGTGTATGGAACTCCGTTCCGCCGCATACGCATACACGTCGCATGGAAGTGTATCTTTATTTTGATCTGGATCCTGCACACAGACTCTTCCATTTCATGGGTGAACCACAGGAAACCCGACACATGGTGATGGCCAACGATGAGGCTGTGATCTCACCTCCCTGGAGCATGCACTTTGGATGCGGCACTTCCAACTATGCCTTTGTCTGGGGCATGGCCGGTGAGAACCTCGATTACACCGACATGGATCCAGCGCCCATTCCTTCACTCAAGTAAATCATCAACAGCAAATAAAAACATCAATCATGTCAAAGAAAGTTGTTACCCTTGGAGAGATCATGCTCCGTTTGTCAACACCCGATTTCAAAAGATTTGTTCAGGCCGATACCTTCGACATCACCTATGGTGGTGGTGAGGCCAATGTGGCTGCGGCCCTCTGCAATTATGGCTTGAATGGAACCTTCGTATCCAAAGTACCTAACAATCCGATCGGACAATCTGCGATCAATCATCTGCGTCGCTATGGTGTGGATACACAATTTGTGGCAAGAGGTGGCGACAGGCTCGGTATTTATTTTCTGGAGACCGGCGCTTCGATGAGGGCATCTCAGGTGGTGTACGACAGGGCAGGAGCTTCCATTGCCGATGTGGATGCATCTGAATTTGACTGGGATAAAATATTGGATGGCGCCGCTTGGTTCCACACCACTGGTATCACACCGGCATTATCAGACAAAGCCGCGGCACTGGCAGAAGCTGCCCTCAAGGCAGCAAAGGCCAAAGGTATCACCACGAGCATCGACCTCAACTACAGAAAAAAACTCTGGAGCAAAGAAAAAGCCCGTCAGGTCATGACCAATCTTTGTCAGTATGTAGATGTGTGTATCGGTAACGAAGAAGATGCTGACACAACACTTGGATTCAAAGCCAAGGATACAGATGTAACCAAAGGTGAACTGGATCTTGATGGTTTTAAAGATGTGTTCAAACAAATGAAAGGGAAATTCGGGTTTAAATATATTGCTTCCTCCCTTCGTGAAAGCCACAGTGCGAGTGATAACGGTTGGAGTGCATTGGTATATGATGGAACGGATTTCTATCACACCAAGAAGTACAATGTGCGCATCGTTGATCGCGTGGGTAGTGGTGATAGTTTTGCGAGTGGACTGATCTACGGATTGGTAACGGGTATGCCCATGCCGGAAGCAGCCGAATTCGGTGTTGCTGCCAGTGCACTGAAGCATACCATACCTGGCGACCTGAACCATGCTACACTTTCTGAGGTGAAAGACCTGATGAAGGGTGATGGTAGTGGTAGGGTTCAGCGATAGGGAATAGGGACGAGGGACAAGGGACGAGGGAATTTGGAATTAAAATAGTTATATGATAATTGATTCATTAGAAAATGCTTCAAAATATGCTGCGGTTCATCCACTGTTTGCTAAGGCATTTGAATACATCAGCCAGACAGATCTTGATGCAATTGAAGTGGGCAAATATGATATTGCTGAGGGATTGAAAGCCATCGTATCAGACAAAAAAGGGATGACGGCTGAAGAGTCCTGCGCAAAGTTCGAATGTCACAATGCCAACATTGATATTCAGATCTGTATCCGTGGCAATGAAACACTGGGATGGAAACCTCGTGCCTCTTGCCAATCGGAGAGAGAGCCATACAATGATGAAAAGGATGTACAATTCTATACCGATGCGCCTGATATGTTCTTTCAGTTGAGGGATGGTCAGTTTGCCATCTTCTTCCCGGAAGATGTGCATGCCCCAATGATTGCTGAAGCAGAAGTCAAAAAAATGGTCATTAAAGTAAAAATCTGATATGAGCAACGTACAAAAAGTTATTGATGCCATCGTAGAACAAGGGATGTTGCCTTTGTATTTCAATCCTGATGAGACTGTAAGTGTAGAGATCCTGCGTGCATTGAACAGGGCAGGGGTAACTGCCATTGAATACACCAACAGGGGAGAAGCTGCACTGTCGAACTTCCGCAAACTGGTGGAAGTGAGAAATGCTGAAATGCCTCATGTTGTTCTCGGTGTAGGTACCATCAAGAACATGCAGCATGCAACAGATTATCTTGCCGCTGGTGCCGACTTTTTGGTGAGTCCGGGTTATATCCCCGATGTCGCAGAACATTGTGTGAAGAACGATATTTTCTTTGGTCCGGGTTGTATGACCCCTACTGATATCATTGCTGCTGAAAATGCAGGCATAAAATTCATCAAACTCTTCCCTGGTAATATGCTGGGTCCTGATTTCATGAGCAGCATCAAGGAGATTTTTCCCAAGCTGGTCTTCATGCCAACAGGTGGGGTAGATACTACAAAAGAAAGCATTGAAGGCTGGTTCAAAGCTGGATGCAAAGCTGTGGGCATGGGAAGTAAATTGGTGAGCAAGAAATTGATGGAAGCAAAGGATTATCAGGGCATTGAAAATATAGCAGCTGAAGTGGTTGCACTCATCAAAAGCATACGTTCCTGAGTATGAAGAAAGTCTTCGCCTTAATCTACCTCACGATGGCCACTACGTTTTCAATGGCACAGTATCAGCCCTTGTACAAAGGAAAGATCCCGAATTACATTGATGCTGAAAATGAGGAGTCAGAAGCCACTACCGGCGGTATCTTGCGTATCTCAAAGGTGTCCATTCCCGGATATGCATTTTTTGCTGCCGGGGATGATAATTCTTCCAAACCTTGTGTTATCATTTGTCCTGGTGGCGGTTACGGAATCCTCGCGGCACAACATGAAGGAACTGATGTTGCAAAGTTTTTCAATTCCATTGGCGTGCATGCATTGGTATTGAAATACCGCATCCCTTCCGCAAAAAATCAGTATCACAAGGAGGTAGCGCCACTTCAGGATGCGCAGCAGGCCATTTATATGGTACGCAGGAATGCAAAGAAATGGCATGTGGATGCAGACAAAATTGGTATCATGGGCTTTTCTGCTGGCGGACATCTGGCATCATCGCTCGCTGTTCATTACAATGATCCCAAAAATAAATTCAAAGGCAAGACATCATTGAGGCCAGATTTTCAGGTGTTATTGTATCCAGTTGTAAGTTTTATCAATTTCCCACACCTGGGTTCAAGAAATAACCTGTTGAGTCCGGATACAACAGCGAGCCTCATAAAGTATTATTCCAATGAACTGCAGGTTGATCAAAATACACCACCAGCATTTTTAGTGCATGCCAAAGACGATAAGGCAGTACCCATCGAAAACTCCATTCAATATATGGATGCCTTGAAAAAGAATGGAGTGGCTTCAGAGCTTTTCGTTTATGAGAAAGGGGGACATGGATTCGGTCTGGTGAACAAGACCTCTGATCGAAAATGGACAGACGCACTCATTGTCTGGCTAAAGAATCAGAAGATTATCCCTTCGTTCTCAGGGAACTGATCCAAACACCTCCAATGATCAGCATACCAGCAATGGCTTTGAACAAGCTGAAGGTTTCTCCCATGAGTATGATTGCTCCAACTGTACCAAACAAGGGTTGAAAGTAGACGAAGGTTCCTGTTTTGGATGGACCCCATTGCTGCACTCCCCAATTCATCATCAGGTTCGCTCCCAGGGTTCCTGGAATCACGATGTAGAAGATTGCGAACCAGTCCAATCCTTCAAAGGCCTGCCAATCCGCAGCCACAAAACTTTTCAGGCTGACTGGTATGCTGAACAAGGCCCCAAACAGAAATACAAATCTTAGGATAGTTATGGGAGAATACTTTTTAGAGATCTTTCTGATCAGGATAAGATAGGTTGAATAGCAGACCGATCCTGCAAGGATCATGCAGTCGCCAAAAAGCGTGGCAGGATGTGCAGAGGAAGAAGATGCCCTGGTCCAAATCAGCAGAAAAGCCCCTGAAAGTCCCAGCAGCAATCCAATGATCTTGTTACCTCCAAAACCTTCTTTCAGGAAGATGGCTGCCAACACCGTAACAATAATTGGTGTCGACATGATCAGCAGTGAAGAGTGAATAGGATTGGTGGCAGAGATACCCATAATCGAAAAGGTCTGATTAAGAGTGACGCCAAGCAATCCAGCTATGACCATCAGTCCAAGATCCTTCCTTTCAATGCTCTCCTTTTTCTTACTGAATAGGGGCAAAAGCAGCAGTATGCACGCAGTGAAAAAAATTCTGGAAAAGGAAAGTCCCAGCGCATTGATATGATGCGGGGCGAGCTGTTTAACGGCAATCACATTGGTGCCGTAAAAAAAATTGGCGGCCACCAAGGCGGCCGCCGTCATCCATTCGGATGAATTGACTTTAGTATTTGAAGACTTTTCCACCTGCCATTACCTCCTGTGTCTTTTCATCAAAGGTTACTTTTTCACCTGTACGTGCAGCTGCATTCGACATGATGGTAGCAATAGAATGGGTATAGCCCGCTTCAACCGGAGCATTGGTTTGCTTGCGGCTGCGGATGCATTCCATCCAGTTGCGAACGTGCGCTGAAGTGAGTGCATCTCCACCAGTATTGGCTCCAGTCTCTACTTTCATTGCATTATCAGTTAGGTTCAATTCTGGTAAGAGGAAGGGTTTCATTTTCATCGGCTTGGCAAAACGCTCTGTGAGGCCCCCTTTTGGAGAAACCTTATTGTTGATCAGGTTGAGCTCTCCACCAACACTGTAGTAAACTTCACTGGCATTGTCGTCTCCATTGTGCATCCTAGACATGAAGACCACCTGGAATCCTTTGGAAAGATCATCGGCTGGTCCATAATCAAAGACTGCAGTAGTGGTATCCCAGTTTCTGCGGCCGTCTTTCCACTGGTACACGCCACCGTTGGCAACTACACTGCGGGGGTGGGAGAGACCGGTGAACCAATGCACAGTATCGATCTGATGGCTCATCCACTGACCAGGCATTCCTGATGAATAGGGCCAGAAGAGACGATATTCAAGATATTTCCGTGGATCAAATTTTTCAAAAGGTCTGTTCATCAGGTAGCGTTTCCAATCCAGGTCTTCTTCACGGCATTTGGCTACAAGATCAGGTCTTCTCCATCTGCCGGGTTGGTTCACATTCCAGGTTAACTCTACCATGGTGATATCACCGAATTGTCCGGATTTGATGAATTTCTCTGCAGCATGATAGTTGGCACCGGATCTTCTCTGTGAGCCGATCTGGATGATACGGTCTGAAGCCTTGGCTGCTTTCAGCGCTGCACGGTTGTCTTCCATGGTCTCTGCAAAAGGCTTTTCGCAGTAGATATCTTTGTTGGCTTTCAAGGCCTCAATGGTGTGCAAACCATGCTGAAAATCTGCTGTTGAAATGAACACAGCATCGATATCTTTCAGCGAATACAGTTCTTCATTGTTTTTGCAGCCGATGATGTCGTGCTGCATTTTGTCTTTCAAAAAGGAAACACCTTCTTCGCGACGAACCTTCCAGATATCGGAAACAGCCACGATGTCAAAGTTCAGCTCCTTATAGTGCTGCATGAAGGCAGGGATATGCGACTGCTTATGTCTGTCAGAGAATCCTATCACACCCACTCTTACCCGGTCGTTTGCGCCGAGTATATTGCCATACGATTTTGCTGTAAATCCCATGGAGGCAAGGGCGGTTGCGCCAGCAGCCTGAACAGATTTTTTAATGAAGGTTCTGCGTTGTGTCATGTTACAGTGATTTTATTTTGATGCTTCTGAAAGATACTTTATCTCCATGGTCTTGCAAAAGGATTCTTCCTTTTGTTGCCATGCCAAAATCCTTTTCTTTTGCGAATTTGCTTCTGGCCACCAAGGCATTGAAGATAGGAGTTCCTCTTTGGTACTCTACCATTTTCCAACCATTGAGCCAGTGCTCAATCTTGCCATTGGGATAAGCGATGATCCTGCCCCTGTTCCATTCACCGATGGGGATGCGATCTCTTCTGGAAGCCTTGGGATCCAGACTGGGAGCAGACGGGATAAGATCATACAATGAAGCCATGGTCCTGTTTCCACCCGCACCCATCTTGGCGTCTGGATGTTTGGCATCATCAAGGATCTGGTATTCTGGGCCAACGCCAGCTCTTTTATCTGGACTTGCCACAATATAATATTTGAGACCGGAATTGGCACTATCAGTGAGTTTGAATTCGAACTGCAGGTCAAAGGCTGCAAACTCTTTTTCGGTTACGATATCGCCACCATTATTTCTGGCACTGCCTTCTGAAGCATCTCGGATACTCAATTCGCCATTTTCGATGGACCATCCGCTGGATGGGAAAGGAGAAAGATTAGCTGAAAGCCAGCCTGCAGAAGAATTGCCATCCCAAAGCAATTCATAACCCTGTCTTTTTTCTTCTTCTGAAACATTGTTCTTTAAGAGATTGATGACAAAAATATTGTCAGTGGGGGTGGGCTTGAGGTTTTTTGTTTTGATGCGGATGTTTTTCCAATGGATCTCCTTGCCTTCATCATCTTTGTTCTGGATGGCATGAACCTGCAAGGCAATGAAACCGACAGGGGTCATGTCGTCGATCACATATGCACAGGGAACGCCATTGATCCATGTGCGGATATTGTTGCCGATGCATTCGATTTTATAATGGTTCCATTCGGTTGGTTTGAAGGCCTTCTGTGCGGATGGATTATTTTCAAGTGAATAAAGCCATCCTCTTCTGGCTTCATCATAAATACCGCCGCTCCATGCGCGTGGGGAAGGATCCACTTCCGCTTGGTAACCCCGCACACGATCCGGAATCTTGGCGTCACCGCCTCCGGTAATGCTTCTGAACTGAACGCCGGAGTTCATGTTGGCAAACATTTTCAGGTCCAGTTCCAGTACAAAATCGCCGTATAATTTTTCTGTAGCAAGGAAGGAATTGGGTTCGCCAGACTTGGTTGTACCCACAATTTCACCATTTACCACTTTATACGGCGCTTTGCCATTCAATTGTTTGAACCCACTAAGGTCTTTACCATTGAAAAGCGATGTCCATTCACTTTTCTGTTGTGCCATTGCTATTGTAAACAAGAGGCAAGACAGCATTGTCATTGTAATCTTCATATATGCAATTATAGTTTTTAAAATTTCTTCAACCCCTTCAACCCCTTCAACCCCTTCAACCTTACATTATACTCCCCCAAAAGCTACAAATCCACCATCCACCTGTATGTCAGTGCCATTCACAAATTTTGAAGCATCACTCAACAAGTAAACAAGAGCTCCGATCAGTTCATCCGGTTTGCCCATGCGGTTGACAGGTGTTTTTTTCACAACAAGGTTGCCTCTTTCGGTGTATGTTCCATCCGGATTGGTCAGCAATGTTCTGTTTTGTTCTGTCAGGAAGAATCCAGGCATGATGGAATTTACACGGATCTTATCGCCATGGCGCTTTGCTGTTTCCACTGCCATCCATTTGGTGAAGCAGTCTACACCAGCTTTCCCAATGCTGTAACCCAACACGCGGGTGATCACTTGTTTGGAGCTTACAGAAGAGATGTTGATGATGCTGCCGCCGTTCTCCTGTTTCGCCATTACTGCACCGATCACTTTTGTAGGGATGATGGTGCCATAGAGGTTTAGGTCGAGCACGTTCTTCAACCCTTCAACGTTCATGTCAAATACATCCTTATCGGGCATGATGACACCTTGTGGCATGTTACCGCCGGCACCATTGACCAGTCCGTCTATCCTGCCAAATGCAGCAAGCGTAGTATCTCGAACATGTTCAATGTCTTTTTCATCCAATACATTGGCTTTTATGAAAAGAGCTTGGCCCCCGGATGCATTGATCACATCAGCACGCTTCTTACCTTCTTCTTCATTGCGACCTACAATGACAGCTGTTCCACCAAAATCAATGATGCCATCGATAAAAGCCTTACCCAAGATGCCGGTACCACCGGTAACAACGATAACCTTTCCCTTTAACGAAAACAATTCCTGATAATTCATGTTGTATTTTTCTGATTCCTAATTTATAATTCCTAATTCCATCCCCTCAAAATCCCCAACTGCAATCCCCTGATCTCAGCAAGTCCGCGCAGTCTTCCGATGCAGGAATAACCGGGATTGGTGACTTTTTTCAAATCATCGATCATTTGGTGACCATGGTCCGGCCTGAAGGAGATCTGATGTGGAACTTCCTGTTGTATTTTCAGCAGTTCCTTCAGCACTGCATACATGTCTGTATCTCCCGCCAGGTGATCATCTTCGAAGAAGTTACCCTGCGCATCTCTCTTGGTATTGCGTAAGTGGGTGAAGTGTATGCGTGTACCCAGCTTTTTGGCCATTGCTGGAAGATCATTGTAGGGATTTGCACCGAGTGAACCTGTGCAGAAACAAATACCATTGCTCTTGTTGGGAACTGAGTTGACAATGAACTCGAGGTCTTCCATGTTCTTCACGATCCTGGGCAGTCCGAGAATATCTACAGGCGGATCATCAGGATGAATGGCCAATTGTAATCCCAGTTCATCACAAAGCGGAGTGATCTGCTGAAGAAAATATACAAGATTGCTGCGAAGAACATTTGCGTCTATATGATCATAACGGGATAGCTTTTCACGCATGCTTTCTACCGTAATCTTTTTTTCACCAGGGATGCCAAACATGACAACTCCTGCAAGTTTGTCGAGTTGTTCTTGCGAATATGTTGCGTGTCTTGTAGCCGCCTCTGCTACCACATCAGCAGGATAACTATCGGCTGCATTTTTTCTTTGTAGGATATAAATGTCAAACACGGCCAGATCAACCCAGTTGAAATATAATGCCTTTGATCCATCCGGCATGGTGTATTCAAGGGTGGTTCGCGTCCAATCATTTACTGGCATGAAATTATAGGTGATCACGCGCAGTCCGGCCTTGGCCAGGTTGCGGAGACTTTCCTTATATTTTTCAATCCATCCCTGATATTCTCCTGTGCGGGTTTTGATCTCTTCATGGATCGTTACACTCTCCACTACATCCCATGTAAGGCCATTGGCTTCGATCAGGTTCTTGCGTTCCATGATTTCTTCGTAGGTCCACACTTCACCATGCGGTACATGATGCAAGGCGGTTACAATGCCTACAGCTCCAGCCTGTTTAACATCGTCTAAGGAAACGGGGTCATTCGGGCCGAACCATCTCCAGGTTTGTCTTAGTTCTTTCATGTTATTCAATTATCATTTCTACTTTTTCAATAAGCTTTTTGTGGATCTCTTTTTTTCTAATGAAGATACTGCTGTCGGATTCTCTTGAGATGACACCTGTGGTGATGGTCTTACTGTCCTTTCCAATCACCCTTAGTTCAATTCCTTTGCTGATGAAGTACTGGTAGGCAGATTTCTCATAATTGCTCACCACTGGCGGTAAATATCCTTTCCCGTTTTTGGTGGTGATGAGAATCACACCGCCAAAACCTCTTGAACCATAGGCTGCAGCAGATGCAGCGTCTTTCAGAACAGTCACATTGGCCACATCGATAGGATTGATCGAGGCAATTTCACCTTCATAAATCACATTGTCCAACACAAAGAGAGCGGCAATTTTTCCTTTCATGTTCCTGGCATCCCGAATATAAACCTTAGGTTGGTCTTTCATCGATGAGCCAGTTGCGACTTCTACACCCGAAACAGTTCTCAGCAAATCGTAAATGGTTCTTGCAGCACCTGAACTGATGTCCTGGGTTTGTTGAGCATGGACATCCATACCCAAGGCCATAAGCAGGATGATATACGGAATTATTTTTTTCATTTGGATTTATCCGCAAGCTCCTTGGCTTTGGTTGTGGTATAATATTTTGCGATCATGTTGGGGACTTCCCATGCAGGCATGCTGTTATTTTGGAGATAATCAAGATATTTTTCAGTTACCTGCCCAAAATGTGCCTCATGACCATTGTTATATTTGTCTGGAACAGCAATTGTCCATCCGTTGGCATGCTTTACCAAACTGATGTCCGGGAATTTTGCTTCTACTTTTGACAGTGCTGCTTTTAGTTTCTGTTCAAAGTTTGGATCTTTTGATCTTTGCTCGATGTAAAGCGTTGGCTTGAATTGTTCTTCTTTTCCCTGACGAATGATGAGCGAAGCGTTCGTGCCCCTCATCAAAGAATAATGGGTATCGCCTGTTCCATCGGGGGCTTTATAATTCCATACAACCGAAACCTTTGCATGTACACCATTGATCTGGTAGGTGAATTCACCATTACATTTCACCTGGAGATTGTCGTTGGCATCACGGATGGGTTCGAGGTAGGAGGGGACAGGCTCCTTGGTGACTGTAGTAAAGTCTTTTACTGAAACCGGAGTGGTCCAGCTTTTGGTATTCAGGATCTTTACATTCTTTTTGTAGTTGATGATCTGCTCAGGAAAGCATTCCCATTGAATCAGATCTACAAGGTGTGTAGTTACGTCTACAATACCAGCGCCCTGTTGTTTGTCGTCAAAAAACCAGGAGGGTCTTGTCAGCACACTTCCGGAAACATATTTATAAAAATGATGCACGCTGATCTTGGTCACGGAAGGATCTTCAGGTGTTCCTTTTTCCAGTGTTCCAAACAGTTCAGGTTCCATGGAGAATGCACGTTGCAACATGGTAGTGATCTCATATCTTTCAGTCATGATATCATATAACTGCAGTCCGCTTTTTTGGGCTTCTGCAAAAGCAGTTTTCAATTTCTGAAATCCTTTGCTGTCGATTGCCATCGGTTTATCGGCAAATACATGAAAACCATTTTTAATCGAACTGACTATGTAATCAGTCTTTAATTTGTTATTACCGGCCAATACCACCACATTTCCTTTTTTCTCTGCGATCATTTTATCAAAAAAATCCTTGCCGGTATATATTTCTTCTTTCCATGAGGTTGGGGAAGCGGTCCGCTTGTTATAGCCGTCAATCCTTTCCATATGGAGTTTCAGGTCGCGCCCTTCCTCAGCATAAACATGCACGGTAGGATCTACCTGTGGATACATGCTCTTTTGAATGAGGGCTGCATGAAAATGACCGGGATCCAAGGTGATGAGCCTGACCGTTTTTTGTGCGAACGTAGTCATGGATAATGCAGATGTGATGAATAACAATACCTTCTTCATTTTTGATCTTTTTTATGCGAGTCCTTTTACCAGATAAGGGAAACGATGTTGTCTGTTCAACATAGAATTTGCCTGGTCGTCATTGATAAATCGCTCATTCAACGGATCCCAATTCAATTTGCGACCGAGCTTCATGGCAATGTGATGGATGAGGCAGGTAGAACAAGCACGGTGTCCGAGCTCAACGGGAGTGATGGGTTGTTTTCTTGTTTGAATACACTCCAGCCAGTTGCCATGGTGTTCGGTGCTGCGGTAGAGATTGATCTCATTTGGACCGATAACGGATTCAATAATCTTCGGATTACTTGCTGATAAGGCTTTCTGGTTAGGAACGGTGGGCTCATTTGGACTTGCCTTGTAGGCTCCTCTGGTAACGAAGACCCATCCTTCAGTTCCAATGTATTTAATACCATTGGGCAGTTCAGTACTGATGGTCATCTTCACCCCATTGGCGTAAACACCGTGACTGGTGAAAGAACCATGAACATCCCATAAACCGGATTTGGGAAATTCGGCTTTGGCCCATATTTCAGTTGGACCAGTATATTCCGTATCCATGCCCCAATGCGCACTGTCTATATGATGTGTTCCCCATCCGGTGATCATCCCCGCACCGAATTGTTCGCAGCGGAGCCAACCCGGACGATCATAGCCTACTTGTGGGTGCACTCGTTTTTCGGTGTAGTAAACGTATGGGGTTGAGCCCAGCCAGGCATCGTAGTTCAATGTTTTTGGTATGGGCATATCAGGTTCCACTTCACCGCCCGGATCACTCGGTAATCCGATCATTACTTCCTTTAATTCACCGATTCTTCCATTGCGCACCAGTTCTGCCGCATAGCGGAATTGTGAAGAGGATCGTTGCTGACTGCCGATCTGCAAAATGCGACCGGTACGGTGAACGGCATTGCTCAGCGCACGACCTTCAGCAATGGTCAGGGAAGCAGGTTTTTGGAGATAAACA
>JBKCOY010000146.1:0-11437 GCA_046309555.1 Chitinophagia bacterium
GTTAAGAACGTAGAGAACTCTGAAGGCCTGTTCATGCCGGTTGTCAGACGATCATAATAATCAACTGCAGCAGTGAGTCGGTTGCGCATGAAAGAGAGATCCAGTCCCAGGTTGAAGACAGTTGTAGTTTCCCAACTCAGCAACCTGTTGATCATCTTGGCATTGGCAAATCCGCGTTGTACACTGGCTCCTGTTACATAGTTGAGATTAGTAAGTGTTTCCTGTTGTTCAAACCTGCCCACACCGCTGTTGTTACCAAGGCTACCGTAAGAAACGCGGAGCTTACCATTGGTCAGGAACTTATCGGTAAACTTCTGGATGAATTTCTCTTCAGTGAATTTCCAGCCAAAAGCAGCGGAAGGGAAAAACCCGTAACGACTGCTGTCAAGGAACTTGGATGAACCATCCACCCTGAAGTTGATTTCAAAAAGGTATTTGTTGAAAGCAGTGTAGTTGAATTTGCCGATATAAGACCTGAGTCCTTCAGTACTGGATGTACCGCTGGTTGATTGTATATCTGTCAAAGCTGCATTGATCTCTGTCAAACTGGGGTGTAGCCTGTCATTTCTTGAGCTACCCTGTGATCTTGCATACCAGTATTCCTCGTTGTATACAACTACTGCAGCGATATCATGGTTCCTGCCGATTTTGGTATTGTAATTCAAGCGACCATTCAACAATGTCTTGAAACCAGTACTTGTTGAGTTGGATATACCCGCGTTTTGTCCCACATAGGCCCTGCTTCCGAATGTTTCCGTCTGGAAGTTATAAGCCTGGGCTGGCGTGGCTGCACCATAACCAAATTGGTTATAGTAATTGAGCGCATAGTCAACCCTGGCTGTCAACCCCTTGATCGGGGTCCAATCATAATACGCCTGCAGGTTGGCTTCCTGGCGATTATTGCGCGAAGGATTGAGGATATACTGGGCGTATGGATTATAAGCCTGGGGATCTTCGCCGTATGCCATTACGCCACCATACAAACCTGATTTGGGATCATATGGAACCAGACCAGCAATCGCATACTGAAGATCGTTACCGGCTGTATTGGATGCATCAGGATCATTGAAGCCTTCTGAGAGTGCATATCTCCAGTTCGACCAGTTTCCATTGAAACGGAAGCCAGCATTCATGTTGTTTTTAACCTTGGCATCAAAATTGAATCTCGCATTATATTGCTTGTAGTCGTTATTGACCTGAAGTCCTTTCTCATCTTTCACACCCACAGAAATGAAGAAGTTTGTCGCATCGTTGCCGCCTGTAGCCGAAAGGTTATAATTATTATACATACCGGGCCTGAGGATGACATCCCATACATCGGTATCTGGGAATTTAAGCGGATCTACCATGCTCTTGGCCATCCACTCATCAATGGTGCCATACCTGAACAGCTGGTTACCCAGGAGCGAGTTCACCGCGGTCCTTCGCATTTGAACAGCAAGAGCCCTGGCATAGTCTTCCATGAAGTCGATCCCTTTTGTTGGTGCAATCAGAGAGTTGTTGCTGGTGAAATTCAAGGAGGTCTTCCGTGCACCCTTACCACTCCTTGTGGTGATCAGGATAACGCCGTTGGCTGCCCTTGATCCATAAACGGAGGCGGAAGTAGCATCTTTCAGCACCGAGATGGTCTCCACGTCATTCAGGTTAAGCCTGTTGATATCAACGTCGGGCATACCATCCACTACAATCAATGGACTGGCATTGTTAACGGTTCCCAAACCCCTGATGATCAGGCTTGCCTCATTATTACCAGCCATACCGGAAGATTGAACAGCCTGAAGACCGGGAACAAGTCCAGTTAATGCTGAAGAAACATTCGGCAAAGCACGACTTACTACTTTGTCATCTACCGTAACCTGCGAAACGGCACCGACGAGGTTGACTTTTTTCTGGCGACCATAACCTACCACTACAACATCATTGAGTGAAGATGAATTGGGTTTCATCGCAACGAGATAATCACTTCGATCATCCACTTTAACCTTGAACATCTCGTGTGTAGCTGACGTAAACACCAGTTCATCACCTACAGAGGCGGAAATTTTGAATTTTCCCAGTCCATCTGTGGTGGTACCTGTTTTGGAACCTGAAATGGTTACTGAAATTCTGGAGAGCGGTTCTCCTGCTTCATCCTTTACCGTTCCGGTAACGGTTTTCTGCTGGGCAGAAACCTGAAACGATAAGGCCAGAAGACTGACTGCAACAAAACATTTGGCTGCAGTACTGAAATAAGCGTAGAGCCTTTGCATGGCAAACAAGATTTATGGGTTCAATGTACGAATTAAATAAAAATTTTACGAATTTTTTAGAATTCAATTAATGACTCTTTCATTTTGAATAATGACACGAAAGAAGAGCATTTGATTTGCTAGCGCTTTTTTAGACTGATCTTTATACTCCCCCTTACATTTTCCAAAATCCATTTTTCTTTTTTCAGTTTTGGTTTCAGTTTTTGACCCTCTATGCTGATACTTTTTTGGTCTTTATTGAATACCGGAACTTCTACCCTGCCTGTCACTTCTTTGGGTAAGGTTAAAGAGAGTTCGTACATGTTTTCATCCTGGATAATTTTTTCATAAATCTCCCCTTGTATTGTAGGTATTCGGATCTCTGCACTCCTTAAGATACTTATTTCCGGCCTGATAATAGCCTCAGTAAATCCAGGACGCAGTGGCTGTATACCCATCAATCTGAAAGCAATCAGGTTTGATGGAGCAGCACCCCAGGCATGATTCCAATCAAGATTAGGTTTGTATTTGAGATCCCATGCTTCCATGGTCATTCCGGCGCCTAATTCCAGCATGTGATACCAGCTCCTTTCATCCCTTTTGGCAAGCATCTTCAGTGCATGATCACCCATACCTTCATTGTACAAGGCATCCATAAAAAATTGTGAGCCATATACACTGCAAGCCATACCCTTTGATATAATGAATGCTTTTACGGCAGGTTTATTCTGATCCCTGACCAGTCCAAAACACAATGCAAAGAAATTGGCATGAAAAGAACTGTGTGATGTGGTGTCGCCATCCTTGATCAAACCGGATACCGGATCAACAAAAACTTCATTGTAAACATCAAACACTTCTTTGGCTTTGCGATCATACCTGACTTGATCTTCCTTGTTTCCCAGGATCCTCGCGAATTCTTTCATTAGCAAGAGGGATTGATAATAATAGGCATTGACAACACTGTTGTAACTGCAGAAAACAAATCCATCGGATTCACCTGGATAATCCGGACCAGCGATCTTATTCCCCTTCTGTGGCCAGTCGGTGATATCACGGAGCCCCTGTTTTGCATCAAAGGTTTTGTAATGAATGGAATCCAAAAACGTTAGGCGCTGCGGCGAAGCAGTAGTGCTGATGAGTCCATTAGCTTGCTGAAATGCCTCCAGCGTTTTGAGTTTTAGGAAGTCATAATGTTTTCTTACGAGCTCAATATTACCAGAGTATAAATAATCATACCAAGCAATCTGGTGCATTTGCAGATGCCATTCAGTAGGCCAGGTAGGATGCTGCATAAGGTACTCGAAAGTATTTCTGGCAATCCCGAACTCGGTATCCAGCGCATAATGAGATAGCTGATTGATAAGAGCATCTGCTTCATATGGAATCCGTTCGCGATCGCCATCAATATACAATCCCATAAAAGAAGTGGCCTTGATGCTGTGTTTGCAGAGGTCCCAAATGGCATTCAGTATACTGTCGCTGCTGTGGAACGAAGATGCCTGGTCGTTGAATCGGTAATGAAAGATCTCTCTGTCAATCCTAATCTTGCTTGCGTTTCCACTATTTTCAACCTCTGCATACCGGAAGGGAGCTACAATACCCATATACTCGGGTAATCGTAGGGCATTGCCCGAAGTATTTCTTTTATCAGGAATATCAGGCAGATAAATAGTGTTTTTATTGGCTTCTTTGGCGATGCGATAGCGATATGAACGAATTGTCCCACCGGGATTTCTGTCAATCATGCCTATTCCATCAATTTTTTCTCCGATATAAATCACAATCGTATCACCTGTTGAGAGTCCGCTCAAATCAACCTTTAACCTTCCAAAAAAATCTTTACCAAAGTCATACATAAGATTACCATTGGCAATTTTTTTTATGCTGGATGCTGTTTCCGTCTTTTTCTGAATGTGAATGCTGTCGGCATATTGTTGAGCTCGTATTGAGGATTTCGTTAATACCATGATGAAAATGAACAAAGCGTACCGACTCATATCTTTATTTTAAAGGATCAAAAATTAATTGTTTCACTCATTATAATAAACCTGCCTCATTTCTGCCCAACCATTTTCTCCTTCTAAAGGCATTTGCATAGGATCGCATATGTTTAGCCATTCTATATTCCGTTTTTCAGCTGCCAAATTTTTCATGTCTGACTCAAATGAAGTGCCGGTATACTCATAATAACCAAATTCAAAGTACTCACCCCCGATCTTGTGTAAGAAAATACTGAAATTCTTCAAGTGATATTTTGTGAGAAGATCCCTGACACCAGGACTGGAATCTGCATGCAATGAAAGATATTGATCTACATATTCTGGCCTTAATTTGATGACCATTCCAACACGTTTAACCGTTGCTCCAGATTCCTGTTTTTCTTTGGTTCCCATTGTATAGCATTTGACAATTTACTGGTTATTGTTTTAAATAAATGCGTGCAGCATTTCCACCCATGATGGCTTTTTTTTCTGACTCGCTCAGTGTCCCAATAAAACAATCAACAGTATCAAGCCATTGATGATACTCACTCTGCAGCGAGCAAACCGGCCAATCTGATCCAAACATCAGTCGATCCGGACCAAAGGCTTCCAGAACAACTTCGAAATAAGGTTTCAAAAAAGCCACATCCCATTTACCTCCTCTCACTTCAGTCACCATACCTGACAGCTTACAGCAGACGTGATTGCGCTCGGCAAGCTGACGGATATTCTTTTCCCACTCGTGGTCGAAATTGCCTTCCCGGATTCGCGGCTTGGCAATATGATCAACAATCATAGTTAAACCGGGATGCTGGTCAACAAATTGAATGGTTTGAGGAAGGTGTTTTTCAAAGATCAACACGTCATAACACAAGTTGTATCGGCCCAATACCTTGATGCCTTCATTAAAATCCTTACGGAGCATGAAATGATCATCCGGTTCATCATGCAACACATGTCGAAAGCCAACAATTTTATTTTGTAAAGCATAATGAGCAAGATGATCCTCCACGTTGGCGTCACACAAAGGAATCCAGCCTACAACTCCCATGATTATTGGATGTTGGGCTGACAATCCAAGTAAGAAATCAGTTTCCGACAGCATTTGACGGGCCTGGACAGCAATGGTTCCGTCAATACCGCCTGCATCAAGCAATGGCCTGAGGTCTTCGGGAAGAAAATTGCGTCTGATCACATTGTGCTCTTCAGACATCCAAACATAATCGGATGGATTGTAATGCCAGAAATGCTGATGACTGTCTATTTTCATGTTTAATAATTCCAATTTTGATTTGATACAGGCAAAAGAATTTGTCTAACAACACTAAGCAACTCCTCATCAATGGGTTCAGCACTCCACTTCAGATTTCGGCGAACTGAATCCGGATCAGCACTGCTGAACATGGTTGTGATGATATCTGGATTTTGCGTTGAAAACTGTATCGCCAATCTTTCAATCTCGCTTCCATGCTCTTTACAGACATTGGCTGCTTCAGCAAATATTTTACGTTGTTCAACATTCGCCGGATGCCATTGGGGGGCGCCCCTGGAGGTAAGTAACCCAGAGGAAAATGGTGAGGCACTGATCATGCCTATTCCCTTTGATCGGGCAAGTGGCAATAACTGCTCTAGTCTGGCATCATTCAAACAGTAAAGATTATGAGACAAACCTACATCTATACCACCCTCACTTATTACCCTTTCCCAAAGATCAACAGGATACATCCCTATGCCTACTGCTCCAATTTTTCCATCTGATTTAAGTTCTTGCAAGACCTGTAATCCTTCAGAAAGAGCCCAGTCAGTATGCTGACCTCGATTGTATTCAATGTCATGCAAATGAACAATATCAAAATATTCTATGCCTGTCCTCCGGGTGCTGGCATCCAATGATCTCAGTATTCCTTCACGACTATAATCAAATGTATCAATGCCGTAACTTTCAAAGGCTGTATTTTTTCCAACCTTGGTGGAAATATAAAAGGAGGATCTGGGGATATTCCTGAGTGCCTTTCCTAAAACAGATTCTGCTCTGGTGCCACCATAGGCAGGAGCAACATCAATATAATTGATGCCAAGATCAATGGCTACATGAACAGCTTCAATGGCTTTTGATTCATCAACTTCTCTGAATACACCGCCTAGTGATGAAGCGCCAAAACTGATATGCGAAACCTTCATGTGGGTTTTACCCAGTTGTACGTATCTCATGATACGATCTGAATTTTCATGACATCTTTTTTCTCAAGTGCTTTTTCCAAAGCCATAGGAATTTCATTAAATCCGTAAGTGGCTGTTATGATCCCTTCAAGGCCAATAATACCTGATGCCACCATTTTCAACGCATCCTCAAAAACATTGGCAAACCGAAAAGACCCCAGCACTCTTAATTGCTTGCTCATGATAGCATTACCAGTGATGATGAAGGTCTCTGGCAGGGTACCCACCATCACCAATGTTCCCCCTCTTTTGAGAATCTGTATACCATTCGATAATGCTGAAGGTATTCCGGACGCCTCAAATACTACATCACATTGATCCATGCTTTTCCATGATGATTCATCAAGCGGATCAACAACATGATTGGCTCCACTATTCATTGCAAATTGTCGGGCATAGTCACTCACATCACTGACGGCAATGAAAGAAGCACCAAAGGCCCGAAGAATGCGCAAGATCAATTGCCCGATTGGTCCTCCACCAGTTATCAATACTGAC
This sequence comes from Chitinophagia bacterium, assembly GCA_046309555.1. Lineage (GTDB taxonomy): Bacteria > Bacteroidota > Bacteroidia > Chitinophagales > Chitinophagaceae > Pollutibacter. The sequence continues at coordinate 6,932 of JBKCOY010000146.1, forward strand.
TTACCGGCAATGTGTTCAACCTGACGAACTGCATGCATTGCTACTGACAAAGGTTCGAGTAAAGAAGCCTGAGACATAGAGATCCCCTGAGGAAGAATATAACAATTGGTCTTAGGTACAATAACAAATTGCGCCATCGAACCATCTATATGTGGGTCACAACTGGCAGAACCAAAATAACGCATCGATAAACAGAGATTATATTGTCCGCAACGACAATAGCTACAAGTTCCACAAGGCATTGAAGGATCAACGGCAACTTCATCGCCAATACTTAGGTGATATACATTTGTACCAACACTATGTACAATTCCTGAAAATTCATGCCCAAGTGCAAACGGGGATTTAGGCCTGAAATTGCCACAGTAGCCATGGCGGAAATAATGTATATCTGATCCACAAATACCCGTAAATTTCGGCTCTACCAGCACATCATCGGGCCCAATAACCGGCAATGGTTTTTCAGATAACCTTACATCCTCAGGGCCGAATAATAAAAAAGACTTCATGTTATAAAGTAATATTATTTTCTACAATTCTTTACTTACAGCACCATTTTCTGTTCCAAATACACGCAAAGAATAGATATGAGCTCGATTGATACCTTGGGTACCTAAACATTCTATTTTAATTTTTTTGACATTTTCAACTGCCAGTTTATGAATGCGGTTTCTCTGACAATTATTATCAATATCAACCAAACACTTCTCTGTTCCATCAGAGAAAGTTGAAATAACCCTATACGCTTTGACAAGGGAAGGAATGGCATTGGTTTGATAGCCCTGCCAGCTTTGACCAAAATGGAAGTGCAATGATGAATCAAACAGAATTTGAATAGCATCAATATCAAGTGAAGAATCCCAACTTAGTTCAATCCATTCCGGACGATCAAATTCAGTCACAGATGACACCCAAAGATTGGGCTTGTTGGTTGGTCTACTGTGTTCATTCACCACCATTGATGGATCGTATATCGGTTGAGTTGGAAAAATTCTGCTCATATAGGAGAATCCAAGAAAACAACTCATCTCTTTGAAACGAAGTGCATGTTCATTCCAGTCTGGGGCCATTACTTTTGCACCATCTGCATCAGCAGCTTTGTTTTGTCCTATTGCCAACGATCTTAATGTCCATTTTGAAAAAGGATTAGGTCTGATGGGGTCCTCTGGTCGGGGATAATAACGAAGCTGCCCCGGCGGTGTTTCAGATACATGTAACCATATATTTGAATTTTCCTCAAACATGAGAAAATACCAGCCTGGATGATCAATGGTACAGGAAACCGGAATGGTCACCCACTGATCATTGCCTTCTAACAATTCAATGTATCCTGATGCAATTCCCTTATCGGGATAAGTTGAGGAATTAGAAGGCCCTTGAGCAAGCTTATATTTCAATTGCGTTGATGAAGTGGCATCCAACTTGATCTGAATAGATTCAAGCTGTTGAGTGATGATTGTCAACATCTGCATTCGAGGTCCTGTCAGTTGTTCTTTGCCCCAGGTATCATTTTTTTCATTGATGGCAAAAACAGAGGATGCTGAAACAGTAGCTGATGGAGCAAAATCCCTTGGAATAAAAATTGGATAGTGACTGATGTGATGATCATTTTTCTGCAGATCAAATTGTATATCCCTGACATGATCATTCTGTGTCAACTTCCTGATTTGTCCGCCCAATTGAACAGCATGCGCAGCTGCCATTCCAACAGCTTCCCCCAATTGAGCACAGGTGAGCATCACCCGGGTACTGGAAAGAGCATAATGCGATGCACTGATGTTACGACCAGCGAAAAATAAATTAGCAATGTTCCTGGAATACAATGAGCGAAGGGGAACATTATGGGGACCCCGGAGATATTGGTGTGTGCTGGGATTAACCTTGTCATGAAAACCACCGGGGGGATGATGATCAAATCCCCAGCCACCATAAGCCACTGCATCATCAAAATGAAGTTGCATATCGATGTCACCCATCGTTAAGATATGGTCTCCTTCAAAACGACGAGATTCTCGCTTGCCTGGAACAGCACCCATCCAATCCAGTTCATAAGTTCTCAGTTTTTCTGATATAGGCGAACGATTTTTCAAATAATCCCATACGGCAAGGGTGATGCGTTGAACCTCTTCCTTAATTTTTAGGGTGTCATGAACAGTATCTAGTTCGCCGCCCCATTCAAGCCACCAAAACCCTCCTGTATCCGGAAAGAACTGTTCACTTACAGGTCGGTATGGTCCGAAATCTTCTGCATTTAGCTCCAGTTGCACCCAATCAGGTTTCAGAAAGGGAATGGGTCTGCCTGCATCTCTTGCCCTAAGCTGCAGACTCATACCCATGGTTTCTTTTGCAGGTTCATCAGGACACAATGGCTCATTGAATTCTGAACGGGCTTCCACTCCATAACGAAAAGCAGCACCAGCTTCAGCACCCAATATTCCGTCACCGGAACAATCCGCATAATAAGGCGCATGAAAAATATACCAGGTCTCAGCCATGGAGCAGTAAGCCTTGATTGAATTGATGTTCACATCATGAGATGCAGTGGATGAGCTTTCAGAAGCGGCAGTTTCTACATTGCAAACGGCACAATTTAAGAACAGATCAAGGTTAGGTTCATTCCTGACCAAACTCTCCAATTCAAGATTCCAACCCTCAGGGCTGCAAGTAGGATTTCGATAAAGATTGTTCAAAAACAATTCCTCTATTAAGCCAGTTTCCCTGGAATAGGCAAAGTTGCACTGTGTTGCGCCAACAGGTGGAACACGAATTTCAGTACTTGCATTGCCTCCAAGCACAGGCCTGTCCTGGATCAATGCAGTTTTTATATTTTTTCTGGATGCGGTAACAGCAGCGCAGATCCCAGCCAAGCCACCTCCTACAACTACAAATTCATATTGATGATCTAATGTTCTCATAGATTAATAATTCAGTTAACGGGTTTTGAACCGACAATATGTTCCCCTCCAATCTTTCCAATTAAAAAATGAACCAATACAAATGCTATCAAATATGCAGATCCAATAAAAATAAAAATGGGGAGGTATGAATAATTCATAACAGTTACACCGATCAATTTTTGTGTAACTACGCTTGTCAAACCGCCAAGTGTGCCGCCAATTCCGGTTACGGTGGCTTGTATATTCTTGGAGTAAATTTCTGTCGGAAGCGTGATGTTCGACCAAAGACCATGTGCCAGCATGATACCTGACATGAGCAGGATTGCAGTCAAAGCATCCACCTTAGTGGTAATAGCAAAACAAAAAACAGGTATCGCAATTGAAGATAAAAGCATGATGGTTTTTCTAGCTCTGTTCAGACTCCAACTCTTGCGTTCAATCAACAGCTTTGGTATATATCCGCCCAAGATCATGCCTATGCCCATTGCTGCATAAGGAAGCCATGCTGATACCCCGATCTCTGACAAAGGAAGTCCCTGCACATCATACAAATATTTGGGAATCCAGAAAACGAAAAAATATACAACTGGATCAATAAATATCCTCCCGGCAAAACATCCCCAACTCTTCTTTTTCAACAAAATTTGTTTTATGCTCATGCGCTCATCACTGTCCACATCATTTTCACTTTTTACTTCACCAAGAATCAATGAACGTTCAACTTCGGAAATGCGTGGATGTTTTTCAGGGAGGTAATAGTATTTCATCCAAAATATCAGCCATACAAAGCCCAAAGCGCCTGTAACGACAAAGGCCATTCTCCAACCCCAGTTGATTGCTATTACAGTTACCATCGGAACTGCAATGGTAGCCCCAATGGCAGATCCGGCAGTGAATATGCCAACAGCCAAGGCCCTTTCCTTTAATGGAAACCATTCAGTAATTGATTTTATACCTGCGGGGAAATTGGCCGACTCAGTGACTCCCAGAAAAAAACGAACAATTGAAAAATGAGTAACGGAATTGGCGATGGCATGCAATACGCTCACCAGCGACCAGCTCCCTACAGAATAGGCAAATCCTTTTCTTGTACCTATCTGGTCAATGATGCGTCCGCTTACCACATACATGATGGTGTAACTGAAAACAAACAAAGCGGTTATGTTTCCATAGTCGGCATCTGTCCAGTGAAGATCTTTTTGAATTGCAGGAGCCAGAATGGCAAGTGTACTTCTGTCAATATAATTAAGCGCAGAGGCCAAACACAACAAAGCCCCTATCCTCCATCTTATTTTCTTATTTCCAGCGTTCATCATTTCCCTATCAATATTTTTATTATTGTCTGATGATACCCACTCCATCAGCAATAATGAATCCATCTGCCTGCTCATTGGAGATCTTCAGTGAAGCCGGCTTGCCTTTTTCAAAAAAGTATTCCCCTATCCTTATGGCAAATCCAAGATTATCCCCTTGCCTGAAATTCCAATTCAGATTATCCTTACCATTGGCATGTTCGATTGTAATGGTGGCGTTGGATGCACTTTTGGGATCAGGGAAATACATGATGCAAACCTTGTAGAGTCCAGCTTCAGTGATTGGTAATTGATAA